>DITY01000102.1 GCA_002422955.1 Planctomycetaceae bacterium UBA6172
GCGCGTTCTCGCTCGTCTCACATCGCCCGGGACGGTCGAGCCTCGCTCGCTCATCCCGGATTTCATTTTCCCTGTCCCTGGTGGCGCTAAGAGCATCTGGCTGTGTCCCCAGCCGAGTGGTCTGGGACAGCAAATGTTTAGGGTAGCGGAACTCGCCAAGAGTTTCGGCCGCAACGGAAACGACCGAAAGTCTCTGCGACTTCCGCTACGTCCCAATCCGAAATTTTAAGTAGCGGAACTCGCCAAGAGTTTCGACCGCAACTCAAACCTAACTTTAAGGTATGACAGAGCACTAGAGTCCGAACCCAGATTTCACCGCGGGGCCGGCCAGCGGCGCCCAAAATCCCGGCGTCATCGCCGCGCGAGACGACGAACGCGAGACGACGAACGCGAGTACCGCTTCGCGCTGAGTACGAATGCGAGCGATGCTCGCTACGGCGGGCGAATGCCGCTGACGGTCGCGCCGGACCGTGGCCCAAGATGCCGCGCCGCCGGGTCTATTTCGAGTAGAACGCGTACTGGGGATTGCGCGGGTCGAAATCGGCATCGGTCAGCCCGACGTTGAGCTTCAGATCGATGTAGTTGTACTCTTCGATCAGGTCGGGCGCGACGCCTGCCGCGGCGGGCCAATCGTAAGCGACATAGCGGATCGGTAGGGTCAATTCGTCGTCGATGAAAACCTGCGCCTGATGGAACTCCAGCTCCGGATGACGGGTCGGCTGATTGACTTCCAACACCGTGCAGACGCGGTCGCGAACCTTGGCGTTCTTGCGGAAATTGCAAGTGACATCGTTGAATCGTTTCGCCGTTTCGCCTCGTTCGATCAGCTTGACGATCAGATTCTCGATCCCGATTTCGGTGATCGGGTAGCGTTGGCCACGCATCGCCATCATGCCGGTGGGCGACAGCGGCATCGTCGGTAAGAACCGGCCGCGGAAGCCGCCTTCGTGGGCGATCATGTTGCCGTCGTTCTGGCCTTCGACATAGATCACCTCGCGACCCTTCACCGAAGCCGGTCGCAGGTAGGTCAAATAGACCGAGAGTGGCTGGGTCACGATGCCGTTCGCGACTTTGCGGTTCCGCACTTTCACGAACATGTAGTCATGTTCGCCGACCGTCCCGTCGACTCGCTCCCGCTTGACCAGCGTCGCGGTGTAGTCGTTGATCCGGTGGATGCTGTGATTCAAGCCATCGCGGGCCATCTGTAGCGCGATCTCCAGCGGCGGCGTTTTCACCAGCGGCGCCGGTGTGGCGGAGGCCGGTGCCGTCGCGATCCGGTAAACCGGTTCGACCAGGCTGGGGCGCTGCTGAGCCGTCGCGGCCGACCAATACGAGGAGGCCGTACCGCCGACTAGGGCGGCAAGAAAGTTGCGGCGGGCGATGATCATCGTTCTGCCATCCATGCGAATCTGTGAATTGCTGACACTTATCCTGGAGGGGAATCCATCCCGGCCAGCCGATCACCGATCTGTCCTTGCCCCTCTCCCGAAGCCAGCGACCGTCCTCTATTTAGAACATTTGGCCCGCCCTGCTAAACCCCAATCGCCTCAGATCTTACGGATTACGCGAAAATGATGAGTTGACACGACCGCGTTTGGGCTCGGGCAACGGGGTGTCGATAGCGGGCTCGACGACCGGCTTACACGCTAAGGATCGTCGCCATGGGACAGCCAGCCGCAATCAATTTGACATTTCTGGCCGAGGCTGACCGCGAAGGACCGTTGCAATCGGTCCATCGCGTTCAACTCGCCGACGGGGGGGTCAGCTACAGCCCATGCTGTTGCCGCAGTTATGGCAAAGGTAGCAATTGCCGTTGCGGACGGTGATGCTGCCGCAGTTGTCACAGCTCGGCGCATCGCTTTGGAACCGGGCAAACTGGTCGGTCGGCCCACTCAGCCGCGACGGTCGGGCCCCGATCCCCTTGACGCTCACCGGATCCGCGACGCCCGGGGCAGTGGGCAGCACCCGGGGAGACGCGATCGCCGCGACCAGCGGGGCTCCGGTGCCAGCCGGGGGTGAGCCGGCTTCCGGTTGCGAGCTGGCGGTGCCCCGCCCGAACTCGGGGTGCCCCGACAGGAACGTCAGGCCCAACCAGCGGGCGATGTAGTCGACCACGCTCTTGGCGATCCGGATGTCCTTGTTCGTCGTATGGCCCATCGGTTCGAACCGGGTATGGCTGAACTTGTTGACCAACACTTCCAGCGGCACGCCGTATTGCAACGCGATCGACAAGGCGGTCCCGAAGCTGTCCATGATCCCGCCGATCGTGGAACCTTCCTTCGCCATCGTGATGAAGATTTCGCCTGGACGGCCATCGGGATAAAGCCCGACACAGAGATAACCTTCGTGACCGGAGATGCTGAACTTGTGCGTCAAGCTTTGCCGGGTGTCTTCCAACCGCTCGCGATGCGGCTTGTAGACGATCCGCTCGACCGTTTGGACTTCCTGTGGCACGGCTTCCGCCGTCGCTTGTCCCTTCGACGAATCGTCCTGCTTCGTGTTCAGCGGTTGTGACTGCTTCGAGCCATCGCGGTAGATCGCGATCGCCTTGAGCCCCAGTTCCCAACCCCAGAAATAGGCCTCCGCGATGTCCTTGGGGGTGACGTCGCTCGGCATGTTGACCGTCTTGCTGATCGCTCCCGATAGGAACGGCTGAGCCGCGGCCATCATGGCGACGTGAGCCTGCCAGCGGATGCTGCGAATGCCGTTGGCCGGCTTGAAGGCACAATCGAAAACCGGCAGATGCGCGGGATCCAATTCGGGCGCCCCCTCGATCGTGTCGTTGGCGCCGATGTACTTGATGATCGCCTCCACCTGGCTCGCCGTGTAGCCGAGATTGCTCAGCGACAGGGCGACCGTGTTGTTGACGAGCTTGAGCATGCCGCCCCCCGCCAACTGCTTGTACTTGACCAACGCGATGTCGGGTTCGATCCCGGTCGTGTCGCAGTCCATCATGAAGCTGATCGTCCCGGTCGGGGCCAGCACGGTGACTTGGGAATTGCGGAAGCCGTGCTTCTCACCGATCTCCAAGACCCCTTCCCACAGTTCGCGGGCGGCCTGCTTCAACTCCGGGGGGCCGGCATCGTCGATCTGCTCGACCGCTTCGCGGTGCATCCGCATCACGTTCAACATCGGAACTTCGTTGTCGGCATAACCCTCGAACGGACCGACGACCGCCGCCATCTCCGCGCTGGCGTAGTTGGCCGCCCCGTGCATGATCGCCGTGATCGAGCCGCACAACCCGCGTCCCGCTTCGCTGTCATAGGGCAGTCCCGCCGACATGATCACGCTGCCCAGGTTGCTGTAACCCAAGCCGAGCGGGCGGAAGCGGTGGCTGTTTTCGGCGATCCGGTCGGTCGGATAGCTGGCGTGGTCGACGAGGATCTCTTGGGCGATCAAGTAGATCCGGCTGGCGGCCCGATACCGCCGATAATCGAAGACGCCGTCGCCGCCGACGAACTTCATGAGGTTGATCGACGCCAGGTTGCAAGCCGTATCGTCCAGGAACATGTATTCGCTGCACGGGTTGCTGGCGTTGATCCGCCCATCGGTCGGGCAGGTNNCCGAGCAATTCCGTGGCGTCGTATTCGGGCGCGGCGCCCGACGCCTTGTCACTGACCCACTTCGTTTGCCAACGCTTGCCGTCGCGAACGGCCTCCATGAACTCGTCGGTCAATCGGACCGACAAATTCGCGTTCTGGAAGCAGACGCTCGAATAAGCCTCGCCGTTGAAGTTCGACTCGTAACCTTCTCGGATCAGCGCGTGAGCCTTTTTCTCTTCGCTCCACTTGCACTCGATGAACTCGAGGATATCGGGGTGCCAGACCTTGAGCGATTGCATCTTCGCCGCCCGCCGGGTCTTGCCTCCGCTCTTGATCACGCCGGCGATCGAATCGTAAACCCGCATGAAGGACAGCGGGCCGCTGGGCGTACCGCCACCCGAAAGCTTTTCCCGTTGGCTGCGGATGGTCGACAGGTCGGTCCCCGTGCCGCTGCCGAACTTGAACAGCATCGCCTCCGAGCAGGCCAGACGCATGATGTCCTCCATGTTGTCTTCCACTCGCTGGATGAAACAGGCGGAACCTTGCGGATATTCGTAAGGGTTTTCCGGTTGACTGACCGTCTCGGTCGTCGGATCCCAATACCAATTGCACTTCGAACCCGACACGCCGTACTGGTGAAACAGACCGACGTTGAACCAGACCGGGCTATTGAACGCGCCGTGCTGATGCAGACAGAGCCACGTCAACTCCCGGTAAAAGTGGTCGCCGTCCTCGGGGGTGTCGAAGTAGCCGTCCGCCAAACCCCAGTCGGCGATCGTGCGGGTCACCCGATGGATCAACTGACGGACGCTCCGCTCACGCTCCTGATGGTTCTTCGGATCGCCATAGAAATACTTGCTGGCCACCACGTTGGTCGCCAACTGCGTCCAGGTCGCGGGAATTTCACAGTTCGTCTGCTCGAACAACGCTTTCCCCGACTCGTCCTTGATCGCGGCGCTCCGCAGCTCCCAAGCGACCGTGTCGAAGGGGCTATCCGCATCAACCGGACAGAACGTCGGCTCGACCTTCAACCCGGTTCGACCCGAACGCCGCGAATCGTCAAACCGCTCGCGGGCATATTCCACGCCGTGGGCCTGGACACAATCGTTGGGGCTGGTGGTGAGGGCAACGCGGGACGGGATTTCGGCTATGGCCATGGCTCGCAAAACTCCTTTGGGTTCATCCTTGGATCTTCCCCCTCGCGCCAGCGTCCCCCCTAAAGGAACCGCATTCCGTGCGGGGCAGTGACAGGGATGGAATAGAAAAATCACCTGAACATTTGTCAATCCTATTGGCCGCCCAGCGCGGGCAGTGCCGGGCTCCGATCGAGCCGACAGCCAAAAACCGCTGCCAGCCTCGAACAGACCCCTAGCTACTATACCTAGTAGATTCTCCGCAAGATACAACTAGATATGGCGAGGGCGGAGTTTATCGGATGCTAGCAATCTGTCAACAGAATTTTCACAAACGGCCCGTCACGCGGCACCGTGAATGCGAGTTCGCATGCCCCTCTTGTGGGTGGATTCTGCATCCGATTCGGCGAGCTTTCGCGCGTCGGATTGGCCTCCGGCTCCTCAGCCATCGATCGAGAAATTTATTTTCCCGTAGCTCCTCGGTAGCCGCCCACGAGGCTCGGTCGTCCCGCCCCGAGTGCCTCGATCACATCCGTCGCGCGCAACTCACGGAGGCGAAATGGTCAGCCACGGATCGGCGAGCGAAAAGCCATCGCCGAGCTCTCGGACCGCGATCGCCAGCGGCGCCACCGAGGTTGCCGCGGCCGGTTCTGCCGGGGCGGGATAAGCCACGATGCGGAATGACCCCTGGAATCGCAGCGGCATGCCAGCGGCTTCGGCAGCGGCCTGAATCGTCAACTTGACTTCCTTGGACGAGTCGCCCTTGGCTTCCGATGTGACCGCTTCGCACGTCGCCCCCGCCGGCAGCCCTTCCGCGACGACCCGCAGCAGCTGAGTCGCGCCGTCGAGCCGTTGGATCGAGACCGGGATCTCGACCTTGTCACCCGCCACGACGCGGAAACGATCCGCGGCGACGGTCATTCGCAGCGTCGGTTCGATCGGCCCGACGAACAGGCTGAACCCATGCCCATAACCGTGTCCGCCCACCAGGTCCGAGAGTCGTAATTCCACGGCCGCCGTTTCTTTCGCGGCGGCGGGGAGGTTGAAGTCGGCCTTGGCGTCCCGGTCGGCGCCCGTATCGTCGTTCCGCGCCAGCTGCGCGCCGCCGGTCGGATCGACCACCGCGATCACGGAATCGACCGACAAACCGCTCGCTCGCGAGAAAGCGTGGGCGCGATATTTCTTTCCCGGTTCGAGCGGCAGCGTCAACTTTTTGACCGTCGTCGGCTGCTCGATGTGTCCGGAGACGACAGCGGGAAGGCTCGTCAGCGTGGCCGTATCCTCGGCCGCTAGGTCCACCCAAGCGATCGCAGCGGCCGGGGGCGCCAAGGTCAGCGGGAACCAGCCGAGCGCCGGCGGGGCGACCGCGATCGGCGGCGAAACCGAAGTCGGGGGCAGGATGCGGACGGGGGTGTTGTCGGCCAAGTTGCCGCCGAACGGACGCAGGGGGGCCGCGTCAGCCTCGCCGTTGCCCCCGGCGGCTCGTTCGGCGGACACGAGCAGCGGGAGCACGTAGTCCAACTGGGGCCCGGTCGTGGCGTGGATGCGGTACAGATAGTTCGCTCCCCCGGCATAGCCGATCGTGCTGTTGGTGTCCTTGGGGAACGCGAACAGCCGGATCAGGTATTGGCCATCGGTGGCGCTGGTAAAGCTCAGCTGGGGGTCAAGGCCGCGCGTGTCATCCGTTTGCACCAGCACGTTGCCCGCCAGATCGGTCAATTGCAACACCGCATCCATTGGCGAGCCGAGGATTCGGTTGGCCATCACGCTGACGACCAAGCGTTGGCCGGCCGGGACCGCGACCGAGAACGAATCGATATCGCCACCCTTTTCCAGCTTGCCGACGATCGCCGCCGGCAGCTCAACGCGGGTCGCTTCCGTCAGGAGGTCATTGGGTTCCGTCGCGACGGTCACCGGCGCGGTTTCGATCAGCAGCGGCAAGAGCGCCGAGGCCGACTTGTCGTCATGCAAGCGGAGCCAGGCGACACCCGGAGGGGCTTCGGCCGGAACCTGGACGATCAGCTTGCCGGATTCCTCGGCCGCGCGGATCGTGATGTCGGATCGGTCGCACCACACGCTGAGCGGCCATTGCGGCAGCTTCCCCTCGATCGTGATCGTCGCCTCCGCGGTGGCGGAAGCCGCCGGGGGAAACAACCGGTCGGCGGTCAGCTCCTGGGCGATCGCCCCGGCCCAAACTGGCAACACGTTGATCGCGATGGCCGCACACGACAGCGTCGCGAAACGAGCTTCCGATCGACGGCTCGAACGGGCGGGCGATGTCAGGGACATGAGAACTCCGGGGGCGGGGGCGAGGCGGGCAGCAAGGCGAGATCATCAGTTTAATCATCTCCGCCGCCCTCCGCCGCCGCGAAGTTTCGCGAAACCCTCGGCCATGGCGCCGCGGTCGCCAGCCTGATTATGCGGCAACCGAGGGATCACGAATTCGTCCGACCATCACGCCGGTTAGCGCTTGCGGTGAGTCCCGCATGGCATAGAATCGACGAGGAAGCGACCGCGGCAATTGTTCGCCGACGACCCACCTAGAGACTGAGAGAGACGAGGAGTATCGATCGATGTTGAGTGAATCGAGCGTGGAAAAGACGATCCGCAAATTGCTGTCTTCCCCAGAGCGGACCGAAGAGGATTTGGACCGCGCGGAGGAATTGCTGGACGAGTTGCGTTCGGAAAGTCCCCTCCGTCACCGGCTCAGCGTGGAACTCGACGAGCTGCGGGATCAGGCCGCCAAGGTCTGATTTCCTGACCCTACCGAGCTCTGACCCCAACGACACAAAGCCGCGAGTTCCCCCCGGTACTCGCGGCTTTGGCCGTTGGTGTTGGCGGCTAGAAACGCTCGCTAGCGATTCAGAGCAACACCGAATGTGAAGCCGGCCATCAAGGCCCGCTGATTCCTGTCTTGCCTATCGTCGATCAAGCGTCCCCGCCAGATCCCTTGGGCGACGTCGACCATCTGAAAGCCACCGCGAAGTTCGATCATCTTGGTCATCGTGTAGCTGAGTTCGCTGCGGATGTCGTAACCCCAAGCGAACTCGGTGTTCTTACCGTAAATCGGCGGGCCCTGGTCTCTGATGTAGTGCCGGACCGGGCTCCCCGGCTCGACATCGACATCTTCGTACAACGTCGTCGCGGCCTTGGTCTGCCAGCGATTCGATTGGAAGCTCGCCGCGTTGAAGACGCGGAGCTCCGCCGAATATCGCCACCGGTTGATGTGCTTGAAGTACCGGAAGCCGATCTGACCGCCGATCATGTCATTCGTCGTCACCGATTGTTCCGTCAAGACTTGTTCGCCCGCCAGGAACACCGGGTCGAGCGGGTCAAACACCGGCGGCAGGAACAGGTCCGAATCGTACTGCATCCGCTGATAGATGTCGGCGAACCGCATGTATCGAATCCCGATCAACGGCTCCAAAATCCCGCCGTAGTGATAGGGCTCCAGTCGCCAAGTCTTGTTGACCTCCAAGCTGTTGAAGTCCGCTACGTTCTCGCTGTCTTCCATGGAGACGAAGCGACTGTTGTAACCGAAGTTGTTTCCGTCTTCCGGGACAGCCGGCAATCCGAAAGGCGGGCCGAGCTGAATGTCTTCCGGGACCCCCTCGTCATCGAGGATCACGTAGCGGTTGAGCCGCTCGCGGTTGTAGCCGTCATAGGCGTTGACTTTGAAATCCATGTAGGTCAACGAGAATCCATGATCGTTGTCGAGCATGTAACCGAGGTCGATGCGGTAGCCGTTACCCTGATCGAGCAACCAGTCGCTCCCTTGGTTCTGCGGCCGCGTCGTCCACAGGCTCATGTAGTCGGCTGAACCGAACCAGCCGGTATGGGCCCGCTTCTTGGGCTTCATGTCCAGGATGTCCGCATCGTACAGCGGCTCGAACCACGCGTAATCGGCGTCCAGAACCATCGGGTCTCGGGACGGAAGGAAGTTCTTTGAATGTTCCGCACTCGCCGGTGTCTGGCTCACGGCCATGGCGAGTCCCGCGCTGAGCGCCAGACCACGAACCACGGGCGACGGACCCTCTACTAGCGACTGTCGCAACGAGTCGACCCTCTGGAGGGCCGCGAGTGCCAGTTTCCGTACCGACATGGCTATTTCCACCGTTGTGCGTTGCGTTACGTTGACGGAGTCGTGTCCCGCCGAAAATTTCGAAGCTTCATCGTCACCTCGCCCGAGTAGCACTCGGTGCGACCTCCGATGTCTGGCCCCGCTGCCGAGATCGCCTGGAACGGGTCTTGCCGATCGCAATCGGCGGCTCGCTCAAGCCAGTCGGATGGGGTTGTGCCGGTAGTATCGGTCAAGCCGATCATCCAGGTTCAATCCGTTTTCAGGATCGATCCCTAAAATCGGCATATTTTAAAGCTCTGGCCCAACATGGCCCGGCGGCCGCGAGATGCCTGGAAAAATCACGGTCTCGTCCGAAACTGCCTACAAAACGGCCAGCTGGCTAGCCCGAGATTGGCCCGGAATCACCCCTGGAAGTCGGCCGTCCGACAGTCGCGGCGGATCGCTCTGGGAGCGTTCCCCGGCTAGGGCGTGCCGTTCCGGCCGGCCACGAGAACGTGCCATTCCCGCCAGCCATGATGCATGACGCTACCGCCAACGAACGGCGCCTTGAACAGCAGGCACCGACAACCGGAAGTCACCGGAAACCGCCGATATCGCTTCATCGCGGGCACCGGCGACAAGGGGATGCCGAAACCCGAAGGCATCGGTCAACCGCCTGCAGGAAATCGCGGGGGTCGACCAACAGAACGCCGACAAGCAGAACGCCGGCCCCGAGAGGAAGTGTGCCTCGGCGGACCATTGGCCGGCCTAGCCGACGCGATCCGAAATCGCGGAATCGGCTGGCAAAAGCGGCCGCTCGCGGCGGTTTATTCCGGATTTCGCAACTGGCGATGGCAGCGAACGCAATTCATCGTCATCTGCATGTAACCCACGGTGGTGCCATCGAGGTTGCGATCGCGGGCAGCATCCACCGTGACCTTCACGGCTCGGCGGAACTCGTCGCTGTGGCGCCGATATTCATCCGTCTGCAACACCATCCAGCTCTCGTCCAATGACAGCGCCTGGATCCGTTCGGCGGCCGCCACAATCCGATCGTAATCCTTCAGCGCGATCCCTTCCAGAATGTCCTTGACCGGCTGCAGCTTCAACCGCATGAACGTCGACCGTGGCACGGTCCCCGGCTCAATCGCGGCGGCTGCCTGCTTGGGGGTCACCGCTGGCCTGGGGGCCGGCGGCTGTGCGGTCGAGGTGCGGCTCATGGCGAGCCAACCGCCGGCCGCCACCAAAGCGAGTGCGACGCACGGGCTGAACCAGTTCAATCGTTTCAACATCAATCGTGTTCTCCTGGATTTGACGATTCCGTACCGCCGACGAAAAGGGAGACTGCGTCTCGGAAAAGACTTCGACACGGGACTTATAGGGGATAAATCGAAAACGAGGCAATTCGGGCTGATCGAGTAGATTTTAACGGCCACAATCGTTGTGCGGCCCGTCTGTGCCGCACTGATTAACCCCAACCTGATTAATGCCGGGATTTTGCTTATCCTGTTTAAAATAACAGCGTCGCCCCAACGTTCCTACTCCAGTCCCGAACCGGCCTCGAGGCTTCCGATGGAAATCGTATTTTTATCTACCGAAGCGGTTCCATTTGCAAAAACGGGCGGACTGGGGGATGTGTGTGGGGCGCTCCCGGCGATTCTGGCGGCACTCGGCCATCGTGTGACTCTGATCCTGCCGGCATTCCGCTCGATCCGCTCGGCCGGCGTTGAGATCCACACGACCGATCTCAGTTTCGCGATCCCCATCCGCAACCGGATCGTCGGCGCCCGCCTGCTGCGGGCCGAATTGCCCGCGGCGACCGATGTGGGCTCGGGGACGCTAGTCGGTGAACCGCGGCCGGTGACCGTCTATTTCGTCGATCAGCCCGAGTACTTTGACCGCCACGGCCTGTATGGCGACGAGTCGGGGGACTACGCGGATAATTGCGAACGGTTCACCTTCTTTTGCCGGGCCGCTCTGCACGCGATCACGCGTCTCGATCGGCCGATCGACATCGTGCACTGCAACGACTGGCAAACCGGGCTCTTGCCGGCTTACATGCGCATGGGTTTCGAGGCGCACCCCTGGATGGCCGGGGCGCGGAGCGTGTTCACGATTCACAACCTCGCCTACCAAGGACGATTTTGGCATTTCGACTTGCCCCTGTTGGGGGTCGATTGGCAGTATTTCCATCCGGATTGGTTCGAGTTCTACGGTGAGCTGAATTTTTTGAAAGCCGGCATCCAGAGCGCGGACCGGTTGACGACGGTCAGTCCGACCTATGCCCGAGAGATTCAAACGGAGTTGCACGGCTGCGGCATGGACCCGTTGCTGCGGTCCCGCGCCGAGGTGTTGGTCGGGATTGTCAACGGAATTGACGATTCGATCTGGAATCCGGCGACCGACCCCCACCTGCGGATTCCGGCCGAGTCCGGCGAGCACGACCCTTCGCACCCCTCGGTCCTCCGCTGGAAGGGGAACTACGACGTCAGCTCCTGGCGGCAGGGGAAATCGCTTCAGAAACGCCACCTGCAGCAGAACTTCGGCATGGCCGTGGATGATTCGATGCCGCTGATCGGACTCGTCGGCCGGTTGGCGCACCAGAAGGGCTGGGACCTGATCCTGACGGTGCTCCGCTGGCATCTCGAGCAATCGCGGCCGACCCAGTGGTGCATTCTCGGTACCGGCGAATCCCGCTATCACCACGCGTTGTCCGAATTGCGAGACCGCTTCCCTGGCCATTTCGGCTTGCAACTCGGCTTTTCCGATCAGATGGCACATCGCATCGAAGCCGCCGCGGACCTGTTCCTGATGCCCAGTCGCTACGAACCGTGCGGCCTGAACCAGCTGTACAGCTTGCGCTATGGCTCGGTACCGGTCGTGATGTCAACCGGCGGCTTGGTCGACACCGTCGTCGACGCCACCCCCGACGCCGTCGCGGCGGGGACAGCGACCGGCTTTCGCATGAAGTCGTTCTCTCCCGAGGAACTCGATCGCCAAATCGGCCTGGCCCTCGAGCTGCGGTACCACCAGCCCGCGATCTGGGCCGGCTTGGTGGAAACGGGCATGCGCCAGGACTGGTCTTGGCGGCGAGTTTCGCTCCAGTACGAGCAGCTTTATGCGGACACGATGTCCCTTGATCCCAACACACCGATCGGGGCGTGATCGCTACGAAAAATCCGCCTTAAAATTTTGTATAATAGGGGAAATTAGCGTACTGCATCCGAACGCCGAAAGTGTAGGATGCGACCGCACGAGGCTGACACCGACCTGTTTGCCTTGCCGCATGCCGCTGGATCGTGGCGGGCCAGCTTGCGATTGTGGACGCGTGGCTAACTGGTTTGGGCCGTTATTTTCAGACCAGGCGCCTACGGCGGGGTGTGAAACTTGACCTATTTACACGGCCTCGAGTGACGGGAATCGCCATGAGATATCCGCCGTCCGGAGAGAACGCGGGAACTGGTAGCAGTCCGGCAAGTGCATCCCATCCAGGGATCGCCCAGGAAACCCGCGCGGCAGCCGATACCCTGCCGCGATCAACGGACACCGAGCGATTGGAAGCGGAGTTGCTGACCCGCCCACTCGCCAAGCGTCCTCCGCCACGCGAACCCGTGGCAAAGCCGCTTGTCGCCGACGATTTTCCCAGCACCGCGGCCACCCCACAAGCAACACCGGCAGGGCCGCCGCCACATCCGCTGGACCAGCCCCATTCGCGGCTGGACGTGATTTCGGGCCGCTGGACAATGTTCGCCAACCAGCGCGGCGGTCGGCCCAACGATTTCGAGTTCACCGCCACCCCCAAACTGACCCAGGACGGCTGTCCATTTTGCCGGGGCAATGAAAAATGCACCCCCGAACCGGTGTTGGTGCTGCCGCCGGAAGATTCAGTGGCTTGCGAGTTCGGGAGCGCGGGACGGGGCGATTGGGGCGTTCGCGTCGTCCCGAACAAATACCCTGCCGTGGCTACCCACCGGGTCGACGAACCCGTCGGCGGGCGAAAAGTGGCTCGACCCCGCAGCGAAGGCTCGGACAACGTCGAGGAGATCCTGTTTCCGGTCCGCCCGATCTGCGGCGGTCACGAGGTGTTCATCGAGTCGCCCGAACACTTCACGTCGTTGGTCGAGCTCGATCTGGCGCAGGTCATTTCGCTGTTGAAGGTCTACCAGATCCGAATCCGGCACTGGGCTTCGCAACCGTCAATCCGCTACGTCTCGCTGTTCAAGAATGCCGGCCCGGCCGCTGGCGCGTCGCTGTTGCATCCTCACAGCCAACTGATCGCGGTCACCGAATTGCCGAACTCGATTCGGGGCACGCTCGACCGCTTCCGACGCCACCACGCCCGCTCCGGTTGTTGCTTGCAATGCGACGTGTTGCGGGCCGAATTGGAATCGAAGCGGCGGTTGGTCGCGGTGACGGACTCGCTCGTCGTCTATTGCCCCTTCGCCAGTTACCTGCCGATGTTGATGCGGATCACCACCCGCCGACACGTGGAACGTTACGAGGACCTGAGCGACTCTGAAATCGAGGGCTTGGCACGGCTGATCCGCCGCGCCATCGGATGGTTGAATACGCTCTATCCCGGCGTCGCCTACAATTTTCTGATCCACACCCGCCCCCCCTCGGTCGGCGTTCAAGAGGGTTTTCATTGGTCGTTCGAACTCTTTCCTCGGCTCACGCAGATCGCCGGGTTCGAGTGGAGCTGTGAAACGATCATCAACCCGATGCTTCCGGAAGACGCCGCGACGCAGCTGCGGGAGATCGCCCTTCGCGAGAACCCGCTCCGTCACCGCGACCCAAATTAATTCAAGCGTCGCCGCTAGCGATGCACGCCCACTGTCCTCGCTGAGCGATGCTCTCCCGCTCTAGCCCCATGAACCGTCAATCGGCTGCCCAGCGCCCGCGGCGACCGACGATTTGCAGGTACGGCCCGTGGCACGCGTTATCCGGGGAGATAGCCCTTGAACCGAATCAGTGGCTCGGTGTCATTCTGGTAGGCGGGCGGCAGGGGCGACAGCCAGTCGCGAATCGCATCTTTGGCCGCAAAGGCAAAGAAATGGTTCCCGCTCGGTGTGTAGTGCCCGATGTAGTAACGGTCGACATAGGCCTTGGCGGAAAGCTTGAACGAGTCGAACTCCGCGACATGAGCGGGAAGGCTGTCAAAAAACCGAATCCGACGCCCACGCAAATGGTCCTTGAAGACCTGCGGATGCCAGTCCACGTTATCCGGATCGTCCGCCGAGCTACGGTTGCACGCATGCCAAACGGCGCTCACCGGGTAACTTAGGAGCACCATCAATTCCTTTTCGTGCGTCGCGCAATGCTCCTGCAGCCGATCCATGATCGCCATCCCGACACGCACGGCGTAGGCATGCAGCAATCGGTTGGCCCCAGCCTTGACCTTTTCGGGAGTTGTTTGATCAGGGACAGTCCCACCGCATTTGGCGGCGATGTTCTCGAGCGTCCCCGCGTCGAGCAGGTTGCCCGTTCGTTCCGCGAACAGCAGGTGTGCAATTTCGTCGTGACGGAACGATTCCACCAAAAAATCCAGGTCACACAATCGATAGAGCGATTCCGCGGTCGGACAAAGGTTCGGCTTTTCGACGAGCTCGCCGTGATCGCCAAGCCGAGCGTGGACCCAGGGATTGGCGTGGAACATCACCCCCGCCATCGATTCCAGAACGTTGTGCGGAAAGGCTAACCAACGCCACGCATAGACGCTGCGCAGGTGATCGTCCCCCCAAATGTTGAAGACGATGTACTTCGCCCCCTGGTCCGTCGCCTCGGTCTTCAACAGTCGCCGATAGGCTTGATAAACCCCGAAGCCGCCGACGCCAAAATTGCGGATCGGTTCGCAAAAATGAGCCGCCAGGGTTTCTTGCCAAGTTTCGCCATCGCTGACCTGGTGCCCCTGCGTAAAGCTGTCGCCATAGGTGTTGATGCGACACGGTTGGTCCGGAAAATTGACTTGCAGGCGTTGCCCCGACTCTTGGTATCGAGCGAGCGTATGACAACCGTCGACGCCGTCACGCAGGAACGCGTTGCGGAGCAGGTAACCGAATTCCGGATCGAACTTGGCCCAAACTTGGGCCTTGGGATCCAGAAACGAGTCCAACGTGCTTCGCCGTAGGAGATGCGGCGATAAGTAAGCCCGCAACGCGTCGTCGGCTGCCCCTTGTTGAGCGAAGACCTGAGCCGCGGCAACCGCGGCTGGAATCGCCCCCAGGAATTCACGGCGTTTGAAAGTCATGGCGACCATCCTGAGAGCTGGCAATCGAATCCACGACTCGATCGCGTGCGGGTGTTGGAGTTCGGACGCTCGGGGAGTGGAATCCGGGTAGCCTCGGCATGGATCCCGCCTCGTCGAGATCGCCCCGCGAGGCCAGGGCTAGCCGCCCAGCCCAGCCAGTTTCGGCAAAGCGATCAGGCCAGGCGAGGGACCAAGCGGACGCGGCAGGCCGGCGATTTCCCCTTCATAGCCAAGCCACGTGAAATATCCTACAACCCGCCATGACCACCGCAAGGCTTCCGCCTCCGCGCCGAACTGGTGCCTATCCAACTGGTTGTGCCGGACCCTGAAGTCCAAAAAACCGGGGCTACCACCTCGCTCAATTTCTCAAAAGAATCGTCGCGCCGCGGACCGCCATCGACGCATGATCGGGGTGCTGTCAGGCCGGCTGGAAGTTTGGGATGCGGAATCAGGATCGTTGGAAGCCGTCGTCCGTCTCAGTCGGTTCAGCATTGGCGGAGCGTTCTCGATTTACGGAGAATCGTTTCCAGACCCCATAGCCGATCAGGGCCGGGGCGAACACGACGCAGAGCGGGCAGGTGGCGCCGACCAATAGCGCCGTGCCGGTTCCCATGGCTCCCAAGCCGGCTCCCAACGCGATGCAGGAGTTCGCGTCGCGGAGTTCATTGCGGTCACGCTCGGGAGTGGGCGTCATTGGAAGGTTCCCAGCAGGGCGTTGATGATCAGCCCCATCGCTACTACTCCCCAAATAACCACGCAGGGGGAACAGATGCCTATGCGACAGGTCGAGCGTTCACAAGCCGCTGCTGGCCGGGGCGGCGTGGCAACGGATTCGGACTCGTGATCTGAGGTGTGCGACTTTGCGTTCATGGGTTTGCCAATCTCAGTTTGTGAAGGGTGGATGTCGGAAGCCCAGCGGGTGGCGAAGAACGGTCGGCGGAGTTCGAGACTCACATCCCGTGCTTCGCCGAAATCGAAGTCGCCGTCGACGCTTCAGTGGCCCATGGACAGGGAGCCAGTCCCCGGCAGTCCGGCGGCTGACCACGCGGCGTAGCCCCCGGCCATGTTGGTCACATCAAACCCGGCCCGTTGCAGGATGCTCGTCGCGATGGCCGAACGCCCGCCGCTCTGACATTGGGCTACCACCGGTTGGGAGCGGTCGAGCGCTCCGATCTCCCTCAGCAGCTTGCCCAGGAACCGATGCTCGGCCCGTGGGATATGCCCCTCCTGAAACTCCGTCGCGGCCCGCACGTCGAGCAGCAGAACCTCGCCTCCCGCGATCCGCTCGCGGAGCTGCCGCGGCGATTCCGAGCGATAGGACTCGGTTCGCAGACCACTCGCCTTGACGGCCGTGGCATCGAACGCGTCGGCGACGTTGTCGATGCCGATCGAACGCAGCCGCTTCAACACTTCCGGCAGCGTCGAGGACTCCGCTACCAGATGCAGCGGCCGGTCGTAGTCCACGAAGAACCCGGCCCATTGGGCCAGCATGTTCAACGGGACGTTGATCGTGCCAGGCACGTGCGCTGTGGCAAATTCCGCCGCCGGACCGACGTCGATCGTCAAACCCTGGCGGGTGATCGCGGGCAACTCACTCGGCGCTAGTGATTTGACGGGAGCCAGATTGCGCAGCAATTCTGGGCCGTCCTTGTTTACCCGCTTCATCACGGCGAAGTAGAACGGCGTCTCCGGTTGATCGGCCAAGATGTAGTCGACGAACTTCTGCTCGTCATGAAACTGCAGGGCTGGGTTGAACCGCTTCTCGTAGCCGACCGTGCTCGAGGGAATCGCCCCCAGCCCTTTGCCGCAGGCACTTCCGGCCCCATGCGCCGGCCAGACCTGCAGATGGTCGGGCAGCTCGCGGAACTTCCGCATCGAGTGGTACTGCAGCCGCGCCCCCGTTTCGGCACTGCCGATGACACCGGCTGCCGTCTCCAGCAGGTCCGGGCGGCCGATCGATCCGACGAACACGAAATCGCCAGTGAAGATTCCCATCGGGGCATCGGCCCCGCCCCCTTCGTCGGTCAACAGGAACGAAATGTGTTCCGGGGTGTGGCCAGGGGTGTGCAACACCTCCAGCTTCACCTTGCCGATCCGAATCACATCGCCGTTCTTGACCAGTTGCGAATCATGCTGATCGGCGAAATGGTACTTCCAGTCCGCCGGGCCTTCATCGGACAGGTAGAGCTTCGCTCCAGCCCGGTCCGCCAGTTCGCGTGAACCGGAGACGAAGTCGGCGTGGATGTGCGTTTCCGCCGCGCCGACGATTCGCAGCCCTTCGGCAGCCGCCGCTTCCAAGTAGGGCTCCACGTTGCGGCCGGCATCGATCACGATCGCTTCTCCGCTGCGTTGGCAGCCGATCAGGTAGGAGGCGTGTGCGAGCGGTTTGTCATAGAAATACTTCAGCAACATGATGGCTACTTCCGTTGAGGGTTATGGGCTGTCTTCTTCATTTCGCGATGCAGGACCGGAGCGGCCGGTGACGCTGACCTGTTGATCTCGTGTCTGTCTCAGCCAAGCTTCACCCTGCAGTCCTTTTGGTCCTGCTGACCGAGCGACGCTCTGCCTCCCGCCATCCTGTCGATCGAACAGGACCTGCCTGGCACCGCCGGTATTCGCACGCCGCGGCCAACTCGCCGACAGCTTGCGTACCGGCCAGCAGCAACGGGAGCATCCGCGTCGGTACGGCTGGTCAGCCGCTAGCACGGCCTCTTCTTACAGACTCAAATATATCGGAAGGTTGCGATATGTCAAGT
>DITY01000288.1 GCA_002422955.1 Planctomycetaceae bacterium UBA6172
CCATGTTGCGGGTGGCGATTCTGCCAGGGCCGTCGGTTGACGGGGGCTGGATGGCGAGACATAGGGCCGGGGCTGATCCGGTTTCAGGACCACCGCCTGGGGGCCAGCGGGATCTGGGTCCGGACCCTCCGCGGCGGCACGAATCGGGATTTGCAAGCGGTTCCGGCAGGTGGGGCAGATCATCGTTTGCCCCGCCATCGAACGGCCGACCGACAGCAGGCGCTCACAGGCGGGGCAGCGGATCAGTCGGTCGCCCGGATCGCGGCGGAGGAACGCTTCGGCGGGCTCGGCCGAACCCCAGGTCCGAGCGGCGGGCCCCGCGAGGCTGGAGCGGTCGGGCGCGGACGCATCCTCCCCAGATGGGGCGGCCGATTCCGCCGATTGCTCAATACGGAAGGTGCCCGAGCAGGCAGGGCAGATGGTCAGGCGGCCGGTCGACAACGCCTCAACATCCAACGCGGCGGTGCAGCGAGGGCAGCGAATTTCCATGGGTTTCCAGCGATCGGTGGCCTGGGACGGCCATTTGACGGGTCGTGACCAAGTGTCTCGCCATTAATCTAGCCGATCCGGTCGCCGGACGACGGTATGATCCTGGTACACGGCGCGACGGGGCTGAGCGGTGATCGACCGCCTGCCGCCGCCCGGAGAGGACTTGGCTACACGCGAGCGGATCGTTAGCCTGCCCCCACATTATTCCGCTACCGAGCCAGTGAACTGATGAGCAAAAACAAAAGCGCCCAGCCCTTGGAAGTGGTCGAACCGATCGGTTTGCGGGTGTTGGTCCGCAAAGACGAGCCGAAACGCGAAACCAAAGGGGGGATCGCCCTACCGGATGCGGCCGAGATCCCGACGATCACGGGGCGAATCGTAGCCATCAGCGCCGCCGTGGAACACGACGAGGATGTGCCGCTGAGGCAATACGACAAAATCCTGTTTCACCCCAAGAACGCGATTCCGGTCGACCTGGAGCACGACAATCAGCTGTTTGTCGTGCCCGTGGAGGACGTTGTCGCGGTCTTCCGCCGCCCGGTTGCCAACGATTGAACGTGAGGTGAACTCGGTCGATTTGACACGATCGATTTGACCCGGGGCTGGACGCCGCGATAATATTCGGACGTCACGAGCCTCTCAGTGGCGTGATGCTAGTCGCTGTTGACGGCCCAAAGGGAAAATTGGCCGCCTCGGGAGACTGCGGTCGATGCGAAAAATCCCCGGTGACGCCCAGAAGAATGGGCGGCCGGTTCAACCGCCAGTGTCGGTGTTCGGGGATAAAACAGATGACGGATTCAGGGACTTCGGTAACCTACACGATCGAGGACAGCGACGAACTGTTGTTGACGCAGTATTCGCGGACGGGTGAGCGGAAACTGTTCGAGACGCTGATGCGTCGCTATGAGCGGGAGATTTTCAGCTTTCTGCGGCGATACCTCGGGCGGGACGACTTGGCGGACGATGCCTTCCAAGGGACGTTCCTGCAGGTGCATTTGAAGTGCGCGCAGTTCGACTCGGCGCGGAGATTCCGTCCTTGGCTGTACGCGATCGCGACCAATCAGGCGATCGACGTCCAGCGGAAGGTCGGCCGGCGGAAAATGGTCAGCCTCGATCACTCGTCTCTCGGCGAAGACAATCGGCCGGTCTCTTGGGCCGATCAGTTGGTCGCGGACGGCCCGAGTCCGGCGCGGATCGCCGAGGATCATGAACACAGCCACTGGGTCAGGGAAGCGGTTACCAACCTCGGCGAATCGATGGAATTGGTGATTCAGTTGGTCTACTTCCAGGGGCTCAAGTATCGCGAGGCCGCCGAGGTACTGGCGATTCCCGTCGGTACCGTGAAGAGTCGGGTCAATGCGGCGATCACGCGGCTGGCGATGCAGTGGCACGAAAGCCAAGCCGACGAGGTGTCCACCGCCGAGTAGTTCTGGCGGTGATGTTTCCTCGGAGGGGTTTGCAGTCTTCACGGGTCGGCTATTCTGTCGAGCAGTCCGGTGGGATTTACCGAACCGGTCGCCGTCCGAGATCGTGAAGTGAGTGACGCCTTTCTTAACGCGACCCCGTTGCACGCTTGGCACGTCCGTGCGGGAGCGCGGATGGCTGCGTTCGCCGGCTACGAGATGCCGATTCAGTATCGCGGCATTGTCGAAGAGCATCGCGCGTGTCGCGAGGCGGCCGCGTTGTTCGATGTCTCGCACATGGGCCGATTGCGATTCGAAGGGACCGGCGCCGCCGAATTGCTCGACCGATTGCTGTCGCGACGGGTGACCGATCTGCCGGTCGGAGGCGTGCGGTACGCGCTGCTGTGCAACGATGCCGGTGGGGTAGTTGACGACACTTTGGTCAGCCACGTGGAAACCCCCAGCGGCACGAGCTATTACCTGCTGGTCGTCAACGCGTCCAACCGCGCGCGGGTGATCGATCGGATCCGGCCGCATTTGGACGACTTTCCACGGGTCACGTTCAGCGATCGTACCGACCTGACGGCGATGATCGCGATCCAAGGTCCGTTGGCGATTCGCACGGTCGCCCGCCTGTTTCGGGCGCGGGTCGAAGGGCTGGGGCGTTATCATGCCGTGATCACCGACCAATTCGGCAAACCGGCGATCGTCAGTCGCACGGGCTACACCGGTGAGGACGGCCTGGAGGTGATCGTGCGTGCGGAAAACGCGCCGCGGGTGTGGGAGAACTTGTTGCTGGCCGGCCGCGCGAGCGGGTTCATGGCCGCCGGGCTGGGCGCGCGGGACAGTCTCCGCATGGAAGCGGGCTTGCCCTTGCATGGCCACGAATTGAACGAACAGATCGATCCGATTTCCGCCGGCCTCGGGTTCGCATGCGACTTAACGGGGCGGTCATTCATTGGCGGCGAGGCGTTGGTCGAAATTCGCAAGCAGGGCCCGTCGCACGTTCGAGTCGGGATGTTTCCCGAGGGGGCTCGCCCGGTCCGCGCAGGCGCCACGGTGCGGGATGCCGCGGGTCGGCAGGTCGGCTGGGTGACCAGTGGCGGGCCGTCGCCGACGCTCGGCAAGCCGATCGCGATGGCCATGATCGAGGCCCCGCTCGCTCAAGTGGGGCCGGCCGCGGAGACCGCGGAGCTGCACTTGGACAATCGCGGCACCCCGCAAGCGGTGACACTCGTCGCCCTCCCCTTCTATCGTCGTCCCGCTTCCGATCCGACGTCCGTGAGCCCACGGCTCGCGTGAGATCGGAGGCACCTTTCCGTCCAATCACCATCGCACCGGAGTCAGCCGATGTCTCGCAACCCGAATGACTTGCTTTACGCCAAATCGCACGAATGGGTCGAAGTGATCCGCGAAGGGGCGGATGCCATCGCCACGGTCGGCATTTCGGCCTTCGCGATCGAGCAGTTGACCGACTTGGTTTACATGGATTTGCCGAAACCGGGGAAAACGCTGACCGTCGGCCAGGAGTTCGGTGAAGTCGAATCGGTGAAGGCGGTTAGTCCGCTCTACAGCCCGGTCGCGGGCGAGATCGTGGCGGTGCATAGCGACCTGCCGAGCCAACTCGACGATCTGAAGGAAGACCCTTATGACTTCGGCTGGATCATCAAGGTCAAGCTGAGCGGTGAGGGTGGGATCGGCCATTTGATGGATTACGAAACCTATCGTAAGCAGTGTGGCGAATCGGCGTGACCTGGTCGACACGACCTTCTCAGACCGCGGATCGGGAGCGATGACGGGATATTTGTTTCACACCGCGGATGATCGCCGCGAGATGCTAGCCGCGATCGGCGCGACCTCGATCCGGGAGATCCTCGACGAACAGATCCCCGCCGATGTCCAACTGCGGCGGCCGCTCGACATTTCCGCGGGAATGGACGAGCCGTCGTTGGAAGCCTGGATGCGAAGTCTCGCCGCGAGCAACGCGTCGGCGGCTTCGCACGTCTGTTTTTTGGGCGGCGGTGCTTACGACCACTTCATCCCGGCGGTGGTCGACGAGATCGCGTCGCGCGGCGAGTTCTACACCTCCTACACGCCCTATCAGGCCGAGGCGAGCCAGGGGAACCTGCAGGTGATGTTCGAGTACGAGACGTTGATCACCCAGTTGACCGGGTTGGGGATCAGCAACGCCAGCCTGTACGACGGTGGCTCGGCGATGGTCGAGGCGATACTGATGGCGTTGGCGGTGAAAGGGGACCGCGGCAAGGTGGTCACCAGCCGCACCGTACACCCGCACTATCGCCAGACGCTGGAAACCTACCTGCGGAACATCGATGCCGAGAGTTTCGTCACGCCCGAGGCCGCGGACGGTACGGCCGAAGGGATCATCGCGGCGATCGATTCCGACACGGCTTGCGTGGTCATCCAGCACCCGAACTTTTTCGGCCGTTTGGAAGACGTCGAGCGAATCTTCGCGGCCGCGCACCAGGCCGGGGCGCTCGCGATTCAGGTCTTCGATCCGGTCAGCCTCGGGCTGCTCAAACGCCCCGGCGATTTGGGAGCCGACATCGCGGTCGCCGAAGGGCAGTGCCTGGGCAATCCGCTGCAGTTGGGCGGTCCTTACCTCGGCGTGCTGGCCTGCCGTGAAGATTTGGTCCGCCGACTGCCGGGGCGATTGGCCGGCCAAACCACCGACCGTCGTGGCACCCGCTGTTGGGTGTTGACGCTGCAGACCCGCGAGCAGCACAT
>DITY01000033.1 GCA_002422955.1 Planctomycetaceae bacterium UBA6172
CCACATGTTCGGTAACGGAAACGACGCCGTCGACCAACACCGCGAGCGTGCTTGTCGTTTGAGTTTGGTTTGAGGGATTCATCAAGTTATTGAACGTAAAATCGGGGCCATCTAAATAGACCCGCCGCCGCCAGATCGTTCGTAAATTAAGACTCTGAGAATTGATTCCAATCTGATTTCGCGGAACATCCATGGTTTGGACTTCTCGCTCAACGGCGGCGACCCGATACCAGCGGTTGATCACGATAGCAGTCCCGCCAGCTCTCTCCAGCATCAGCCAATCGCCGACCCGCAATCGAGAAACGGTGTTCTTCGCCCCGTTCAATTCGATCGAGCCACCGGCACCGCCCCGAAATCCACTGGTGTACGAAATGGTAGCCAACCGTTCGTCCGTCGCATTCTGCTCGGGGTTCGCAGCCAACGATGTCGGCACCGAAAAACCACGCTGCCGGTTGCGGATCACCGCTACCGACACGGTCACATACTCCGGTGACGAGTTCGGCGAGACAGTCGCGATCCAGGAAAAATCGCCCGAACCGAACCGGCCGCCGTAAGGCAAATCCAGGTTCGGTGAATTCAGATCGAGAGCGGTCGCTCGAACACCGAGCATGAACGGGTTGTCCGTCCGCGCCTTGGGACGCTCGATCAGCAGGTCATCCGGTGAGTCCGCCACCCGCAAAGCCTGGTCCCGCGTCAACAGGGTTAAGGGAGTCCCTAAACTGCTCGACCGCTGCAAAACTCCAACCCGAAGCATCCGCAGCGGAGTTTGCCCTAGCGCGTCCACGAAGTAGGCCGCCGACGGATCGAGCGTCGGGTCGTGATTCTCTTTGTAGAATGGGAAAAACCGCGTGTCGTAAAAGTTGGACGGATTTTGCCGACCGCCGATCGAAGCGAACGCCGGGTCGATGCAAAACGGGCGCGAACCGTCAAACGGCATCAGGTCGCCCTTGTCGTCGAACATCGCCAACCGACCGCTGCTCAACCACCGCTGCGCCAACATCTCCTCCATGACATTGTCGGCCAGCGCCGAGGCGACACTGAGCCCGACCGCGTCCTTGGCCCGATTCCCCGCCAGCGGCAGGATCGACATCACGCCCAACAGCCCGATCAGCACAACCCCCATGGAGAAAATGACCTCCACCAGCGTTACGCCACGGCTACGAATGGATCGCTCGCTTGTCATCAGTTTGCCTCCTTGGAATCGGACAGGCTGGCCAACAGCCGGGCCTCGGTGAGCGCTGCTTGGAGCACTTGGTCAAAGGGAAGGGTGGATACGCCAACCGTGGTCATGACCGGCGCATTCGGGGCGACACTCACCCGACCGGTCTGGTTATTGACCGCGATCCATGACGTTTTGGGACGGGTCAGATTCGAGCGGTCACGACCGGTTGCGGCGAACAAATCGTCAGGCCGGATCCCGGCGAGATCGCCCAGACACAAATAGATCTGGCTGTGCGGTACCACATAGCTGCCGTCGGCCTGAATGACACGGGAAACGCGTCCGTCAGGCCCAAAGTTGATGATGATGGGTCGGACCGACTGCACCGCTGGCGGAAACTGACGGACGGACGAGGCGAACTGCATCCCCCCCAAGCCGATTCCCGACAGGTTCAGATCGATCGCGATCCCCCGGGGCAACGGCAACGGGGACGTGTTCGACATCACGGCCGAACGATGAATGCGGTACTTCACCCGCTGCCCAACAGCCAACCTACGACGGCCCGAGGGAAACTCTTCCGCCGGCCCGGAATCGATTTGCTGAGGGTTCCGCAAATCGAAACGGATCAAGATGTTGCCTGGCGTCTGGGTATCCGCCTCGATGCTGTTGATGATCACGATCTTGCCACCCGGCAACTCCAAGCGATCCACAAGGGGACGAATCGGGGCCCGCAGGTCGTCGTCGGGATCGGCGTTGTTCAACACATTCATGCTGTATTGCAACAACGAATTGTCGATCGGATCAAAACTGGCCCATTGGATCGGACCACCAATCCCTGTCGGGCCTCCCAGCACGGCAACCGCGTCGCTCGACTCACCGCTGTAAGCCGGCACACCAGTCATCTGGCGGAGGCGGATGCTCGAAGCAGCCCCCTCCGGATTCGACGGAACGCCGTTGGCCAAATCCTCGCTCAGCCGTTCCAGATAGACACCGACCTCGCGGCCCTCGGCGATCGCGCGACTGCGGGCGATGTCGATGAACGAAGCGATCGACCGGGCGGCGCGCGCGTTCTTCTGGTCCAACAGCACGTTGCGAATCGTCGGCAGCGCGACTGCGGCCAAGATCAACAGCAAGAACAACACCACCAACAATTCGACGAGGGTGAAACCGCGCGGCGAGTGCGATCGAAGTCGCGGCGAAGCCGGTTCGATTCGATGAGCTTGAACGAGATTCATCACTCGGTCGCCAGTTGATAGTTCGTGATGTTGTCGTCACGCACGGATTGAGAATTCGGCAGGGGATTGCCCGGGAACGTCGCGACACCCAGGGCGGGCTGCCGCAGGTAAGGATCAAGCCAAAAATAAATGCCCGTCCTACGCTCCGATTCCGTTCCCATCGCCGCCGGAGTGATCGGCCAACTCATGTCACGCAAACCGGTCGCTGGCATCAGGGCGCTATAGCGAAAACCGATCTCATTGCCGCCGGCATCCCGCGGCACAAAGTTCAGCCCATGCTGTCCGTCGCTACCCGCCGACACGACCAGCGGCCTCATCGACCACGGGGCCACACCGCCGGGCACCGAGTAACCGAAGTCGCTGCGAAACAGGTCGAAATCATCCGGCAACGATAGGTCGACCGACAACTCGACATCGGCCGTGCTCCCGAACCCATTCGGCCAACGGACGAACTCGATCGGTCGCTCCCAGCCGTCCAGGATTTCAGGCATCCCGTCGTTGTCGGTGTCGCCAATATTGGAGGGCGGGATCGCATCGAGCGCCGAACTGCCACCGACAAAGCTGTTGGACAGGATCAGGTACAAGCACTCGGAACCTTGATGCTCCGGGGTCCAGGTCGGTCGGACGCGCCGATAGTAAGCCGCGAAGCGGCTCGGCACGTTTTTCCCAAAGGCGCCATTGAACCAATTGACCGGAAACTGCCTCCGCGTACTGTCATCACCGCGTTGCATGCGACCGTTCCTCTCCATTACCGGATAGGCGACGGCCGTCAGCGAGGCGGGCAGATTCATCGCGACCGTGTTGCCGTTGATCGTCGCGATGTCATTGATCCGATCTGGCAGTTCCATCCGCTGCAGGTCGCGGACCATGTTCAAGCGGACCCGCGCCGCTTCGGATGGCATCAGCTGAAAGGAGAAAATGCCATCGCCGGGCAACGGCTTGTTCAAATCCGGGATCACGACCGCCAGCGGGCGATACTTGTAGGATTCGTATTGTTCCTGCAGGACCGAATCGATGACCGCCAGGATGCTGCGGGTCCGAGCCAACCGGGCATTCTGCGTGACCCCCTGAACCGCCGTCATCACCATCGAGGACAAAATCGCAATCAATACCAACACCACCATCACCTCGACCAAGGTAAAAGCGGCCCTGGCGGCGACATCGACATTCCGGCGGTGGCTGGGTGTCCTGCTCACGGGAGGTCGCTCTCCAAAGTGGAGGAGCTGAAGTTGGTCAAGTTGTCGAGGTGGCCGTTGACCGTGACCGAAGGCATACGAAGGGGCGAGTCGCTGTCTTGAAACTTGACGATAGCCGGGTCGGTTGAATCGTATATCCCGTTGAACTTTTTGACTGCCATTCCCGTTTGCGTGACAAAATAGACAGGAAGCGGACCGTCGAAGACGCAGGCACCGAATACGCCATCAGATCCTGGTGAAATGATCTGAAAAGTTGAGGGGTTGTGAAACTGGATTTCACCAGTGCCGGTCGTCAGATAGGGACGTATACCGCCGTACTCGGTCACAGTCGGCATACCGGCGATGTAACCATTGAAATCGTTCGGTCCGACATTCTCATACGTACGGGAGTCAAAATAGACCAAAGGCGTCGGCACGCCAGTCCGTGCGAGGTAGACTGGCAACGGGTCATTCCCACCATGCAGCGGATCGGCAACGCCCAGCAACGCCTCATCGGTGCTCATCAAATAGCCGTTCCCATCCCGCGCCGTGGTCAAGCGGGACGGATCGAAATCGAAGAATGCGTTGTCGCGGGTGCCGTTGAATTCGTAATTCGCCAGATCGCTGTCGTTGGCATTGACCCGATTGCTGGAGAGCTTGAGCGGCCCCCCTTCGCCGGTCAGCGGGAACAGCACGTTTTCACTGAACCCGCCCAAGAAAAAGACCAAGGACTCCGCCCGATCCATCGCGACATAGCTGAAGTCCTGAGTCCCCCGCGCCCGAGTCAACTGCAGCAACAAGGCCGAGTCCTGCGGCGACATCCGCGGGAAAATCTTCCGCATGTGACGGCTCAACACATCAAAACTGCTGCCATCGGGCGGATAATCCCCATACTTCAAGTTGTATTGCTCGACCGCCTGCGCCAGCGCGTTGATCTCCAATCGCGCCGCGGTCTCCCGGCCTCGACCGATCGCACGCGTGACCGCCGTGATGGTGAGCGTCATCAAGATCGCAATGATCGCGATCGCGATCATCAACTCGACGAGCGTGAATCCTTTTCGGGTTGAACGTGCATTCATGGCAGCGCTGGGGCAGTTGGTTGAGGTTGGCAAGCATCAGCCGAAAGTCGGTCGTCGACTGGCGATTGCCGGTCAGGAACAGGATGCGGTTCGTTTCATTTTGAGACTACTCGTCTCAGCCGTCGGCGGCTTGGGGTTCAAAGGGTGACGATTTTGAGGGCTATGACAGCAAATCGGTGGCCAGTCGCCGGTTCGGACCGCGATCAAAAACAACCGTGTCTTATATAAGCAAATCGGATGCCAAGGCAACGTAGTCTCAACTTTTTGAGTCCACTTCCGCTGATTGCCACGCCGCGGCCCAACCGCGCCTGGTGGCAAACTCGGCCCGCCCCGCTCGCGGGTGCGAGCGATTCGGAACCTTCTTGACCGTTCTCGGACGGCCTTCCCATATCAAGTCAAACCGCTGATCAACGAAACCAAAGGCATGAACAAGCTGATCACGATGAAGCCGACCGCGACGCCGAGGAACACGATCATCAACGGCTCCATCAGCGCGGTCAGCGAATCGGTCAAGACGCGGACTTCTTCGTCATAGGTGTCGGCGACCTTGTACAGCATCGTGTCGAGTTCGCCGGTCTCTTCGCCGACGTCGACCATGTTCACGACCAAGTCATCGACGACGCGGCTTTTCATTTTCATGAAATAGAAGCCGGCCGCGCCGAGCGCCCCGAACACGATCGCCTGGATCGCGATCATGGTCAGCGTTTGCAGCATCGTGCCCTCGTCGAGTTTCGTCCCGCGGGCGGTGACGGCGACCGACGCCATCATCAGGCCAGGGAACGATCCCATCAGCACCCAGAACACCAACGCCATCGGGTGGAAACCGGGAACGCTGTGCGTCCGCAGCGGCTTGCTGATGACCTCGCCTTCGCGAATCGCTTCGGTGACCTTGCCATACAATCGTTCGAACATCGCGTTGCCGGCGGTCTCACGCGTGATGTTGAGCGCTTCCAAAATCGGCACGCCGCTGGAGACCAAGGTCCCCAGGGTTCGGGTGGTGCGGGCCATGATGTTCTTTTCGATCAAGCTGCCGAGCACCGGGATCTTGATGATGAACATGTCAAAGCCGGTGCGGCCCTGCTTGAACTTGCGAAGCAGCTTGACGAAGATCCCCGCGCAGATCGGCATGATGATCAGCAGGAACCAATAATTGGAAATGTAATTGCTCATCGCGACCAGCAGCAGCGTGGGGGCCGGCAGCTTCAAACCGAACTCGTCGAACATCTTCTCGAACGTCGGCACGATGAACAACATGATGAACGTCAGGATCAAGATCGCGACGGTGATCACGATGCACGGATAGACCAATGCGCCCTTGACCTTGCGTTTGAGCGATTCGGCGCGCTCCAGGAAGTCGGCCAGACGCTGGAGGATGACTTCCAACGCACCGCCGGCCTCGCCCGCCTTGATCATGTTCACATACAGGCGGCTGAAGACCTTGGGCGATTTCGACATCGCCTCGCTGAGCGTCGCGCCCCCTTCGATCTCTTCGCAAACGTCCTGCAAGGCGTTCTTGAGTTTCCCCTTCTTCTGGTTGTTCTCGAGAATCTTGAGGCTGCGGAGGATCGGTAGCCCGGCGTCCTGCAGGATCGACAATTGTCGGGTGAAGGCACAGACGTGCTTGGTCTTGGCCCCGCCCATGGCGAAGCCGCGCTTGCCTTTCTTTTTCGCCGCCGCCTGGGCCGCGACCTTCTTCACCGAGATCTTGGTGACGAAGTAGCCCATTTGGCGGATCGTGGTTTGCGCCTCATCCTCCGAAGGCGCATCGATTTCGTCGCGGATCTCCTGACCCTTGGCGTCCATCGCTTCGAATAGGAATGTTGGCATTTTCGATCAGGGGAAAATGGGGATCAAAAGGAAAATCGGGATCGGTAGGGGCAGGAGACGTAGGAAGCTGGTCGCGGGTGGCAGGCTGCGAACGCCCGCCGTCTCGGATCAACCCTCCTCGATCGTCTCCCTGACCACTTCTTCTAAACTGGTGATGCCGTTGCCGGCCAGGCTCATGCCGAACTCACGCAGGGTCACCATGCCGTCTCGCGTAGCTTGGTCGCGAATCTCGTCGGTCGTGGACTTGGTCATGATCATGTCGCGGATCTTGTCGTTGACCACCATCAATTCGAACAATCCGACACGCCCCTTGTACCCGGTGTTGTTGCAAGTATCGCAGCCGGCACCGCGGAAGAAGGTCTTGCCTTCGATCTGCTCGCGGGCCATGCCAAGTTCGAACAGCAACTCCGAGCTGACGCGAATCTCCTCGCGGCACTTGGTACAAATCCGCCGCACCAACCGCTGCGCCAAAATCGCTTCGACGGTCGCGCAAATCATGAACGGCTGGATCCCCATGTCGGTCATGCGAGTGATCGTGGCGGCCGCGTCGTTGGTGTGCAGGGTGCTAAAGACGAGGTGCCCGGTCAGGGCGGCTTGAACCGCGATGTCGGCGGTCTCCAAATCGCGGATCTCGCCGACCAAGATCGTGTCGGGATCCTGCCGCAGGATCGCCCGCAAACAGCTGGCGAAGGTCACGCCGACGGCGTTGTCGATCGGAATTTGGACGACCCCGTCGATGTCGTATTCGACCGGATCCTCGGTGGTGATCAGCTTGTCGCCGGGGTCATTCAGTTCGGTCAGGGCGGAGTACAGGGTGGTCGTTTTGCCGCTGCCCGTGGGTCCGGTGACCAAGACGATGCCGTTGGGGCGATCGATCGCCTTGCGGAACCGATCCAGGGTCGCTTGGTCCATCCCGACGTTGTTGAGCGACAATTTGACGACGCTGCGGTCGAGGATTCGCATGACGACGGACTCGCCAAACATCGTCGGCAGGACGCTGACCCGCAAGTCGACCGGGTGGCCACCGACCATCAATTCGATCCGGCCGTCCTGCGGCATGCGGCGTTCGGCGATATCGAGGTTCGCCATGACCTTGACGCGGGTCGTGATCGCGAACGCCAAGTGCCTGGGGGGCGGGACCATTTCATACAGCACCCCTTCGGCCTTGATCCGGATGCGAAACTCGTCTTCGAACGGCTCGAAATGGATGTCGCTCGCCTGGTCCTTGATCGCCATCAGCAGGACCATGTTGAGCAGCTTGCGGACCGGCGCCGAGTCGGCCAAGGCCTCCATGTCGGTGAGGTTGAACTTCTCGTTATCGAGGAGCGAAATCGCCCGCTTGAGCTCGGCGTCGTTGGCCAATTCGGCGACCAGTTTCTCGACGCTTTCACTATCGCTATCGTAATACCGCGTGATCGCTTGGCGGACGTCCCGCTCGGTCGCGATCAACATGCCGATGTCGTAGCCCAGGAAGGTGCGGAGCTCATCCTGGATCGACAGATTTTGCGGGTCGCAGGTGGCAACGGTCAGCCGCTGGCTCGCCTCATCGAACTGAACAGGGACGATGCGGTACAGCTGGGCCATCGTCTCGCTGATCTTGTCGAGCACCTTGGGGTCGAGCTCGGACTCGGACAATTCGACCGTCTGCATGCCCAGCTGCTCGGCCAGCCCCTGGATCAGCTGCTCATCGGTGACCAGCTGCATGTCTTCGGCGACCTTGCCGAACAGGGCGCCGGGCTGCTGCTCTTGCTCCTGCAGGATCACCTCCAACTGTTCGTCGGTGATGAACCCGAGGTCGACCAAAATCTGTCCGATGCGTCGAGGAGCCATGGGTTTTCGGCGGCGTTGAAAGGGCGAAGTTACGAGTCGAAAGGTGGCCGCTCGCCACGGGATCATGTGGTCCCGCGTGACGGCTCGGTGGAAAGATGAATATCGGCAAATTCGGTCCGGTCATCCCGGACCACGCGGCGACCGCCTCCTCGCGGCCGCGATCACCGGGCAATCGTCAGTGGCCAGCGGCGGACTGACCGTCCCCACCCCCGCCATCCTCGCCGCGGCGAACTTGAACAATCCGCTTGGCCAATTCGTCGGGCATGTGCGACTTGGCGAGCACATCCTCGACCGTAACCTTGCCAGCGGCCCACAGTCCGAACAGCGCGTCGTCCATCAGCTGCATGCCGTACTTGGCACCGGTCTGGATCGCGCTGTTGATGCGGAACGTTTTGTTTTCGCGGATCAGGTTGCTGATCCCCGAGGTCACGATCAAGACCTCATAAGCGGCACAGCGGCCCCCCCCGATCTTCGGTAGCAGCGTCTGAGCCACGACCCCGATCAGCGAACTGGCCAACTGGGTTCGAACCTGGTCCTGCAGGTTCCCCGGGAAGGCGTCGATGATCCGGTTGACCGTCCCCTGGGCGCTGTTGGTGTGCAGCGTTCCGAAGACGATGTGGCCCGTTTCGGCGGCGCTGATCGCCGCCTCGATCGTTTCCAAATCTCGCAACTCGCCGACCAGAATCACGTCCGGGTCCTGACGCAAGGCGCGGCGGATCGCTTCGGAAAAACTCGGCACGTCGACGCCAACCTCACGCTGGTTGATCGTGCTCTTCTTGTGCTCGTGATAAAACTCGATCGGGTCTTCGATCGTGATGATGTGGTGATCGACCGTCTCGTTCAGCATGTTGACCAGGCTGGCCAAGGTCGTGCTCTTTCCGCTACCGGTCGGGCCGGTGACCAGGAACAACCCCCGCGGCCGATGCACCAGCTTGACGACCGCGTCGCTGAGCCCGAGTTGCTCCGGGGTCAACTTGTCGTTGGGAATCTGCCGCAGCACCATCGAAATGAAGCTGCGTTGCTTGAAAACCGAAACGCGGAACCGAGCCAAATCGCCGAACGCGAAGCCGAAGTCGGCACTCCCCTTTTCCTGCAATTCCCGCTGACAACGTTCCGGCGTGATGCTTTTCATCAGCGAAACGCAGTCCTCCGCTTCCAACGTCTTCGTCTCCAGCTTTCGCATCCGGCCGTGCAGGCGGAACACCGGCGGCTGGCCACAGACGATGTGAATGTCGCTCACGCCCTGCTTGACGGCTGCTTGGAGCAATTTGTCAATCAGAACGGTTGCCATGACGGGTTGCCGGGGTTCGCGAACGGGGGAACGGGAAGAAAATCGGTGCGGGTTCGGATGATCGATAAGTCGGACAAGATCGGCGGCCAAGACCGCCGGGTCGGAGTCCTATTATCTTCCGCGAGGCGGAAAACGCCAAATGAAAACGGGGAATTCGGCCTACCGTGACCAGATCACGGCCGGATTGATTCGCGACACGGGGGCGGCCGCCGGATCATCCTTCCTTGACGACGTGAGCGAACGCTTCCTGCTCTTGCTCCGTCTTTTTGGCGACCCGGTAAACCTCTTCGAAGGACGTAATCCCCCGGCAGACCTTCCGCATGCCGTCGACGTAAAGCGTCGTCATCCCCCCCGTAATCGCCGCAGCCCGAAGGTCGCGAGTCGAGGCGTTTTTGAAAATCATCTCGCGAATTCGGTTGTTAATCAGCATCAACTCGTAAATCCCGATCCGGCCGCGATAGCCCGACCGCTGGCAATACGTGCACCCCTTCCCCTTGGCAAACTCGGCCTGCTTGACCAATTCGGGGGGGATGCCGGAATCGAGGATCACACTCTCCGGCGGCTGGTACCGCTGCTTGCACCGCGGGCAAATCGTTCGCACCAAACGCTGCGCCAGGATCGCGATCACGCTGCTAGCCACCATGTAGGATGGTACACCGATGTCCACCATGCGTGACACAGAACTGGGCGCATCGTTCGTATGTAGTGTACTAAATACCAAGTGTCCTGTAAGACTGGCCTGAATCCCCATCGATGCGGTCTCGTGATCTCGCATTTCGCCGACGAGGATAATGTTGGGGGCCTGACGCAGCATGGCGCGGATGATGCGGGCGAAGTCGAGCCCGATGCTGTGTCGGACCTCGACTTGGTTGATCCCCGGCAAGTAGTATTCGACCGGGTCCTCGGCGGTGATGATCTTGCGGTCGGGACGGTTCAGGGCATTGAGCGCCGCATAGAGCGTCGTCGTCTTGCCGCTACCGGTCGGCCCGGTCACCAAAATGATCCCGTTGGGACGTTTGATCAGCGAGTTGAAATTGCGGTAGTCGCGTTCGGCCAACCCCAACTGGCGGGTGCCGACCTTGATGTTGTCCTTGTCGAGCAACCGCATGACGACCGATTGGCCGTGGTTGGTCGGGATGATGCTGACCCGCAAATCCAGCTGTTTGTCGCCGACCGTGATCTTGATCCGCCCGTCCGTCGGCCGCCGCTTCTCGGAAATATCGATCTTGCTAAGGATCTTGATGCGGGCGACGATCGCCGACAGCATCCGTTTGGGGGGGCAGTCGCGTTCCACACAGACCCCGTCGATCCGATACCGAATCCGGATCCGGTCTTCGAACGGTTCGACATGGATGTCGCTGGCGCGGAGCTGGACCGCTTCCTGAATCATCAGGTTGACCAACCGAATGACTGGGGCGCTGTTGTCGTCACCGTCTTCGCTGCCAGAACCGCCCGCCGCGTCATCGGAGGTTTCGGTAAAGTCGATCGCCGTATCGGTGAACTCCTGCAGCATCGAGTCAGCCGACTCGCCTTCGACTTGCCCGTAGTACTTGTTGATCGCTTCCAGGATCGCGGCGCGGGGGGCAAGCGCCGTTTCGATCCGCTTATTGAGAATGAAGCGGAGCTTTTCGATGACTTCCAGGTCGAACGGGTCGGACACGAGGACCCGGATCGTGCCGTCATCGCTGGAGAACGGCAGCACCGTATTTTCGCGGGCGACCGATTCCGGAACCTGCTCGATGACGTCATCACTGATCCGATGTTCACGCAAATCGACGAACGGGATCTTGTGGAAATCGGCCAAGGCCCGGGTAACGTCTTCTGGGCTGGCGTAGCCAAGCGTGATCAGCGCGTCACCGACCGACTTTTCGCCGGTTTCCGCCAGCTTGTTGGCTTCCGCCAGCTGATCGGCGCTAACGATGCCCCGTTTGATGAGGAGCGCGGTAAAGTCCTTGGGAATTTGAGCCATCGCCGGACGCTGGGTTACGAGAAACGATTAGGAAAACCAGGGACTCCTGGGGCCCGGGGCAAATCATACCGGGCCACGCGGGACCAGTCCCAAGGATAGCATCGAGGGATCGACGATGCGCCTCCGGATTCGCAAAACGCGTCGAAATCGATCACCCGGGCCGTCTCGGATGCGGGTATAAGCGGTCGCGCGGCGCGTTTGTTTATCGATTAGGATAATCGTCGCTCATCCAGGACGCCGCACCCGGACCGTGCGACGTTCGGCTCTTGCTCCCATCCGCTCGGAATCTCAGTCGATGTACGCTGAATCAATCCGCTGGGCTTCGCCGCGAGCCCATTCGCCTGGTCGCTGGCTCTGCCTGGGAGTCCTCCTCGTCGGTTGCCTGACCAACTCGACCGTCCGTGGCGAATTGACCGCCGACCAAAAGCGTGCGGTCGGACAGCTTGCGGCGCTGGTCAAGGAGGCGGGCAGCCTGTTTCAGGCGGGCGATTTCGAACAATCGGGACAACGGATCGAAGCGGCGATGTCGGCGATCGATCAGCTGGTGGAGCAGGGGGGGGCCGAAGCCTACGACGCCGTCGCGCCCGCCTTTCCGCGGATCGTGAACGCCCACGCGCTACTGGAACTCGAAGGGGTACGCCTGCCGCCGTTCGAGCGGCCGAATCGCCCCGAGATGGCAGCCGCGCCCAGCCCACCGCGGGGCAAGCCGTCTGCCGACCAGCCCTTGAACGAACCGCCCGACGCGACGGACGAAGCCGCTAAATCGCCCAAAAAGCCGGCCCCCAAGCCCCGCACGCCCCGCGGCCGAAACAAGCCGGAACCCGATCCGGAGGCAGCGGCCGCTGCCGGTCCGAGCTTCATCCGCCAGGTCGGTCCGATCTTGGCCCGGCACTGCGGCAATTGCCATATCGGTAAATCCGAAGGGAACTTCAACCTGATGAACTTCGCGATGCTGATGAAAGGCCCTCCCGAAGGGACCGTGATTTTCCCGGGGGACGCGGTCGGCAGCCGTCTGATCGAGACGATCGAATCGGGCGACATGCCACGCGGTGGCGGCCAAGTTCCCCCAGAACAACTGCAGCTGATCAAGGACTGGATCATCGCCGGGGCGAAGTATGACGGCAATTCGCCACTGATCCCGCTGGTGGCGATGGCCGCTTCGGCTCCGCCCCCGACCGGAGACCCGGCACTGCCCGCGGCCCCACCGGTCGACCCTTCGATACGCCAGCCGACCGGGTCCGAAACGGTCAGCTTTGCCAAGGACATCGCGCCGATCCTGATCGAGAACTGCAACGGTTGCCACATCAACGCGATGCAAACGCGAGGCGGCCTGCGGTTGGACGACTTCGCCTCCCTGATGCGGGGCGGTGACAACGGCGAAATCGTCATGCCCAAGCTGTCCGCCGACAGCCTGCTGGTCCGCAAGCTGAAAGGAGAAGAAGGCCAACGGATGCCGGCCGGCGGTCGACCGCCGCTGAGCGACGAACAGATCGCCCTGATCAGCCAGTGGATCGACGAGAACGCGACCTTTGACGGCGCCACCGCCGACCAACCGCTGGGCGTGCTCGCCTCACTCGCCTGGGCCGGTTCGGCCAGCGACGAGGAACTCTCCGAGCGGCGAGCCGAGTTGGCGAGGAAGAGCTTGCGACTGGTCGCGCCCGGCGAAGACAAATGGATCGAACGGGAATCGAAAAACTTTTTCCTGATCGGCAACCTGGGGGAAGCGACTGCCGATGTCGTGATCGCGGCCGCCGACAAAGTCGCGGGCAAAATCAAATCGTTCGCCGATCCTGCGACGATCCGCGGCCGGGTGACGATCGTGGGGCTGCCCAAACGCTACGACTACAGCGAGTTTTGCAAGATGGTCGAAAGCCGCGATATTCCGACGGAGTGGCAAAGTCACTGGAAGCAGGACGGCGTCGATGCCTACATCGCGATCGTGGCCGGCCCCAGCGACAGCGACGACGTGATCGAAGCCCGCCTCGTCGGTCCGCTGACCAGCCTCGCCGTCGCCATGCGGGGGAGCGGCGTGCCGCGATGGTTCGCCGAAGGGGTCGGCCGCGCCGCGACAACCAAGATCGCGGCGCGTGATTTTCCCAATATCGAATCCTGGAACCAAGGCCTGCCGGCGGCGGTCGCCGGCATCACCAGCGGCGACCAATTCGTCAAGGACGGCCTGGCCCCCGAACAGACCGACTTGATCGGCTACGCCATCGCCACCACGATGCTTCGCGGCCAACGCCGCCAGTACGACGCGCTGCTGAAAAACCTCGAAAAGGGAGAGCCCTTCGATGCCGCATTCACGGCGGCCTTCGGTGGCGCCCCGGCCGCCTACGTCGATCGCTGGAAGCCGGCCAAACCGCCCGCTGGCGGCGGACAACCGGTTCGACGAAATTAACAACTGAGGCGGATCGTTTCTTTTTCGGGCGGGTGACTCCATGGCGAATCGGAATGCGGCGTCCGCCGCGCGCGACTGCGACAATGACCAGCCCCCCGCATCGTACCGTCGATGGTTGACCGGCCTGTCGCGGTTCCTCCGCCGCTCCGCGATCGGCCTGGCGATGGGCTCACTGCTGGCCGGGCTCATCTCGGCCGCCAACGCCGCTGACCCACCCGCCCTGATCTCGCCCGACTGGAAGATCGAATTGGTCGCCGCGGAACCGGCGTTGGTGACGCCCGTGAGTTGCCGATTCGACAAGGCTGGCCGATTGCTGGTCGTCGAGTCGCACACGCATTTTCCGCCCACGGATTACGCCGGTCCCAAAACCGATCGGATCTTCTTGTTCGACGATCCGGATGGCGACGGGCGGCTCGATCGCCAGCGACTGTTCTACGAAGGTGGCCGCGCGACAATGGGGCTGGAGGTGCTTGCCGACGGTTCGGTGGTCGTCGCGACGCGCGATTCGGTCGTCCGACTTCGCGACAGCGACGGTGACGATCGCGTGGATCAGACCGAGGTCTTGCTGCGGCTGGAGACGACCGCCAATTACCCGCATAACGGACTGGGCGGCCTGGCGCTCGGCCCTGATGGCTATTTGTACGTCGGCCAAGGCGAAAATCTCGGCGAGCCCTATCGGCTGATCGGCAGCGACGGGACCAGTCAATCGGGGGCGGGCGAAGGGGGCAACGTATTCCGCTGCCTGCCCGACGGCACCCAACTGGAGCGGTTCGCGACCGGCTTCTGGAACCCGTTCGGGCTGCACTTCGACCCCGCAGGCCGCTTGTGGGCCGTTTGCAACGACCCCGATGCGCGGCCACCCTGCCGCTTGATGCACGTCGTCCCCCATTCCGACTTCGGCTTTCAATTTCGCTTCGGCCGCGCGGGCACGCACCCCCTGCTGGCCTGGAACGGCGAGCAACCCGGGACGCTGCCGATGGCGGCGGGAACCGGGGAAGCGCCGTGCGCGGTGGTCAGCCATGGAGGCGGGCTGTGGGTCAGCGCGTGGGGCGACAATCGCATCGAGCGATATTCGCTCACCCCCCGCGGCGCCTCGTGGGAGGGTCACATGGAGGTGATCGCGCAGGGCAATGCCGACTTCCGCCCGGTCGATTTCGCCGTGGCGAAAGATGGCTCCCTGTACTTCACCGACTGGGTCGATCGCAGCTATCCCGTTCACGGCCGCGGTCGGTTGTGGCGGTTGATACCCAAAACGCCTGACGCGATCGCCGGGTCCTTGCCGGCCCTATCTCCCGCCGAGCGACACGCCAGGGCCTTGGCAGCGGGTACGTTCGCCGACGCGGATTCCCTCCTAGCCGCAGCGCTGGAATCGACCGACCCCTACCTGCGGCAAGCCGCCGTCTCGGGGTTGCTCCGTGGCGACCTGAAGTCGCACAGCGACCGGGAACGCGATCCGCTACCGGGACGGCGGATCGGCCTGATGTCGGCCTGGCGATGGTTGGAATTGACTCAGCCCGAGCGGGTGCCCAAGGAATTCCGCGAGCGTTGGATTTCGCAATCGCTGCAGCACCCCGACAGTGAAGTCGCCCGCGCCGCGATTCGCTGGGCCGCGGAGTCGGGCGATGCCGCCTTTTTGCCCCTGGTGCGTCAGACGCTGTCGCGCGAAGACCTTCCGGACAACCTGTTCGCATCGGCCGTTGCCGCGATCGCCTATTTGGAAACCGGTTCGGCGTCGCGCAGCCGCCGCGACCCGGCCCGCGAAAAGTTGCTAGGCTCGTTCGCCGCCGACCCCGATCAACCGGCCCGGCTGCGCGCGTTGGCGATCCTCGGCTTGCCGGCCGAAGCGGAATCGCCGACGAACGAACAGCTCGCCCAGTGGCTCGACCAGTCGCCTGACCCGCAACTGGCGCGGCAGGCCGTGCGGCTGCTGATCGCCCGTGACAGCGACGCGGCCGCGGTCCTGCTCGCCGAATTGGCCCAGCGGCCGGCGCTCGATCCCGAGGTTCGGGCCGACGCCGTCGCTGGCCTAGCCCGCCGGGCCGCCGCGCACGCCGCGTTCCTGCAGCGAGCCTCCCTGCCCAGCGGTGACGACGTCGTCCGCCGTGAATCGCGTCGGGTGCTCCGCCGGGAACAGGACGAGCCCGGCATCCTGCGGCCCCGTGAGGATGACATCGACGGCTGGATGCAATTGGTCGGGACCGGTGGTGACGCTCGCGCCGGCTGGCGAGTCTTCGCCCGGACGACCTGCGTCCAATGTCATGCCTACCAAGGACGCGGATCGGTCGTCGGCCCAGACCTGACCGCGCTGGCAGGCCAATCGGACCGCCGCCGATTGCTGGAATCGATCCTGATGCCGAACAAGGAAGTCGGACCGCTCTACGTCGCCTGGCAAGTGCTCACCGAAGACGGCCGCACCCTCACCGGCCTCAAGCTGAACGACGGTTCCGGCACCCACACCAAGTTCATCGGGGCCGATGGTGAGGTGTTCGAGGTGGCGATGGACGAGATCGTCTCCCAGCGTCCCAGCAACCAATCCGTGATGCCACAAAAACTGCACGAAACGATGTCGGTCGCCGAACTCCGCGACCTGCTCGCGATGCTGTCAGGCCAACCCTGACGCTCGTCGATTCCCCCCGGCCGGTCGATTTATACCAATGTATAACGGAAACCATGTATAACCGTGTATAACCGTGTATAAATAGGTATATTTGGACCATGGACCCGATCAAAAATCCTTTTTCGCCCGGCGCCGGGTCACGTCCGCCCGAATTGGTCGGTCGAGACCCGATCCTGCAAACGGCCCGCATTCTGTTGGGCCGGGTGAAGCGGAAGCGTCCCGAGCGGAGCATGCTGCTGACGGGTCTGCGGGGCGTCGGCAAGACGGTGCTGCTGAACGAGATCGAGAGGATCGCGCGGGCCGACGGCTACCGCACGATCGCGATCGAGGCGAGTGAAGACAAGCCCTTGGGGTTGTTGATTTCGCCCTACCTGCGGTCGCTGCTCTACGAACTCGACCGCGGGGCGGGGGTTAGCGAGAAGGTTAAACGCGGTTTGGCGATTCTCCGCAGCTTCATCGGAGCGTTGTCGGTCAAGGTGGATGACATCACCTACGGGCTCGACATCAACCCGGAGGTCGGCACGGCCGACAGCGGCGACCTGGAGATCGACCTACCGAGCCTGTTCATAGCGATCGGGGAGGCCGCCGAGCATCGTGAAACCGCGATCGCGATCCTGATCGATGAGGTGCAGTACTTCAGCTCAAAGGAGCTAGCCGCCTTGATCATGGCGATGCACAAGGTGCAGCAACGACAGCTCCCGCTGGTCTTGTTGGGTGCCGGACTGCCGATCCTGCCGGGGCTCGCCGGGGAGTCGAAATCGTATGCCGAGCGGCTGTTCAGCTTTCCCGATGTCGGCGCGTTGTCGGAAGCGGACGCGGCCAAAGCGTTGCAGGACCCGGCGGCGGTCGCGGGGATCGCCTTCGAGCCCGACGCGTTGGACGAGATCTACCGAATGACGAAAGGGTATCCCTACTTTGTGCAGGAGTGGGGCTATCAGGTTTGGAACCTCGCCGAGACCAGCCCGATCACGCGTGAGTTGGTGGACAGCGCGACCACGAGTGTGATCGAGCGGTTGGATCGGAGTTTTTTCCGCGTGCGATTCGATCGGCTGACGCCGAGCGAGAAGAAGTTGTTGCGGGCGATGGCCGAACTCGGGCCAGGCCCACACCGCACCGGCGACATCGCCGAAGCGTTGGGGGTCAAGGTCAGCAGCCTGGGACCGGTTCGCGCCAAGTTGATCTGGAAGGGGATGATCTACAGCCCCGCGCACGGCGACGTGGCCTTCACCGTCCCGCTATTCGACGACTTCATGATCCGCGCCGTCCCCGAGTTCACGACCTAGGCCACGCTCCCCAAGACGGCAACTATGGCCAATGTGTACGGTTAGGTACGAACCGAACCGTTGCTTTTCGGCCCACACAGCATTCGCGATCCGGCAGCCAGGCAAACCCAAACCTGAGCCCAAGCCCGCTGGGGCATGTGGCTGCCCCCCAACCCAACGAAGGCGTGACCCGCCCCTACAAGACGAGGTTTCGAGCGGCATGCCAACTATCCGCGGCATGAATGATTCGCAAGAGCCTTTTCGCTTCAAAGTGCAAAATGATCAAGGCTTAACGCACAAACTTCAATTCATGCATTGCGAAATACGTGGGCGTCTCAACAAACGATACCCACCTTTGTAGGCACCCCCAACGCTGAGGCCCGCGCCACAGGCTCCCTCTTGGCACCCCACCCGGCTTTCACCGACTGCACGCAAATCCTGCATCGGGCCTTCACAATCATTGGGTAGGATTCGCATCGAACATAATAGATGTTCGACCGCTTTCGACCGCTTCTGGGTCGATATCGTTAGTCCACCGGAGTTGCTGCTACTCCTGCCCACTCGAACACTCTGCGAAGCTAGGTCACGAAGATGAAAAGAGCGACGCATTTCATTCTCTGTTCGCTAGTGCTTGTGCAGATAGGCTTGAGCCAGGTGCCGATCTCTGCTGCTGAACCCGAGGTGGAGGTATCCTTCCAGCAGGGTGTTAACGGCTATCGCGGAACCGTCGATATCGAAGTTTGGGCATTGGCTCCCAAGACCATACTCGATACGAACCCGAATGCGAGCAGTGATGCGAATAATGACGGTGGCGAAAGTCAAGTTCTGATGAAATTTGATGGTATCATCGGAAACCAACCTGGACAAATCCCCCCCGATGCGACCATTGTCTCCGCGAAGCTGATCGTGAGTGCATTCGATGAGGGGAATACGGTCAACCTGCATCGCATGTATGTCCCCTTCAATAACTCTTCGACTTGGGACAGTCTGCTTTCGGGTGTCTCCGCGGACGACCTGGAGGCTTCGCGTCACAAGGATGGTTTCACCTTCGGTACCATCGCCGCTTCGGCTTCTGGGGTTAGTTTCGACATCAAAGATACGGTACAGGCCTGGGCGAATGGCCAACCGAATCATGGCTGGGTGTTTTTGAATACTGGGGGTAATGGGTGGGACTTCTATACCTCCGACTTTGACAAGATTGAGCAACGACCCAAGTTGGTCGTTCGCTTTTCAAGAGCATTGGTTCAATAGCAAGATTCGCGGATCCGCGGTTTCACCAACTGATCCGCCTCGGGACTCTCCCTTTCACGGCTGCTCGTTTGAAGGAATAGATAATGAAGACACTTCCCGGTGCAAATCGCGGCGACGCATCCCAATTCAGCCATCCGAAGCGTCGGGATTTTCTGTATGCAGGATGGCTAGGTGGTTTGGGGC
>DITY01000087.1:0-236 GCA_002422955.1 Planctomycetaceae bacterium UBA6172
CGCCAGGTTCATGTCGGGGCGGAGGTGATCGAAAATCGCCGGCGGGAAAAAGGCGGAGGCCACGTCGGTGTCGCAGTCACCACCGAGCACGCACTCGGCCCCCTCGTCGTGAGCCTGACGCACCATCCGCCGCACGGTCTCGCCATGTTGGGGCGTGGCCAGGCAGCCCAAGTGATTGGTCTCGTCGGTCGGGTCTCCCTGCCGCAGTTGACGGACGCGGGCGATGATCCGGTCCA
>DITY01000087.1:275-8445 GCA_002422955.1 Planctomycetaceae bacterium UBA6172
AGTTCCAACATCACCCCTTTCATCCCGACCTTGGCCGCCTCCAACATCTGCACGCCGGTCTGGTGCCGGCCGGTGAAGGTGATCTTGTCGACGCCGGGATGGCGGACGAGGGGCATGCCGGTCGCCGCGCCGGTGCCATGGATCACGTTGATCACGCCCGGGGGAAAGCCAATCTCCGCCGCCAGCTTCGCCAACATCAGCGCCGAGAGGGGCGAGACTTCGGACGGCTTCAGCACCACGGTATTGCCGCAAGCGAGCAGCGGCGCCAGCTTGATCGCGGCGTTGGTCAGCGGGAAGTTCCAGGGCACGATCGCGGCGATCACGCCGAGCGGTTCGCGAAACTGCATCGTCACGTTGTCGGGCAACGTGCCGTAACATTTGCCGGCGATCTTGTCAGCCAAGCCGGCATAACTTTCGAACAGGCTGGCGGCGCAAGGGGCATCGAACCCGCGGGTGTCTCGAATCGGTTTGCCGACATTCAGTGTGTCGGTCATGGCGAAGCTTTCGAGGTCGCCGCGAATTCGTTCGGCCAGCTTGTACAGCAACCTGCCCCGCTCCAGCGGCTCCATCCGCGGCCACGGTCCGTCGTCGAAGGCGTGCCGCGCGGCGCGGACGGCGCGATCGACGTCGGCTTCGCCCGCGACGGCGACCCGGGCCAGCGTCTCACCGGTCGCCGGGTTGAGGACCTCCCAGGTCTCTCCCGCGGTACCGTCGGTCCATTCCCCATCGATGTGCAACTGTGTCGGCCAGTCGAAGTTCATCGGCTTCATTTACTCGTCAGCGGGCGGGAGGGCAGGAGTCGGATCGGGGCGGACGGCTTGGGCTTGGGCTTGGGCTTGGGCGTGGGGCGTGGGCAGTGGGCAGTGGGCAGTGGGCAGTGGGGCGTGGGGCGTGGGCGGCGGGAGATGGGACAGCAGCGGTGAGGAAGCTCTGCTCGCGACGCGGCGGTGCTGTGACCGGCGTGATTGTAACCGATGCCCAGGCGGTCCGTGGTCTGTGTAAGATGGGGCTCGATTCGGACCCTCGACCTTCAGCGGACCAGCCGATCAGATGCCGAGCGAATCCCTTTTGGGCCGCCTGCCAACCGCCATGCTCGCATCGCCGCTCGCCGATGTGCGGGGCCTCGAGTCGTTGCCGCTGCAGGATGGTGGCTTGACCTGGATCGATTGGGTGATCGTCGTGGCCTACTTCGGGTTCACGCTGTCCATGGGTTGGTATTTCAGCCGTCGGCAAACTTCGGTGCAGGAGTACTTCACCGGCGGCGGCCGGATGAACCCGCTGCTGATCGGCGTCTCGCTGTTCGCGACTCTGTTGAGCACGATCTCGTACCTCTCGATGCCGGGCGAAGCGCTCGGCAAGGGGCCGGGGATGATGTTCAACGCGATCGGATATCCGATCGTGTTCTGGGTCGTCGCCTTCGTGTTGCTGCCCGCCTACATGAACCGCCGCGTCACCAGCGCTTACGAGTTGCTGGAGACCCGGTTGGGGCTGAGCGTGCGGATGCTCGGCGCCGTGATGTTCCTGTCGCTCCGCTTGGTCTGGATGTCGCTGCTGATCTACCTGACGTCTCGCGCCATCGCAGAAATGATGATGCTGGAGGAGAGCTGGATCCCGTGGATCGCGTTGATCACGGGAACGGTCTCGGTGGTCTACACGACGATGGGCGGGATGCGCGCGGTCGTGATCACCGACCTGATGCAATCGATCCTGCTGTACGGCGGCAGCCTGCTGGTGATCGGGACGGTGACCTACGCGATGGGCGGGTTCGGCTGGGTGCCGACCCGCTGGGACGAGAACTGGGATTCGCAGCCGATCTTCAGCTTGGACCCCCGCGTGCGGATCACCATCATCGGCGCGATTGTGAACATGGCGATTTGGCAGATCTGCACCGCGGGCGGCGACCAGACTTCGGTGCAACGGTTCATGTCGACGGCGGACCTGAAAGCGGCGCGATGGGCGATCGGCACGCAGCTGCTGGTCGCATTCGTCGTCGGCGTGACGTTAGCGCTGGTCGGATTTGCGCTGCTGGGCTACTTCACTCGATTCCCCGAGCACCTGCCGCAGGGGATGACGATTCGAGACAACGCCGACCGCTTGTTCCCGCATTTCATCGCGCATCACCTTCCGGTCGGCATTTCTGGACTGGTCGTTTCGGCCTTGTTCGCGGCCGCGATGTCGAGCATGGATTCGGGGGTCAATTCGATCACGGCGGTGGTGCTGACCGACTTCTTCGACCGCCTTGGCAAGGCGCCACGCAACGAACGGGAGCATGTGCGAACCGCCCGGATTCTGGCCTTCACGATCGGCGCGGTGGTCGTGCTGGGCAGCACGCAAATGGGCAGTATCCCCGGCAACATCACCGCCGTCACCCAGAAGACATCGAACCTGCTGACGACACCGATTTTTTGCCTGTTTTTTTTCGCGTTGTTCGTCCCCTTCGCCAAGCCGCTCGGCGTCTGGATCGGCGCGGTCGCGGGTGTGCTGACCGCCGCGGGAATCGCTTTCTCAGGTCCGCTGGCTGGGGTATTGGCGAATCGCTTTGGCGTCGATCCGCAATCGTTCGGCACCGCGGTCCGCGCGATCAGCGACCCGGTTTCGGGCACCGAGCGCTGGGTGATCGACGACCCGATCAGCTTTCAGTGGATCGCACCGATCGCGTTGGTGGTCAATCTCGGTGTCGGCCTGGTCATCAGCAAGCTGCTGCGCGGTGGGCCTGAGCGAACCGAGCGTGAAGAAGACGTGCCTGAGCGAACCGCGCCGTGAGCGGGCGCGACACTCAACGTCGCGTCGCGGCCCAGCCTTCCGGCGGGTCGGGTAGGTTGAACGAGGCGTGGTATTCCCGCTGGCGGGTTTCGATCCAGACCGCGGTCGCTTGATAGAGCGATGACTTCTTGGCGGCGAGCGCGGCCCCGATGAATTGACGGGCTTGGGTAAAGTCTTGGCGGGCCACGGCGGCGACGGCCAGGTTGTGCATCGCCGCGTGCGACTGGGGTTCACGAGAAATCACGCCTCGCCAGATCCATTCGGCCTCCGACCAACGACCTTCCGAGGCGACTTGGTTGCCTTGACGGATCCGCGACGCCCGGGCCGTCAGCCGCGGCTGGGCCAATTGGGCTTCTTGCTGGACGACGTGCGGTACCAACAATTCCCAGGCGTCCTTCGCGGCGCGGTTGACCAGGTCGAGTTCGCTTTCGCCGGGCTGGCCGTGGGAAACCACCGGTTGGCCGCTGAGCGGGCGATCGTTGCGGATATCGATCAATTTCCACGAAATCCGCAGCGTGCGGGTTGGGGCCAAGGCATCCTTGCCGTCCGAGTCGACGTTTCGGCTCGCCTCCGCTGAACCCTCGGTCGGTACACGGACGCCGGGTCGGTCGCCACCCAGACCGCTGGGGACGTTCCCCTGGTCCTTCGCTGCGGCCGCTGATCGCTCGGCCGAGGTCGAAATCACTTCGCCGAACAGCACCAGATCGATGTCGCTCCGTCGCGCTAGGCTGACCAACGCGATATCGCTCGGTTCACCGCTATCGGCGGAAACCAAGCGGATGTTTTGCGGATTTTGCAGTTGGCGGGCATCGATCGCGTCGACGCGGCGGCCTAGGTCGGTGGGCAGCTGACGGAGCATTGCCGCGTGCAGCGGTTCGGCGATCCGCGGTTCACCCGCCAGCGGTGCGATGGCGATCCGCTTGCCGACGGCCGAATCGATCCGAGGCGGTGCCCAGACATGGATCGGGGCCACCGTTTGGCAACCCGATCCGCCGAGCAACAACAGCCAGGCGGACAGGGCGATCACCAGGCGAGACCGACCGAGCGGCGGACGATGACTGGGCAGAGAATCGAGCATGGCTAACTTCACAACGGTGTGGCGGGGAGAGCACGCGTTCAAGAAGCGGCCCGGAGTTCTCGCCGTCGCTGGGCATTCTGAATCCATCCGCTGACCTCCGCCAAATCGGGCTCCGCGCCGCCGCGGAGGATCCGTTTACCGGCTTGGCTGCGGACGATCGGTTGCAGCTGCTGCAACAACGCCTCGGGCTGGCACTCGGCCAACTCCTCGAGCCGCGTGACCCCGACCGCGACCAGGAGCTGCGCGTCGTGCCCCCGTAGCAGCGGCACGCGGCAGACCAGGTCGGCCTGCTGCTGCCAACTTTGGACCAGCGCTTCGTCGACCTCGCGAACCTTCAGTTGGCTGGCGAGCTTCGCGGGTTGAGCCCTGAGCAAATCAGCGACCGTGCGCACGTTGACTTTGGCGAGCCGTTCGGCCATCCGGGGACCGATCGCCGGCGCATCGACAACGGGGCTGTGGTGGTGGAGGTAAACCTTCAAGCCGTCGTCGGACGTCTGGGGGGGACGCTTCGCTTGGCCGATCCACTGGGTCAGCCGCGCGACTTCTTGCTTCGTACCGGTTCGCAGCACCGAGGCACCGCGATCGGTCGTCAAAAAGGCCTCGACCTTTTCGACCAGGACAGCCGGTTCCAGGTTAGCGACTTCGCGGGGATGCGTGATCCCGCAACCGACCAGCAGTCGGGCGTCGAACCCTCGCAGGCCACGCACGCCGCAAACCAGGCGGCATTCGTGCTGCCAGCGGCGGATGACGGCCGCGGTCACTTCGCTGATTCGGACACGGTCGGCGAGCTGCTGAGGGCTGGCTTCGAGCAACTGCGAGACGACGACGATACCGATCGCCCGCAACCGCGCGGCGGCATTGGTACCGATCGACGGCGCCGCTTCGATCGGGCTATCGCCCGTAAGGAAAAAAGGGTTGCGAGGGGCACCTCCGGGGCCGGACTTTCCTTGACGACGACCGATCGGGAACGGGACCACGGCTTGCGGCGGTTCCACCCACTCCGCGGATTCGCTGTGGCTACCCCGCTTCGAGTTGGCGGGAGTGGCGACCACGTCGGCGTGATGCGGCGATTCGACGGCTGGTGTCGCGGCGACGGACCCGTTCAGGACGGTCGCAGGAACCGCCCCTTGCGCGGCGGGCAGATCGAACTCCGATCGCGAGACCGTTTCGAACGCGGCGACGGCATGCGGCCTGTCGCCGGCGAGTGATTCGGTCCCCTCGTCACTGGCGAACGTTTGACGCCAATCGATGTCGAACTCGCGATTGGCCCGTTCGGCGTGCGGCAACCCGAGGTGCGACTTGCCGTCCAAGCCGAACCCCTGACCGCCGAATCGCACCACCGCTTCGGCGACGGCGCGGTCCTGGGTCAGCAGGATGATCTGGCGACCCCGCGCGGCGACTTCGGCCAGCACGGCGACGAGATTACGAACCAGCAGTCCGTCGACCGACGCGGGCGAATGACCCGGGTTCGGGCCGCCGAGATCGGCGTAGACGTTGTCGGAAGCGCTCGCAATGGCGGGCGTTTCGATCACCAGCGGCAACGGCCGACCGCGGCGAGCCAATTCGTCAGCCGCGGCCAAACGCACCGCCACAGCGACTAGGAATCGATCGGCGTCAGTCAGCTGTTCTTCGCCGCGGGCGTCGATGGTGATCTTCAATTGGCGCCGCTGGCCGACGGTGTCCGTCATCGTTTGCCAATTGACCTGGTGCAACCGACCGCCCGACAACCGTTCCAGGTAGCCACCGGCGGCACGCGCCAGCGGCGAGACCTGCGGGGCAGGGGCTTCAGCGCCGGCTTGCAAGGCACGCAGCCGCTGCCAGCAGTCGCGATAACGCCGCTCGGCGGGAGTGACCTCGGGAGCGGCCAAACGGTCCTGCAATTGACGGATTTCGGTCTCTAGCCGCGTTCGCAGCTGCTGGTCGATCGGTTCCGCTCGTCCGGCCGCGGCGGTCCGCGAGCGTTGTGCGAGCCGTTCGGCTTCGGACAACTGCCGATTCATCTGGTCCACGGCCGCCTTCAACTCGGCGGCGGCGTCGCGGCGTTGGAGTTCCAAACGCTGACGTTCGGACTCCTGCTGACGTCGAGCCTCGGCCCGCGTCGCGACGTCCTCTCGCGCCAACTGGTCACGCAAGGCCCAGTTCAGCTCGAGCGAGTTCGAATCCTTGAACGCCACGGTTTCCGCGTTCGACGAGGAGGGCTCATCGGCCGGGAGCAACGCTTCGAGCGCTGCGGCGCCCGAGGTGATCGCTTCGAGCAGCGACAGTGGCAACCGCTCGGCCTTGGCAACCCGCTTCGCCAAGGCGGATCGCTTCTGTAACAGGTCGGTGAGGACGGTCATCAGTTCTGACTCGCAGCACCGGATCGCCTCGGCCCGCTTCGCCGCGGAAGCCAGGCCACCGCGGAGCGGCGCGTCGAAGTCGGTGTGCGCGGGAAGGTGGACGTGCGACAGCGACGGATAGCCGCCGTCGACGAGCGTGCGATCGTCGAGCGAACGCGGTCGGAGTCCAGACAAGCGTTCGGCGATCGCGTGCAACGTCGCGCCGATCGAACGCAGCGAGCTCAACAGGGAACCGTGAGTCCCTTCGCCCGCGACGTCGCCGTCGGCGATTTCATGCAACCGACGCTGCCGTTCGGCGCGGCGCAGCGAGTCGATTTGGCCGCGGCGGACCGGATCTTCGACCCATGCGGCATCTTCGCCATGGAAGCCGCCAGATACCGATTGCGGATCGAGTCCGATCGCGCGGCGCCGTTCGCGGCGGAGCGCCTGGTCCGATTCGGAGACGAGATCGCCCGCTACCGGTTCGACCGCGTCAACTTCCTCCAGCCATCGTTGCTGGTCCGCTTCGAGTCGGCCGATCATGCGATCGACATCGCGGCGGAGCGTTTCCAAGCGGTCGGCCGTGAACGACGAATCGCTCAGATCACGCACCTGGCCGACCAGATCGCGGATGGCGACGATCTGGCGATTGAGCCAGCGGGCGCGGGACTCGGCGATCTCCAAAATCGCGGTCAGCAATTGGTCGCGGCGGGTTTGGGCTTCGAGCGCGGTCAGGCACTCGTCCAGGTTCGCGATCCGCTGACGCAATTCGGTCTCGCGTCGCCGCAACCGATCGACGTCTTCGACGACGCGAGCCAAACGCTGGCGATCGTCGCGACGTTCCCGCATCGCGGCGTCGCTGCGGCTGACGAATTCCTGACGGGCGTCGAGCGCCGACAATTCCAAGGTGAGCGCGGCCAAGCGATCCCGCAGCGGTTGCGCGGCGGCTCGATCATCGGCCTCGCCGCGGCGTCGCAGCTGTTCGCCCAAGCGAGCGATCTCCGCTTGCAGTTCGATGATTTCGGCTTGCCGCGAATGCGGCCAGGTGGCCCCTTCGGTCGCGGCGGTCGGTTCCAAGCCTGCCGCGAGCAGTGCGGCGACGACGCGACGGACCGAGGTCAACGTCGTGTCGGTCACGATCCCGTCGACGATCGGGGCGGGGACGTCAACCACGACGTTCGCATGACCAAAGTGGTGATCCGTGGGCTGCATCGAGCGGCCCTGGAAGGTCACCCAGCGGCGGCCGGGGAGCGTACCGTCCGGGTCGCGATGACAATGGTACAGCCCATCGGCGGCCTTCCAGACCGCGAGGCCCTTGGATGCCTCCAAGCCGCGGCGGGAGGGTGTGTTGCCGGCCAGTGAGTCGCGCAGGAACCGCACCCAGGCGGTCTTGCCGCAGCCCGGCGGAGCCTGAATCACATTGAGTTGGTGTGAGAACGGCCCCAAGCCGATTCCCTTGAGCGGTCCGTGCGAGTCGATGTCGACGCGTTCGAGCAACATGTTCTGGCTCCTCCCTGGCCATGTACCGATGACGCCGCTGCGGGTCGCGGCGCTCCTTTGAAGACGAGACTTTAATGAAAATCTCGATTTTGCCGAAAGGTCAGTTCCGCGGTTCGCAGTTTCGCATTTCCGTTGCGGTCGCTTTCGCGGGTTGGCGAACTAGGTCGCTCGCGCGTTGGTGGGCTGACCGTCAGGGGAAATTGCCGACGACCGCGGTCTCGGACCAACGCAGCGCGACCATCACGCTATGGATGCCGCTGCCGATGCCCAACAGCGCCACGCGTTGGCCTTCGGTCAGCCGCCCCCGGTGCGCGGCGTCGGCCAAGGTGATCGGCAACGCTACCGAGCCGGTGTTGCCGGTCCAGGGAAAGACGACATGGTCGCGGGCGAGATCGAGACCCAACCGCTCCAGCATCAGCGCGCGATGCCGGCCGCCGACTTGGTGACAGATGGTCTGATCGATCGTTTGGCGGTCCCATCCCGCGGCCGGCAAGAATCGCTCGAACGCGAC
>DITY01000087.1:8517-14208 GCA_002422955.1 Planctomycetaceae bacterium UBA6172
AAGGAAGCGAACGCCGGCTTGACGCTTTGCCGGGTCAACGATTCGTCGGCATTCAGCACGCGAATCGTCTGCTCGAGCAGCGGGCGACTGGTTTCGGTGGCGACGACGACCCCGGCCGCGATCACGCCCGCTTCGATCAGGGTCGCGATCTGGATCGCGCCGTTGAGCATCCCCAAGCAGGCGTTGGAGACGTCATAGACCCAACAGTCGTCGCTCAGCCCCAGGCCGTGATGGACTTTGGAAGCCGTCGCAGGCTCGAGAAAGTCGCGACAAACGCTGGCATGAATCAGGCAACCGACCTTGGCGCGATCGATCCCGGCGGCGTCGAGCACGGCGTTTCCGCTGCGGATGCTGGGGCCGCTGGGCATCGTCCCGGGGGGCCAGATGCGACGTTCGCGAATACCGCTCATCCCCTCCAACCGCCCGACCGGCAATTTCAGCCGGGAATACAACGGCTCCAGCCGCATTTCGATCTCGTCGCTGGTGATGATTTCGGACGGCAGCGTCACGGCGATCGCTTGCAATCGGACCTGTTCAAATTTCACGGCGGCTGCGGGAATTGCGGGGAAATGGGGTCGTTTAGCGGCCTGAGCCAGCGCCTGTTATCGCACCCCGGTGGGGGATGGGAAACGGGGCGCGGGGGCGGTTTCGAACGTTGTCGCAAAACCGATCATAAAACGGTCACGAACCGGTCATGAAACTGTCGCGAAACTGCGATAGAACCGGCCGCGAGTACCGCAGCTCAATTTTGCTAGCACCAGGGCTAGTGCTAGCAAAGGCGTTTCTTTCAAAGATACGCCTTCTTGGTTGCAACCCGATTTCATGGCGGTAATCTCTCGCCACATCGGAGCCCTGCTCGTAAGGGCTTCTACCGACTACTCGCGACCGGCCAAAAGATTTGGCGATTCAGGGGGACCGAACGATTCGGAAGTTGCGGAGCCGCGGCAACGTCGAGGCCTTCTCATTCGTGAGCCTTTTCGACAATGCGTAACGTGGGTCCCGCGGTCAGACGGGTCATCGGTCAATCTGGGACGTACTGGTGTCAAGGGACACCTGGCGGACGGCGCGGGCCATTCGGGGTGAGTGATTCACCACTGCCGCGTTTACGTTCTCGCATATCTGAAGGGGATTTTTAGATGACGAGCAAGCCGCTGATCGGGATCAACGCCGACTTTCGTTCCGCCAACCGTTCGACGCCCGCCTACGCCTACCTGGCGGCCGGGTATTTCGATTCGATCAAAGCCGCCGGTGGCATTCCGGTGGTCGTACCACCGCTGGCCGATATCGAATCGGTCCGTGGACTGCTCGACGCGATACACGGGTTCCTGTTGATCGGCGGTGCCGATCTGGATCCTCGCCGCGACGGCTTCATGCTCCATCATTCGGTCCGCCTGCTCGACGCGGTCCGCGAAACTTCCGATCGGATGNNTTCTTGGACATCAAGGAAGACCTGCCCAACGCCGTGCCGCACTTCGATGCCCATGATCTGCACCATCGCCACACGCTGAACGTCGACAGCGATTCGTTGGTCGGCCGCATTTATGGCGATGGCGAAATCCGCGTCAGCAGCCGTCATCACCAGGCGATCGACGAACTGGCCCCTGGCTTCCGCGTCACCGCCCGCTGCCCGGATGGCGTGATCGAAGCGATCGAATCCGAAATGCTCGATTGGTACGCCGTCGGCACCCAGTTCCACCCCGAATGCGGCGCCGCATCCGCGCTCGACATTCGCTTGTTCGAAGAGTTCGTCGAAGCGGTCGCCGCTCGCCAAGGTCAAACGGTCCGAATGGTCGCTTGATGATCGTGCACCCCGCGCCTCCTACGGGGGGAGCGGACGCGGCGGGGCAGGGATCGCTCCGCCGTTGACGCTGGATACGGAGATCGAGGGAGGACGGATTGGCCAGTCGGTCCGGAATGTTCGCGGAGGGACCCGCGGCATCAGAACGGAATCGTACCGGACAGGAACGACGGACCAGGCCTCGGCGATGGGAGTGCCGATCGGGTTAGGATCAGGAAGATAATGTCGACGCGGCCGGATGCCACCTCCACGGAGGCATCCGGCCGCCGTCGCGTCCCGCTGGGGCAACGCTCCCCGACGGTCCCGGGACAATGCGGACCATGATTTCCTGAATTTAACTTCGCGATTGAAGCATCGCGATTCGGGAATTGTGAAATGATCGTCGGGGTCGACGCCGCGGGCCGCTCCAATCCGGAAGCTCAATTGCGGAAGATCAATTCCTTGGCGTTCAGCAGCGCCCAAGTCAAATCCTCCAGCGCGGCGCGGGGTTGGCCACTGACCCGGATCGACTCCAGCACCGCCGCGGTCTCGTCGTCGCTGGGCGAGCGGCCGAGCGCCGTCCAAAACAGCGTTTCCACGACCTGGCGGTGATCGTCGGTCGCTGCGAGCAGTTGGCCGATCCGGTTGTCGGGCTGGCGCAGGCGTTCGTTCAGACTCGCGCCGCCGACCAGACTCAGCGCCTGACCCAAAGTCGGCTCGTCGCTCCGTTCGCACTCGCAGGAGAGCAACCGTTCGGGCTTGCCGAACTGTTTCAGAAACACGTCGCCCGACGCCAGCTTGCGGCGAACCCGTTCGACCCCCGCGATCTGGCCGGCCTGCGTCCCCGGATCGTAGCCCTCGAAGCTGGCCGGCAGCGCGAGCACCTGCGACTGGGCGTCGAGCAATTGCTCGGCCGACAACCGACGGACGATCGCGCTGGCATACAGCCGTGGGTCTGGCGCCGATTCCGGGCCAGCCCCAGGCGAGCCGCCCGATTGCGACGCGAGTTGGTAGCCGCGCGACAGCACGATGGTCCGGACCAGATGCTTCAGGCTATAGCCGCTGGCGATCAGCTCGTCCGCCAACCGCGCCAGCAACTCCGGATGCGAGGCTGGATTGGTCAGCCGCAAGTCATCGACCGGGTCGACCAAACCGGCCCCCATCAGGTGATACCAGATCCGGTTGGCCTGGGCTTCGGCGAACATCCGATTGTCGGGACGGGTGATCCAGGCGGCCAAATGCTCCAGCCGATCACCGGTCAGCGGCTCGTTGCCGCCGAGAAACTTGGGCGCCGCGGGCTGGCCGGTGCGGGCATTCTTGACCTCGCCTTCGTTCTTGATCAGAACGATCTGCTCGCCGACAAATTCGTGGCTGTCGAGCTTATCGCGCCGCTCGTTGGCGACGATCTCGTAATCGATCCCCGCGAACAGGCTCGACCACTGGTAGTACTCGTCTTGGCTCCAGCGATCGAAGGGATGGTTGTGGCATTTGGCGCACTGCAGCCGGACTCCCAAAAAGACCTGCGCGGTCGTCTCGGCGCGGACGAACGGTTCGCGGAGCGCCCGCCAATAGTTCGCGGGGGGATTTTGGTAGGTGCTGCCGCGCGACGCGATCAGGTCGCGGACAAACGCGTCGAGCGGCTGATCGTCGGCGAAGCGTTGCCGCATCCAGCCGTGAAGCCGCTCCACACCTTGCGCGTCGAGCGTCTTTTCTTCGTTGCGGAGCAGGTCCGACCACTTCAGCGCCCACAGCGCGGCGAACTCGGGGCGGGCTAGGAAGCGATCGACCCAGCGGCGGCGTTTGTCGACCGCCGTGTCGGCCACGAACTCCCGCGCCTCCTCGGCGGTCGGCAACACGCCCAACAGATCGAGCGATAGGCGACGCAAAAAGACGTTGTCCTCGGCCAGCGGCGCGGGTTGGATCCGCAGCTGTTGCAACCGCGCGAAGATCTGCTCATCGATGAAATTTTCGGCTGACGTTCCGTCCCAGACGAACGCATCGACCGCCTCCCGGTAGGCGAGTTGCACCGGGAATTGGCCGTTCAGGTAGCGGACCAGGATCGTCGTCATGCCCGGCTGCGCGAATCGCACCACCCCTTCGGCGGTGATCTTGACCGTCGGGTCGCTCGATTCGTAGACGGCCAATCGCGAGACGTCCCGGCGGGTCTCGTCCGAAAAGACCGCGGTCACTTGCAGCGCGAGTTCGTCCGTCGGCGCCCAGAGTACGCTGTTGGCCGGAGTGACCTCGAGCCGGATCACGCTGGGAGCGGTGAGATCGGGCTGGGGCAGGCCCTGCTCGATCCAGCGGGCTAGGATCTGGTATTCCGGCGCCCGCTCGTCAAAGCGTTTGCCCCCCTCGTGCGCCACCGCCGCCGTCGCTTTGAGCAACACCAAGCTCTGGTCCGGCGTCAGCCGATCGATGCGGCGACCGGCGGCGGACCGGACGATCTGGCGGTAATCGTCGGCCGGATCCTGGCCGCGCAGCGACAGAAAAAAGCCGCCCTTGCCGTTCACGTTGCCATGACAGGTTCCGGCGTTGCAGGACGCTTTCGAGAGCACCGACATCACGTCACGCTCGAAGGTCACCGCCGCTGGCACGGGCTGGGCCGCGGTTTGCGCCGCATCCTGGGCCTTGGCCAGGCCCCCCAGTCCGACCGCCAGGCAGCACAGCAGCAACCGAATCGCGATCGGCCGCTGTCCGGTGACGCATCCGGAGGAGAGACCGCCGCGCCGGGGAGCGAGCGACGGCCGAGATTTTGCTAGACACATCATGCCAGGCCAAGCTGGGGTGGGGAGGTGAGGTGGCGGGAATGGCGGGAGAGGCCGAGCCGCCGGGGATCGACACGCCCCTTCCAAAGGAGACGCTCTCATCCAAAAACGGCACCCTAATCCGCGGGCGATGGGCCGACGTCAAACCGTGGGCTGGGGGTGTGCGACTGTGAGGAAGACTACGACCATGCTACCAGCTGCGCCGGTCGACCGAAAGTTTTCTCGGCCGAAGCGGCTGCGGCTAGCCCCGGCTGATGGTTCATTCACGGGCCGCACGCTAAAATCTCCAGTCACTCCCCCTCAGCGGCGGCAAGGGCGTCACCCGGGGCGCCGAGCGGCCATGTGTCGGCCGCCGCGAGCGGATGAGTGTTATGCGTGTTGGATCCGTTTGGCCGTGTTGGAAAAGGACGAGTTAACGATGAGCGATGGTAAGGTGCGGGGCGTGGTCCACCTGATCGAAGAGACCAAAACGTACGGGCAGAAGGGGTTCCGCAAACGCGTGGTCGTCCTGGAGCAGGAGAAGGGGAGCTTCACTAATTATCTGCCGCTGGAATTCACCCGCGACGCCTGCGACGCCGTGGATCAATTGCAGGTCGGCGATGAGGTGGAGGTCGATTTTTCGCTCACCGGACGTCGCTGGCAGCGCGATGCCAACAGCGAAGTGAAGTATTTCCTCAGCGCCGAGGCATCGGGCTTTCAATTGCTCAGCGGCGGCGAAGGCCCCAAGACGACGGTCACCAAGTCGGCCAACGATCACTTCTCCGAAGCGCTGGATGACGACGCTCCGTTCTGAACCGGCGTGACCCGCGGGCCGTCACCGGCACGCGACAACTGCTCACCGCAGCGCGGCGATCTTTCCCGCGCGGGGCGTTTCTCCCCCGCGGGCGAAGCGCATCCGTTTTTCGAGAACTAGCCGAGGTTGTCGGTGGTAAAGCGGCCATCGACCCGCCGCCAAGTCTGGCCGGTGGGATTTTGGTCCCGCAGCAACCACGGCAGCCGCGAGTCGCGGACGTTGTCGTAACAAGTCAACTTCCCGAACCGGATCATCGCAGCCGGAATGCCGACCGCGGTGAATCCCGGGTGGCCGGTTGCCGGGTAGGGGCCGCCATGGTTCATCGCGGGGCTGACGGCGACGCCGGTCGGCAT
>DITY01000099.1:0-7209 GCA_002422955.1 Planctomycetaceae bacterium UBA6172
GGCGTTGTGAAACTCTTGTTGAGGGCCACCGTCGCAGTTCGTCTTAGCGATTCCAAATCAACTGAAACGAGTAGGAAACGGTCGGGTCGACTTGGATCATGTCGTCGCTCTGGAGGTCGAAGTCGGAGTCGTGAAAGAAGCGACGATCGAACAGATAGGCGGCACCGAGTTCGAACGAAAAGCCGGCAGGCAATGTGTGAGCCAGTCCCACGCCGGCCTGCTGTTCGAACTGAAAGAAACGTTCTTCGCGGTCCGCTCGGCCCGCCAGAAAGTAGCTCTCGTTGATGATCTGGTACCTCGCGAACACGCTCCAATCCGCCACGACCGCTTGTCTCGCCTCGACGAAAACGTCGGTAACGGGAGTGTAGCGAGCACGAAAGGAAAACGAATCGTTGGGCGCGTAGGTCAACGACGCCGGTAAACCGATCTGCGCTTCGAGTTCGTCGTTGGGACGCCACAGGTAGGCGATGCCAGGGATCGGGAACGCGAGCTGGCTGGTGGGCGAATAAAACAGGCTGAAATTCCACGCGTCGCGATTTCTGACCGGAACGCTCAAGAACCCCAACGACGTCAACGTCAGCTCCTCGGCGCTATAAAACGGCTCGTCACTGGCCGAACCGAAGTTAAAGAGCCCGCCGACTTTCCAGCCGCTGGCCAGTTCGCGGGTGAAGAACATCCCTGCGCGGACATCCCACAACTCGCCGGGAACCGAAATGCCCGACTGTGGCAACACCGCCTCGGTAGATAGCCGGGTGTACTGCAGGGAGGTCGTCGCGAGTAAAATCCCGTCGTCGTAGATCCGAAGCGGAAAGCCGACCTGCGAGGCGATCGAGCGTGACGCCAGCGAATCATCCGTATCACGAACCGATCGGCTGGGGGCGAAGCTGGTCGCCAGCCGGAAGGGTGCCCGCTCGGCCTCGGTCAGCAGCGCCACCCGCTTGCGCGCCAGCGGTGGCGTTTCCTCCCAACGCTCGGGAACGTCATCCACGATCTGGTCGAAGTCAGGCGGTTGCGGCTGCGGCTGCGTTGACGCCTCGACCATCGGGTCGTCCAGCCAGGACTCCTCCGCGTGGCCCGGCGACGATGCGAAGCCAGCCCAACAAGCGGCGCTCGCCACGACGCCTGCCCAAGTTCGCACGCGTATCGACGACATCACTGGGCGATCTTCGATCAACTTGTTCGCAAACCGTTTCGCGGCACTGAACCTACCCTGTTTGCGATACGCAAACCGCGTCCATCGATGCAAGGCAGATTCATTGGAACAGGCGAATGATTGTTGACCCATTCAACCCCGGTCCCGTAGATGTCCGTCATCCGCCCCCCTCGTCTCCCGAGCTTTGAAACCCGCGGATCGGTTCCCGGAATGACGCTAGTCCCCCGCCGCGGTCCTTGCCGCTGCACTGGCCAAGTCGACGATTCCGGTACTGGCGACAAAGGATCTGGGTCAAAGGCGTCGTTCGTGAGGCCTTGTAGCCCGATGGTCGAGCTTGCCGAAACTGAGCTCTTCGCAAGCGACTGACAGGGACTAGGATTCACCAAACCGCTGAAATAAAATTCGGGACGCGATTTCAAAAGCGGGGAGTGAAGTACCCGAAGGGATTGGTTTCGAAGGCGACGGTACGCGCCGTAACGCACTCGGGCGAATGGATTGACGCGGCGTGGCAAATCGGCAGCCACTCCGAGTCGGAAGGCGGTCTGCGGGAGGGTGATCGCCCTGCCATTTCGGGCTCTCCGGATTGTGGTAGGGTGTGATAGTCTCCGATTTCCCGCGAGCGCGTTTTTCGTGCCAGCATTCGCCCGCCACAAATACCTATTCGCCTGACGCGCGGCCACGATTTGACTGATTCTAAAATGAACGATCTTGCAAAGACATTGGCTGCCCTACGAGAAGCCGTACGGTTAACGCCTGGCAACATCCCCCTGCTTCGACACTACATCATCACGCTTTTGGACCTGACTCGTTACGACGAGGCTGAGCAGTTCCTAAAAGAAATGCTGGCCGCTGACGCTCGGAACAACCACCTGCAATTGCTGCTGGCCGAAACGTTTTATCGCCAAGGCAAAAACTCCCATTCGCTGGCAATTGTCGAAACCATTTGCAATCCGCAAAACCCGTTCGCGCCAGCCTTGGTATTGCATGCCAAATTGCTTTATCGCAACGGCGAGGTCCGGCGAGCGGTCGAGGAATACAAGCGGGCGATCGAGCACGACGAAACGCTGGCTGATGCCGATTTCGCCAACCTATTGGGCATCAATGCCAGTTGGGACGATCAGGTTACCGATGCGAATGATGACGAAGTCGTCGACGGAAAAATTCGGCATTCGGCGACCGATGACGCCTCATCGATGGAGATACGGTTTGAACGGCCGAAGATGAAGTTCGATCAAGTCGGCGGGATGGATTCGGTCAAGGAGCAGATCCAGATCAAAATCATCTATCCGATCACCCACTCCGAAATGTTTGCCGCTTACGGAAAGAAAGCGGGCGGGGGAATTTTGCTGTACGGCCCGCCGGGATGCGGTAAGACATTCATCGCACGGGCAACCGCCGGTGAGGTGGACGCCAATTTCATTACGATCGGAATCAATGACATTCTCGACATGTGGATGGGCAACAGTGAACGGAACCTTCACGAAGTGTTCCAGAATGCCCGCAGGAATCGTCCTTGTGTGTTGTTTTTTGATGAGGTCGATGCGCTGGGGGCGAGTCGCAGCGACATGCGACAAAGTGCCGGACGACATCTCGTCAACCAATTTTTAGCTGAAATGGATGGCATTGATGCCGACAATGAAGGACTACTGATTCTCGGCGCAACCAACGCGCCCTGGCATGTCGATGGAGCTTTTCGCCGACCCGGCCGTTTTGATCGTGTGATCTTTGTTCCGCCGCCCGACGATACAGCTCGTGAACACATCCTGCAGATACATTTGGCTGGCAAACCGAGCGATCGAATCGACTTTCGAAAAATCGCGGCCAAGACGGCGGAATTTTCGGGGGCCGATTTGAAAGCGGTTGTGGATGTTGCGATCGAAACCAAGCTGCAGCAGGCCATTAAAAGCGGAATGCCAACACCGATTTCGACAAACGACCTGTTGGTTGCGGCCAAAGCGGTGCGACCAACAACCAAAGAATGGTTCTCGACAGCACGCAACCATGCGATCTATGCTAATCAGGGGGGAACCTATGATGACATCCTGGCCTATCTCAAAATAAAGTAACGAGGGAATCGGCAAAATGGGGGCTTCTGCTGCTGTCGAGCGTGCGCGATTGCTGATTTCTCAACAGCGCTATACTATGGCGCAAGACCTGTTGCATCAGGAACTTGCAAGAGAATCTGATAATGCGATGGTCCATTCTCTGCTGGCATTTTGCCTGTCTCAGAATCGCGATCAACTCAAGGAAGCGACGCGGGTAGCCGAGCAAGGGGTTTTCCTGGCGCCCGACAGCCCATTTTCCCATTATATTTTAGCGCTGATATGGAAAGATCGAAATCAGACGGATAAGGCGCTGGAATCGATAGCAGAATCGCTGGCTCTCGATCCGACAGACGCAACGTTTCACGGCTTGAAAGCACAATTGTTGAGCAAGCAAAGCGATTGGAAGGGAGCGCTGAGGTCGGCCGAAGAGGGGTTGACGTTCGATCCGGAAGACGAGACCTGCGGGACGATTCGAACCGTCGCTTTGGAACGACTGGGTAAGGTCGTTGACGCCCGCCAACAAGCTGAAGAATCGCTACGCCAGAATCCGGATTCGACTTGGGCTCACAGCAGCCAGGGCTGGGCGAGGCTACAGCAGGGCGATTATCAAGGCGCTCAACGATCATTTGCGGAAGCGCTTCGGTTGTCACCATCCAACGAGATGGCACGGGACGGCATGATCCAGGCGCTCAATAGCACCAATTTTGTCTACCGATGGTTTTACCGTCTCATGATCCAAATGAGTCGCCTGGACTCACGCGTGCAATGGGCGCTGATCATCGGTCTCTGGATGGGGATGCGATTCCTTAATGGCCTAGCACGAGACAACCCTGCTCTGAAGCCTTGGGTGCTCCCCATTTCATTGCTTTACTTGTTGCTCGTGATGATGACCTGGATCATGGCACCGCTGTTCAACACCATGCTCAGGTTTCATCCCTATGGCAAACACCTGCTGACCGCCAAGGAAAAGTGGGCCTCGAATCTGATCGCTGGTACCCTCGGGATTTCGCTCGCACTTGCCGCAACGATCGGAGTGGTTCAGGGTGCCTGGATTGATGCGTTGTTGCCACTTTTGACTGGGCTTTATCTGACAATCCCGATTGTGATCCCGTTCAATTGTGACGCGTCGTGGGCGAGAATGGTAGGGATCTTTGTCGCCGTTATCTTCGGAATCCTGTATTTTGCAATCAATATTCCTTTGGTATTTGGGGTGTTTGCGGAAGCCCTTTTTCCGGTTTTTATGATTGGTCTTCTGGTCTACTGTTTCGCCGGTCAAGCATTGATGAGTGCGGAACCGAAATACTGACAGAATTTGAGTAGGCCACTGAGAATGCTTGCGCGGCAAACAAGTGGGAAGCGTCCCCGTAACGGTTGAAATTGATCTACCGGAGGATGAAATCGGCCCCGCGCAAATTTTGATTTTGGTCATGTATAACCGGTGCGGAGGCCATCAAGGACACGGATGATGTCAGCCACGCACGTCGTACCGAGTGCATTGACCGCTCGCTGCCGGTTGTCTCCGCTAGCATGGGCTTCTGCTTCACCGGCAACTCCGTAGCCTCCGGCGATCTCGGATCGCTCCAGCTCTAACACTCGATCCGCCGCTCACATCTGGCGGCACGGTTTCGGACCTGAATCATGCGGGCGGGTCGCGGAGCGACCGTCGAAGGTAGCCGGGTGTTTCAACGCCCGGTTCGCATACGAATGCCCCGCAATTGTCGCGGAGCGACGGCTGAAATGCGAGATGCCTGCCGCTGTTCACTCCGTCGGTGGGACCGTTTCGTCGGGGGAGCCGGCTGCGGCGGCCAGGGAGCGGTAGAGGAGGTATTGGCTGAAGACGAGGAACAGCAATTCGGTGATCAGTGTCAGTACCAGGGCCATCAGGCTGAGCATGTCGACGGCCGAAACCCAGCTCGCCGATTCGGTGCCCGTGGTCTGGATTACCGGCACGCCGCCCTGGGGCGCCGAGAGGAAGTAGAACAGCAGATGCGAGACTTCGATCAACATGATTGTTAACGAAAACACCATGCCGACGATGCTGATCACGCCGCCCATCCAAGCGGACCGGACCAACTTGCGGTAGGTGACGTAGGGTTCGGGGGTGAGCAGTTTCTTCGCCAGCTTCGTGTATCCGAACGCCCAAAAGGTCGTGAACGCTAACGCCAGCAGGCTCGCGAAGCTCAGGTATTCCACCAGCACGAAACCGACGCGAGGCCCGGGGGTGCGGGCGAATGCGAACAGATAGCCCATCAGCAAAACCGGCAGCGATCCGACGATCAGCTGGGCCCAAAAACCACACCAGCCCAGCCTCGAATAAACGCGAGAAAGCGTGGCGATGTGATGCGGGTCGGTAACAATACGCTCCATTTGTCTTGCTCGTTTGGCTCGGGTGGCGACGGGATCACGGAATCCGGATCATAGCCGAAAGGGGATTGGCTCGAACATCAGCCCGAATTGGACCGACGATCGTACCCGCCTAAGTTCATGGCACCGGAAGCCGCGGGCCAATTTTCTTGAGCAATTTCCAGAGTCGGGTCGGAGGGTTGCGGACAGCACCCGGGACAAGCGGGTATCGGTGGGAGGCGGCGAGCTCGGCGGCCATGGGGGCGGGTTCGGCTTGAGGGGCGAATTGCCAATTCCCTTCTATCACCCCGAGGAACTGGTGATGGCCGCCGCGGTGGACGCGCCGCTCCTTCGTGGTCGATTCGATACGCCGCGATCCGGACACGTCGCTGGGCCGATATCTACCGCTGTCGCCGGTGTCGTCAGCATGTCGTCCGCATCCTGGCCGCTGCGGTCGGCGACGCGGGGCTTGAAAGCCTTGCCCAGCGGACCCGCGAGAATTGCCGGCAGCAGCAGGAGTTCGGCAACCGCGCCGGCGAAGAGGATGATCAGCATCAAGAAGCCGAACTGTTTGGTCGGCGAGAAGCTGCTGAACACGAACACCGAGAGTCCCAGTCCGTTGATCACGGTGGCCTGCATGGTCGGCGTGGCGCAGTGCTGGTAGGCACTCAGGATCGCTTGATACCGATCGCCCTCGCGGTTCAGGGCTTCGCGGTACCAGGTCAAGTAGTGGATGGTGTCGTCGACGGCCACGCCCAGCGCGATGCTCGCCGCCATCATCGAACCGATATCGATCGGCCTGCCAAGCCAACTCAGCCCGCCGAACACGACCAGCACCGGTAGGACATTGGGGATCATGGCTACCATGCCGGCCAGCACGCCCCGGGAAACGAACATCAGCAGGGGTGTGATAGTCAGGAAGGACCAGAGGGTACTGCTGATCATGCTGCTGAGGAGCGCGGTTTGCGCCTTGTAGACGATCGGAACCACCCCCGTGTAGATCGCGTCCAGGTCGGGGGATTCGTCTTGCTTCGCGACCGCTGTCCAGGTCACGGGCGCTTTCCGTGAGTCGGCCAGTCGTGTGACGATCGGGTCCACCACTCCCTTCAAAGTATCGGTAAACACCCCGTAATCGACATCCTCAAAGGCCGCGACCCGCAGGCTGATCCGCCACAGTTCGCTTTGATCGGCCTGGTCGATGGCGAGGTATCCGCTGCCGACCAAGGCGTCGTAGGAGTTTTCCAGTTTGCGGTTCATGACCTTGCGATGGACGAACGATCCGAGGCTGCGGTCTTGGTTCGGCAGAGGGGCGACGAAGGTGAGCGCCGACATGGTGGGGCCGATGACGCCGCTCCCTCGTTCGCCAAACTCACGTTCCATCCCGCGTTGGACATCCGCAACCATGTTCATCCGCTCGACCAATGACCAGCGTCGAACGCCGTCGGACGTGTCCGAGGCGGAGTCGTCAACCGCCGCGATCGTGTCCGGCGCGAACCGCAGGACGACTTCGACGGGGACTAGTCGGCCAACATGCCCCTCGAGCCAGCGATAGTCCGTGATGATTCGGGCCTGGGGGTCGAAGAGCTTCATCAGATCGATGGACGTTCGATAGTACTGCAGGCCGCTGGCAAAACCGATCAGCATCAAGCAGAAACCGATGCTGACGAA
>DITY01000099.1:7254-10825 GCA_002422955.1 Planctomycetaceae bacterium UBA6172
GGCAGGAACAAGAAGAGGACCAACAGGATTTGCATCACTCCGATTGCCGAATACAAGCCGAACTTGCGGATCGGTACCAAGTCGCTGCTGCACAACGACAGTAAGCCAAGCGCGGTCGTCACCGAACAAAGCAGCGCCGGTTTGCTGCCCATCGCGATCGCGATGCCGGGCGCCGCGGCGGGGCCCGACGATTTCAGGGCGTGGTGATAATAGTTGATCAGGTGGATCGCGCCCGAGATCGCCAAGACGTAAACCAAAGCGGGCATCGACAGGACGATCGCGTCCGTTTTGGCACCCGTTGCCCACAGCGAAGCGAGCGCCAACGTCGCGCTCAGCAGGCCGCAGGCGAACACGATCAGGGTCAAGCGAACGCTGCGAAGCGACCACCAAGAGAGACCCAAGCCGAGCAGAGCTGACAGGCCGGCAAGGCGGACCAGCGTGCGTTCGCCTTCCTGGTCGATTGCCGTGTTGTCGACGGGCGGGCCGCCGAGTCGCACGGTGTCGGCTTCGATCGCGCATTCATTAATCGCCTCAAACAGCACGCCGGGCGGGTGGTGGTAGCCCAGCGGGCCCACGAACGGGCGAGACAGCACGGTGCGAAATTGCGAAAGCGATTCGTCGGACAGCGTGACGACCAGGCAGGTTTGCTTGCGGTCGGGCCCCAACAAGGTGCCTACCAGTCGCTCCTTGGCGAGCTTGTAAGGAACGCTGGAGTCCGACTCCACCAAGTACTCCAGCATCCGCGGTCCGGTGAGGACGGATTTGAAGTAGTGACTGTAGGGCAACGCCCCGGCTCGAGCTGCAACCGGCTCATCCGACGTGAGCAATGACGCCAATTGATGAATCCGAGGGTCGGGATTCAGCGACTGAACATCTTCGGCAGCGGCGTCGATTTCGCAGCCGTCCCAGCTGAGGACGACGAACTGGTCACTGACGAAGTGTTTCCGATACCAAGCCAATTCGCCGGTTTCGCTGAACGACTCGGGCAGCCAGTCTGCGACCTGATTGGTGTTGCTACGAACAGCCTCAATCGCGCCGAATGCCAGGAGCGGCGACGCCAACGCGAAGGCTGTGAGAATTAGCAGTGACCACCGCGCGTACCACGGCTTGGGGCGTACGCATTTGGCCGCTTTCGCCTTGGAAGTTTTGCGAGCTGTCTGGTTCATTGGACTCTCCGCGGAGATGCGACGGGAGGCTGGTTTTCGGGCATCGTGTTTCTGGTTGAATCTGGGTCGATTCGGCTCAGGCGGGGAAACCCACGTGACTGTCGACAGCAGTCGGTCGGCCATTCGGGCAGGGCAACGCCTTGTCACCGTTTGTGCAGGCGACCGGACGTGACGACGGATCGCTGTTAGGTCGCAGGTCGCTACGGGCGGGCTGCTGTTGTCGCCGTGTTTCGTTCAGGCTTACCCAGAACGGAGAGGAAGGCGAGGCTCAGCGGCCGTCGGATGGGGGAGAGGCCGTAGGCCGCGAGCCCTCCGTCCGTGAGTGGACCATCCGAGAGGCTGTGGTCAGGCACGGTTTCACCAGCCGCGCGGCAGGTGCGGCGACGGAGCCGGCAGGACCACGGGGGGCGGGTCCTAAACCTGCAGGCGGATCTTCCGAGCGACGAGAGGACTGGAGTCGATCGTCGCGTGGCCAGCGGCTGGACCGGTGAGGAGGTTGCGCCCGAAAGCTCGCAACGATTCCAGCTTGCCCGCGCCCACGAGGTCGATCGTGAGAGCCCGCTTGATCCGGGAAACCGGCTGTGAGACCGACTCGCCTGCCGAATGCTCCGCAACCAGTGGGAGCGGAACGCTGTTTCGCGATACGGCCAGCTGCGGGTCGAGGAGTTCGAAGTTCGAGTCTTCGGCTGAGGTGACCGCCGAGTTGGCTGCTAAAAACGGCTGAGCGAATGGACCTGCTTGCCCATGGGCACACCAAGCTAGGAATGCGAATAAGATCGCTAGTGGCGCGGCAAGCTTGCTCACAGGGAAGCCTGGTTTGAACAATGTCATTCGAGACGACACGAGTCGACCTCGGAACTTTCTCCCAATCTGAAGCTTTGATCAGACCCGATCAGTTTCCGGATGGGTAGGGTTCTCCCACGGAAAACGCGAAACAGGACTCGGGTTCAGATGGGGGCTGGCGTTGGAAGGCGGCGCCTCGACGGTTGAACTCAGCACGCTGCCGCGGGCGGCCACTTCGGATGCTCGCCCGGGAACTGTATCGACTTGGGGCCCATACGCCGATCAGTTTGCCGAGCGGAACTGCGTGCTTTTTCCTGCAGGATTCGCGGGCAGCGGCGGCCGGCCCCCTGCCGCGGTCTGGGGCGAGCGAGCTGGATCTGGACGCATGCTGTGCTTCCAATCGGACCTTCCGCGGCCGGACTCCCCGCCGCGAGTTCAACCTCAGTGCGGCCGCGGATCGCGGTCAATCCTGCTCCTCCTGCTGGCGACGGTCGTAGTAAGTTTGCTGCGCGTTGCTGATCACGACTAGGAAATGTCGGATCGCGGGTTGGACGCGAGGGATTAACCGCACGGAGCGGTCGCCGCGCGGCGTACCGACCCAACCCTCGGTCAGTTCGAGGTGGATCGTCGCCGGAGCGATGATGCCGCGGGGGTCGGAGAACGTGAGCGTTGCCATTCGCGTTCGCGGTGAGCGGAGCGAATCGATCGAGCGGTCGTTGCGAGTGGTCCAGTCGTAGTGTCGTTCGTCGAGCAGGGCATGGCGGAGGTGCCCCAGGCCGGGGGTAGCCGTGAGGTCGATTTCTTTGACGACCGTCGGAGGCGTGCTGCCGGCCAGGCTGGTTGCCGATCGACCGCTTTCAGATTCCGTCAGCGTCAACGGCGCGTCGGCCGCTTCGGCTTCGAGCCGGAGCATGACTCCGGGCGCGTACTGGAGCGCGCGGATCGTTTCGATCCCAAAGAAGGCGGTGGTCTTCTCGACTTGCGTCCGGCGAGCCCAGATGCTGGTTACCGCCCCGAGGGTGCCGAGGGCGACCAGGCCGATGCCGACGAGGATGGCGCGGCGTGTGATCGGGATTTTGGGGTGGTCGACCCAATCGGCCGGGAGTCCATCGGGACGAGCGCCCGGCGGGGGCGCAGCGTCGTCTTCGATGGCGATGGGACTTGAGGGAGATATCATGAGCCGGTAGAGATAGCGGATCGAAAACGTTGACAGAGCAATTGTCCCGCCGTTTGACGGCGTTTCAGGAGTCGCCCGTCGTGAGCAATACCGAACATCTGACCGCCGATAACAGGATACCGCAACGTCCAGCGGAGGAATTGCGAGTCGAACTCGGCAGCCGCGGTTATCCGATCGTCATCAGCAGCGACGATTGGGCGTCTCTGCCCGGGCGAATTGTCGCGGCCCTGCCGGACATGACCCATGCCTTGGTCGTCTGCGATGACTCGATCCTGGACCAGTGGGGGGAATCTCTCAGCCAAGGATTGCTCGAGGTGGGACGCTGTGACGTCGCGACGGTACCCAGCGGTGAGCTCAGCAAGTCGCTGGAAATGCTCGGCAAGCTTTGGGATTGGATGTTAGCGAACGGCGCGGATCGACGGAGTGTCGTGATCGCCGTCGGTGG
>DITY01000189.1 GCA_002422955.1 Planctomycetaceae bacterium UBA6172
CACGGCGTGCCGTCGACGGTGGTCGCGTTCGTGCCGATCTGCGTGCTGTGCGTGTGTGGCGTCATCGATGGCGACGACATCTGCGAAATCCGCTGGGACGTGCTGCTGCTGATCGCCGGCGGTTTGTCGCTGGGGTTCGCCGTAACCCAAACCGGACTGGCGACCTGGCTGGTGGGGCTGTTGCCGATGGAGCGGTTTTCCAGCTTAGCGGTGATTCTGCTGTTGGCTTACGCGACGATGGCGCTTTCGAACGTGATGAGTAACACGGCGGCGGCCAACATTTTGGTGCCGATCGGATTGGTCGTCGGGGCGGGGTCCGAGGCGGGCACCGTGATCCCGTTGGCGATCGGCGCGTCGGCGGCGATGTGCTTGCCGATTTCGACACCGCCCAATGCGATCGCGTATGGAACCGGCCAGGTCACGTCCAAGGACATGATCGAAGGCGGCATCTGGATCGGCTTGCTCGCGCCGCTGTTAGCCGCGTTGTGGTGCCAGATCGTGCTGTGAGGTTGGCGGCAGGTGGCGGGCTAGGTTTCGGCCCAACGGGGTGTAGTCCCAACGGGGTGTAGTCCCGACGGGACGGTCCCATACCAGCCCAGGGTGGAGTGCAGCGCAACCCTGGGAAGGAGCCGAGTACGAGGGAGGAAATGCGGTTACGCGAGGATCGCGGATGCCACCGTGCCGGAGACGTCAGTCAGGCGGAAGTCGCGGCCGGAGTAGCGATAGGTTAACTGCTCGTGGTTGATCCCCATCAGGTGCAGGATCGTGGCGTGCAGGTCATGGACGTGCATGCGGTTTTCGACCGCCGCGAAACCGAACTCGTCGGTCGCGCCATGGACCATTCCCCCTTTGACCCCGCCCCCGGCCAACCAGACGCTGAAGCCGTGGTTGTTGTGATCTCGCCCCGTCGCCCCTTCGGAGACCGGCGTCCGTCCGAACTCGCCGCCCCACAGGACGAGCGTATCCTCCAGCAAGCCGCGGGCCTTGAGGTCCTTGAGCAACGCGCCGACCGCCTGGTCGCTCTGCTTGGCTTTGTCGGCGTGGGCCGTGATCTTTTCGTGGTCGTCCCAGGGCTGGCCGTTGCCGTAATAGACCTGCACCATCCGCACGCCGCGTTCGACCAACCGCCGCGCGGTGAGGCAGGCGTTGGCGAACTCGCCCGGACCATAGGCCGTGCGGGTCGCTTCAGTTTCCTGATTCAGGTCGAATACCTCTTGGGCTTCGAATTGCATCCGAAACGCCATCTCCATCGATTCGATCCGCGATTCGAGATTGCCGTCGCGCCCGCCACGCTGCTGCAGGTGCAGCTCGTTCATCTGCCGCATCAGGTCGAGCTGTTCACGCTGCGCGTCGCGGTCGACCCAGCGGTTGTTGATGTGACGAATCACTTCCTTGGGATCGAGCTTCGCGTTGTTGATATGCGTCCCTTGGAAAATCCCCGGCAAGAAGCTATTGCTCCACAACTGCGGCCCGACGACCGGCTTGCCGGGGCACAGCACGACGAAGCCGGGGAGGTTCTGGTTTTCGGTGCCCAGGCCATACAGCAACCACGAGCCGAGCGACGGCCGGGTCGGCTGGGTCTCGCCGCTGTTCATCATCAACAGCGACGGTTCGTGGTTGGGGATGTTGGTGTGCATCGACCGGATGACGCAGAGGTCGTCGGCGGACTCGGCGATGTGCGGGAAGATCTCGCTGATTTCGATCCCCGATTGGCCGTGCCGATTGAACTTGAACGGCGACTTCATCAGCGCGCCGGTCTTCCGTTCGGTCTTCAATTCCGCATGCGGCGGCTTCTGCCCGTCGTACTTGGTCAGCTCCGGTTTGGGGTCGAACGTATCGACTTGCGAAGGCCCGCCGTTCATGAACAGGTGGATCACCCGCTTGGCCCGTGGGGCGAAATGGGGCGGCTTGACCGCCAGTGGGCTGCGTCCGGCCGTCGGCGGTTGCCCGACATCGCTCGGGGCCGGGACCGCCTCGCCACCGAGCAGACCCTGGTCGGCGAGCAACGCTGCGAGCCCCAAGGAGCCGAGGCCGGTGCCGACGCGGGACAGCAGTTCGCGGCGAGAGGTGGTGCTTCCGTTGGCGGGTCGCAGGAAATGCATGATGCCGGCTCCGTCGTGTCGATCAGTCGATCAAAATTGGAATGGTAGTCGTGTCGCGCTGGCCCCGAACGAAACGGACGATGTCGCGCGGGCAGGGTCAGTCACTCGGGCGGGGTCAGTCCACAAACGTAAATTCGTTGGCCCCGAGCAGGACCTGCGCGTAACGCTGGGCGCGGGACAGTTGTTCGTTTTCGTCGGTGGTGGGGCGTCCCAGGAAGGCCGCGCCCAGACTCAATTCGGCGTCGCTGGCGGGGCGGCCGTACAACACCAGGAACGCGTCGCGGATCTGGTCTTCGATCGGTCGCTGGGCGTCGCCGAACAGCCGCTGGGCGACCGCTTTGGCTTGCTCGACCATGAAGGGGCTGTTGAGCACGAAGAGTTGCTGTTGCGGCACCGTCGTTTCGCTCCGCCGTTCGCTGGTGATGTTCGCGTCGGGGAAATCGAACAGCCGCAACAGGCTGTTCAGTTCGTGTCGGCTGATTTTTCCATAGACGGTGCGGCGGACGTTGTCGGACGCGTCGAGTTCGGTGGAAGGACCGGTCAGCTTGCCATCGAGACGTCCGGAGACGGCGAGCAAGGAATCCCGCCAGGCTTCGACATCGAGCCGGCGACGGTTCATCCGCCACAGCCAGCGATTGTCGCCATCGACCGCGGCGGCCTGTTCGTCCCAATCGCTGCTCAGCCGGTAGGTGGCCGAGAGCATGATCTCGCGGTGCAGCGATTTGATCGACCACCCCGAGGCGACGAACTTGGCGGCGAGGTGATCGAGCAATTCGGGATGGGTCGGTGCTTCGCCCAGCGCGCCGAAGTTGCTGGGCGTGCCGACCAGGCCGCGGCCGAAGTGCTGTTGCCAGACGCGATTGACGAACACGCGTGGGGTCAGCGGGTTGCGGGGATCGGCGATCGCGTTGGCCAATTCCAACCGGCCGCTCCCTTGGGCGAAATCGGCGGGGGCGACATCGGCGAGCACTCGCAGGAACCGCCGCGGGGCGAGTTCGCCTCGCCGCGCCGGATTGCCTCGAATGAAGACATGCATGTCGGCGATTTGGGCCTCGGAGATCACGTGCGCCACGGGGTACTGCGGCACGGCGGCCTGTTGGACCGATTTCAACTCGTCGCGGAGCTGCGTCAGTTGTTCGAGCGGCGGGCCGCTGAGCAGTTGATCGAGCTGCTTATCCGAGATCGCGAACATCCCCTTGTCGGCGAGCGCCCATTTCAGCAGTTCCGTTTGGGTTTGGCTGAGCACCCCTTGATCCGGTTTGACCTCGCCCGCCTGCAGCTGCTGCAGGTCGTTTGGTTGCTCGGTGTAGACGCGGAACTGGATCGACGCTTGGTCACCGCAGGCCCCTTGGTCGCTGCCGCCGTTGTCGAGCCCGGCGCGGGCTTGGAAGCGGGTCACTCCGGGGGGCAGGTCGTAAACGATGACGCAGGGGGCATGGCTGCCGAGCCCGTTGGCGAACGTTTGGCCGCCGATCCGCAGCGGCTGTCCGGAGACGTTGCGATCGACGTTGACGTTGCCGAAGCCGGTCTCGACTTTCTTCCACTTCAAGTCGGTCAGGCGAATCGGGCCGTCGGGATGGAGCAGCAGCGGCTCGACCCAATCGGCATGATCGCAGCTCTTCCCATCGCCGGCGTCGGAGATGACCAAGTGCAACTGCGTCGCGCCGGTCAGATCGACGGCGACGTCGACGATCGGGTTCAACTTGGTGACCAGCGGACTGGTGTAGCGAGGCTTGCCCGGTTCGTACTTCGGCGGGCTCGCGGCGTCGGCGGTCAGATCGGTCCCGGCGGCCAGATCAGTCCCGGCCGGAAGTCGTCCCGCGCGGATGTCGAGGGCGATCCGCAATTCCGTTTCGATCCGTTCGGCCAGCGCGGTCAGTTCCGACTCGGCAGACGCGGTCGACTCCGCTTCGACGGGCGATGCGGGCACCGGGCCGCTGGCGGTTGCGGCCTCTGAATTGGAGGCGAGTTCGGCTGCGGGGGCATCGGGGGTAGCAGCACCCGTAGCGGCATCGGCCACGGCAGGCTTTGCCGCGGGGGCATTGGCCAGCCGCACCCAGGCCTGGACCGTATCGGGCGGAGCGGGTTGGCGTCGGCTTTCGTCGCCGAGCCATTCGATCCAGCGGCGGAGGAGCGGTTCGGCCAAACCTGTGGAGCTCGCCAGTTCGGCCAGCGGTCGAGGCGTGCCGGCCGCTTCGGCTTGTCGGAATCGCCAGGCGGCGAGGGCGTAATCGGCGAGCTTCAGCGCCTCGGTTTCCGCGGCGGTCCGCTGCTGCTGGGCGACGAACGCCTTGACCGCCTCGTCGGCCTTGGTGATCCGTTGCTGCGACGCCTGGTAGGCTTCGACTTGCGGCTGGGGAACGAGCGCGGCGTCGTCCAGCTTTGAGCTTTGGAACACCCCGGCGAGCGAGTAGTAATCCTGGGTCGGGATCGCGTCGTACTTGTGGTCGTGGCAGCGGGCGCAGGAAACGGTCAGCCCGAGAAAGCCACGTGTCAGCGTATCGACGCGATCATCCAGTTCATCCGCCTTGGCCCGTTCGGCGTCGGAGTTCTTGTAGTACTGCGCGCCCAGCCCGAAGAATCCGAGCGCGGGCAGGTGTCGGAAGCGTGCGGCTTCGTCCAAGTCCATCAGGTCGGCGGCGATCTGCAGTTTGACGAATTGGTCGTAGGGCAGGTCGTCGTTCAAGGCGTCGATCACCCAGTCGCGGTAGCGATAGCCGCTGGTGCTCGGCTTGACCGCAAACGTGTGGGCTTGGTCCTCGGCGTAGCGGGCGACGTCGAGCCAATGTCGGCCCCAACGCTCGCCATAGTGAGGCGAACCGAGCAGCCGTTCGACCACCGTTTCGTACGCGGACGAGGATTCATCGGCCAGAAACGCATCGATCTCTTGCGGCGTCGGCGGCAAGCCGATCAGGTCGAAGGTCGCGCGGCGGATCCATTCCCGTTTGGTCGCCGGGCGGACGGGACGCAGCCCTTCCGATTCCAACCGTGCCAACACGAAGTGATCGATGTCATTCAGCGGCCACGATGCATCGGCTAGCGGCGGCAACGCGGGGCGGACCAGCGGACGGTAAGCCCAGTGGTTAGCGGCTTCCTCCAGCGACATCGCGAGCGACTTCGTTTCGGTCGCTTCGCTGCGCGGGTCCGGTGCCCCCATCTCGACCCAGCGGACGAAATCCTGAATCACTTCGTCGGGCAGTTTGCCCTCGGGAGGCATTTCGAACGATTCGTGCCGCAGGGCGGCGATCAGCGAGCTCGCCTGCACATCGCCGGGCGTAACCGCGGGACCGGAGTCGCCCCCTTTCAGCAACCCGGCCTGATGATCGAGCAGCAGTCCGCCATGGATCTGCTTCGCATCCGCGGCATGGCACTCGTAGCATTCCTTGACCAGCACCGGCCGGATTTTCGACTCGAAGAACTCGAGCCCTTCGTCCGCTCGCGCCGATGGCGCGACCGACAACCCAGCCAAGAGAACAACGGTTGCGATCGATCGCCAGACGCGCATGGGCGAATACTCTGCGGCGGGTGGGAGCGGGATGGTGGGACGAAGGGCGGGCGGGCGATGTTTTTGATGACTTACGCCGCGACGATGATCATCCGGTCGATGGATGAAGGGGACGAAGGGCAAGCCGACAGTGTAATATTACCCGACCCAGAAAGTGCGTTCCATCGATTTCCCTCACGGATTTCTCGTCTTCCCCTTCAGCAGGAATGTTCATGCATCGGCGGCAGCTCGGTAATGACGGTTTTTCGGTTAGCGAAGTCGGCTTGGGGTGTTGGCAGTTCGGCGGTGACTTCGGGCCGCTGGATGAAGCGACCGGGCAAGCGATTTTGGAGACGGCCGTCGAGTGCGGCGTCGATTTTCTCGACACCGCCAATGTCTATGGCTCGGGGCGCAGTGAAAGCTGGATCGGTCGATTCCTGCAGCGGTCCGCCGCGCCACTGCGGGTCGCCACCAAGTACGGACGCGGCCCCGATGCTTATCCCGATCGCTACAGCCTGGCGGGGATGCGGCAAGCGGTCCAGGAATCGCTCGCGCGATTGCAACGGGACCGTCTCGACCTGCTGCAGTTGCACTGCGTCCCGACCGCGGTCCTGCGGCACGGCGAGATTTTTGAATGGCTGCGGCAACTGCAACAGGAAGGACTAATCGAGCACTTCGGCGCCAGCGTCGAATCGGTCGAGGAAGGATTGATCTGCCTGCAACAGCCGGGGTTGCTGTCGTTGCAAGTGATCTTCAACCTGTTTCGTCAAAAGCTGGTCACGGAACTCTTTCCCCAGGCCGCCGCGGCGGGTGTCGGGATCATCGTGCGGTTGCCGCTGGCCAGCGGCTTGTTGGCGGGCAAATGGACGGCCGCGACGCGCTTTCCGGCGGAGGACCATCGGAATTACAACCGCGACGGCCAGCACTTCAACGTCGGCGAGACGTTTGCGGGGATCCCGCTGGAGACCGGCATTGGGTTGGCGGACCAGACGCAAGCGATCGTGGGTGGCCAGCCACTCGCGGCCGCGGCCCTGCGATGGATTCTCGATCACCCGGCCGTCTCGACCATCATCCCCGGGGCCAGCCGACCCGCGCAGGTCCGCGCCAACGCCGCCATCAGCGACCTGCCGCCGCTGGGTGCCGACATGCACGAGCAATTGGCGGCGTTTTATCAGAGCGAAGTGGCGCAACACATTCGCGGGCCGTATTGAGGGGTGGGGCAAGTGGAGAAAGCGGTCGCGAAGACGGGTGGCTAGACCGGCCGGATCGTGACCGCGTTGACCGCGAACCGCGAGGGGGCGGTGATCAACAGATCGAGCATGCCGTCGTTCACATCGACTTCGAACCGCACTTCCTCAAACACCTGTCGTGGCAGGGAAATTCCGGTCCGAATCACGAGCGACTCGGCGGCGATCGAAACGGAGTTCACCGCATACGAGGGATCGCCGATCACGACGGTGACGGCGTAACGGCCGTCGGGCAGTTCGGCACGGAAGGTGTTGCTGCGTCCGGAATGACCGTCACGGGTGAGCGGTGCGCTTACGCTCCGCGAGAACGCGGTCGCTCTGGCTTCCCAGCCGTAGCCGAGGAAGCTGTCGAACTGATTGGTCGTCCCGACCCCGAGGTAACCAGCCGCGACTCGATAGGTGTTCGAAGTGCCGAAGTCCAAAGCCCACTGGTCGCGCGCGGGGAATGCTTCGGGCAGCACCAGCTCGCCATTTGCCAGGCCGTTGATGTCGGCGGTGCGGACTCGAAGCTCACCACCCGAGAGGGGCGAGAGGATTTGCAGTCTGAAATGGCCAGCGGAATCGGCGCGGACCTGGTGTTCCTGGTAGAGATTGTCGACATCGGTGGTGCGCAAGCGGCCGCGATCGAGTCGCACCGTGACGAGTTCGCCGGAACCCGCACCCGATCCGGAAAGCGTCGCGACGCCGTTCAGCCAGGCACCGACGGCGAGCGAGTGCTCGGTCCGGGCGGAGGCAGACCAGAGCTCGATCGAATTGACCGCGAAGCGAGAGGGGGCCGAGAACCGCAGATCGAGCTGGCCGTCGGTGACCACGGCCGGGAATCCGACGCCACGGAATTGCCGTCGGGGCAGGTTCAAGCCGACAAGCACCGGCGTCAGCTGGTCTTCGACGGACAGCGAGATTCCCGTCAAGCTGCTGAACGCATCGCCGAAGGTCACGTTGACCCAGTATTCGCCATTCGGCACGTCGACGTGAAACGTGTTGGCCTGGCCGCTATGCCCGTCACGCAACTGCGATTGGCTCAGCGCGCGACTGAAGGCGGTGGCGGCCGTCGCCCATCCGAATCCCCTCGCCGGGGAGTAGGTCGCGCTACCGGCCACCCGGACGAAACCGTCCGCCACGCCACTGGATGTCGTGCCGAGATCGAACCGGAGGGGATCGAACGGCTTGGGCGGTTCGATGTCGACGGAGACGGTCGACGAATCGCTGACCCCGTCCGCCGAAACGCTGTAAGCGAACTCGAACGAACTCGTGTCGGCGGCGATCAACAGCGTCACGACCGAGCCTTCGAGCGTTCCGGTCACGCCCGAGGGCAGTTGCTCGGAAGCGATCGTGTAGCTCGGAGTTTCCAGGTTTCCTGACAACGTTACCGCGGAGCTCAGGTCGATCACGACGGGAGCATCGCCGGCGGTGACTAGCAAGCGGATCGGCTCGGCTTCGACCCTGACGACCGTGTCATCCTGAAAGTCGAATCGAAGGTCGGACGCCGTCGTCGCGGCGCTAAGTAACACGGCCTGATAGGACTCGCCCAGCAGCGGGACACCCTTCGCCAAGACCTCGGGCGGCGGAACGGCGCGGAGGTGGTAGGTTGCGGGTGCCAGTCCGCTGAAGGCAAACAGACCGTCGGCGTCGGTGGTCGTCTGCAGCTCTTGGTGTTGGATCGTCAACGACCACGACTGCAGCGATCCGGTGTCGAGATAACCGAGGTCGGCGATCTCCAGTTGCCAGCGACCGTTCGGATTGCTGCCGCGCAGCGCGTCCAAAGGCTGGGCCGGACGGAAGGTCCCGGCGAACGGTGCCACGCCGTTATCGATCGCGACCGCTGCCGAATCGGAGAAGCGGGTGTTCGTGAAATCGTTCCCTGCCCCGCCGACCTCGGAAAACAACGCCACGCGAACGCCGTCGGGGCTGATCAGGTACGCCTCCAGATCGGCGGTATAGCTGTGGTCGATATCGAGGGTCAGGCTGATTTCGGTGATCCGTCCGGGCAGCTCGGCGACGAACAGGTCGGAACGCAGGGCGGTAAAATCCTGAATCGCCGTCGGCACGTCACTCGAGCTGATCGTGGTGGTCGCGGAGTCGAGCGTGGCGTTGAGGTTGTCATCCAAGAACAGGCCCCAACCGGCCGCCGACGCTGGCTCCAGCCCGCCCGTACCGTCGGCAGTCTGGTAGTGGACCTGGCCCGTCATGCCAGCCGGCCGCAGCCCCAGGATCGCATTGCCTAGAGCGAGGATGTCGATTCGCGGGAAGGTGGCGCCGGTGTTGGTGACGTTGTCGGCATCGAACCGGTTGTCGACCACGCTCACGCCGGTCGCCTGGACCAGCGTCAGGAACTCGCCCACGGTCAAGCGTCGGCCCAACTGGGTGACCGCCAACTGCTGGGCCAAGACGGCGAGGCCTGAGACGTGGGGCGAGGCCATGCTGGTACCATCCATGGTCACAAATCCGGTACCGGTCGAAGCGGCACCGACGATCGCCGCGCCGGGCGCCAGGACATCGAGCAGGTCCGGGTGTCGCTGCGTGAACGGCGTGATCTGGTCCGGCGCGGTGCTGCTGGCCCTGGCGCCGCCGCCGTAGGTGATGCCGCCGATGTTGGCATCGAAGACCGCCCCGACCGCGATCACGTTCGGATCGGAGGCGGGCGATGACACGCCCAGGGCGCTGTTCAAGTCGTAAAAACTGTTGCCCGACGCGGCGGCCACGATCACGCCGAGTTGGGACAGCGCCGCGAATTCGTCGTACCACGATTCCGCCGAATACCGGGTATCGTTGCCGCTCCCCAGTGACAGGTTGACCGACGCGATGTTGTATCGCTGCGTGTTCGCGACGACCCACTGCAACGCCTGCTCGATATCCGCGCTCGAAGCGCCCTCATTCGGGTTGTCGGGAAAAACCTTGAGATGAATGATGCCGGCCCCCGGTGCCATCCCAGGCGCCGTCTCGCTGCTGGAGGCAACGATGCTGGAGACATGGCTGCCATGGCCGTCGGTATCGGCACCGGTCAGGTTATTGCTGCTCGAAAGATCCTCGGTGTACAGAATCCTGCCCGCGATCCCGTTGGTGATGGTGGGGCCGAAGGCGGGGTGGCTGAGGTTGATCCCCGTGTCGATGATCACGGTGCTGAAACCCCTGCCATCGATCTCCTGATAAGCGGGGGTTTGACGAAATTCCGTCAGTCCGATCAGCGGTCCCGATTGCAGCGTTTGTGGGACCGAAAGGTCGGTCTCTGGGAATACCCAATCGGCCGAGGTCGCGGGATCGAAACCGATAAAAAACCGATCCTGGTCCGTACCCGAGCTCCTTAACCGCGTCGCCAATTCCTCGACACTCAATGACAATCGATCGCGGTACTCCGCCGACAATCGATCGAAGGCTTGCGCGAAAAAATCGGGCAGCCCTAAGTCCGGTCCGGCCCGTCGCGGCGTGGCGAACGGCAACTCCGCCACGGACTTGATTGCCGCGTTCGGCCAGGCTTCCGATAGCGATGCGGGCAACGCGTCTGGCCAAGTCGCGGAGAACTCGGCGGCCAGCAGTTGGCGGCTTTCGAGAGCCTCTAAGGTCAGGGAACGCCGGGGACTACGGGCCGCGCTAGCCCGATCCCCCCGCTCGGCAGAACCGCGGGGAGTTGAAGAAGTCGAGCGCCAAAACCGGTCGAGCCGGTTGAGCCAAGTCACGGATTCACCTCATGCTGAAATCAACCGCTATCCATCCTACTGGACAGCGTCACTTTGATTAGCGGTAAGAGGCAGCGTGTCGTAAGAGACCGGCGGCTGGAGCCACTGCCGCTCATGGGATGTGGTTCCCGACGATCGGCTGCACACCACTTTCAAACTGATAAAGACTGTTTTAGGCGATCGAGCCGTCCGCGCCCAGGGAAGCGGCGAGTGAACGACGGCCGCGGTGCCTGGCGTATGCCGACCAAGCGGCGCGGGTCCACAGCAGACCGCAGCCGAGCGCCAATGCCGCGGCGACCGGGCGATCGACGAACCCGAGTGCCGAGCCGCCGGAACCGACCAGCGTTTGCACAAACCGCTCCTCCAGGGGCCCGCCCAAAATCATCCCCAGCACCATCGCGCCGGCCGAAATTTTCCAACGCTCGCAGGCGAGCCCGATCAGGCCGAACATCGCCATCAATCCGATATCGAACAGGCTGCCACTGACCGCGTACGAGCCGACGATGCAGAGCAGCAGGATGATCGGCAGCAACACGTTGCGGGGGACGCGCATCACGTAGCCGCCGATGCGAATGGCGATCAGGCCGACGGGCAACAGCACCAAATTGGCGAGGATGAAGATCAGATACAAACTGAAGACCAGCGTCCCCTGCGTGCTGAAAATTTCCGGACCCGGCTTGAGGTTCTTCATGTACAGGACGCCGATCGCGATCGCGGTGACGGAGTCGCCGGGAATGCCGAGCACCAAGGCGGGGATCCAAGCCCCCGCCAACGAAGCCGAATTGGCGGCGCTGGCGTCAGCGACGCATTCGGTGGAGCCTCGCCCGTACGTCTCGGGTTGACGGCTGCGACGCTGGGAGGCCGCGGCGGAGACCCAGGCGGCGATGTCGGCCCCCGCGCCGGGCAAAATCCCGATCGCCGTGCCGATCAGGCTGGAGCGAACCCAAGCGCCGGGGCGAGTGAGAAAATATCCTATCGCCGGCCGCAGGATCGGCGCGCCGGCGACCGAGGCCGCTTCGCCCGCTTTTGTTCCGACCGAGGGCGTGCCGACCCAAACCGCGGCGCCACGCAAGACTTCCGACAAGCCGAACAGTCCGATCATCGCGGGAATGAAGTTGATCCCTTGGAACAGTTCCGGTTGGCCGAACGTGAATCGCGCCTGACCATGCACGGCGCTGAGCCCGACGGTCGAGAACATCAGACCGATCAGCAAACCGAGCAGCGATCGCGACACGGAAGAACCGCCGACCACGACGGCGCACGACAGCCCGAGCAGGTAGAGCCAAAAATATTCCGAGACGCTGAACCAACTCGCGAACCTCGCCAGTTGGTCACCGGAGACCATCAGTACGACCGCGCCGAACAGCCCCCCCATGACGCTGGACCAGAGCATCACGCCGAGGGTGGAAGCCGCCCGGCCCTGTTGGCTGAGCGCGTAGGCATCGGCGACATAGGCGGCCGAGGCGGGAGTGCCGGGAATCCGCACCAGTGTCGTCGGAATATCGCCGGCGAAGATCGCGCAGGCCACCATCGTGACAATCCCCGCCAACGCCGGGAGCGGCTCGAGCCAAAAGGCGAGCGGCACGAACAACGCCACCCCCATGGTCGCCGTCAGCCCCGGCATCGCCCCCAAGAACACGCCATAGATCGCTGAACCGATCACGACCAACCAAATGATCGGATCGAGCAGGGTTTGCTGCGCCGCGGTTAGGATCATCTCCCCCATCTCACCACTCCAAAAAACCGCGAGGCAGTGGGACGCGGAGCAACACGCCAAAGACCTGATAGATGATCACCGCGGCGAGTACCGCGATGAGCACCGCTTGGCGACGGGGCACGCCGAGCACGCGGAAGGTGCCCAGCAGCATCAACAGTGCCGCCATGATGAACCCCAGTCGCTCGGCGGCGACGGCATAGAAGGCCACCGCCAGCAACATCGCGCCCGAACGCCACAGCCAATCGCGGGACGGGTCGCGAAGGCTCCGCGGCGCAACGGGAATTTCGTCGGTGACGGCTGACGCGATGGGCGCGGCCGTCGGCAAAGCGCTGAACGTCGTTGGCATCGGCAGGGCTACCTGCTCCGACGCTCGCTTGGCTGCGAGCTCGTGACGATGATCGCGGACCACCAGCAACAGCACCAAGGGCAAAGCCAGCGCGATCGCCGTCGGAAAAAGCAGCGGTCCGAAATGCTCGCCGCTGACCGATTGAAAGGCGCGATCGGTCAAGATCGCGCCGAACAGCTCGTCTTGCTGCTCGAGCGTCGTCGCGAACTGCGTGGGGCC
>DITY01000283.1 GCA_002422955.1 Planctomycetaceae bacterium UBA6172
ACGCCACTGCCGGGGGGCGAGCAGGGCTATTGGGCCAGCTTCCGGCTGCTGTATGGCCGCCCGGCGCTGCTGGCACCGCGGTGGCGACGGTCGCTGGCGCGCGAGCTGGATAGGATCCGTCAGGCGAAGCTTTCGCCGCTGGAGGTCATTCATTCCTCGTTGGAACAGCTCGGCATTTCCGAAACGGAGCAGCGCGAGTACATCGCCGGGGCGTTGCTTTCCTTGCGCGGCTTTGCCGGCATGATTTGGCAAACCGAATCGCGTCCCGACCTGTTTCGCAAGCCGTCTCCACCAGGCACGCTGATCGAGTTTTTGGCGGTACGGTTGCTGCTGTTGCGGACGGCGAAGGCGAGGAAGGACGCGCCGCAACTGGAGAACCGCGCGGAAGTTCAGAACCATCCGGATCGACTCCGCGGCGCCCGAGATGCCGAGCAGCAAGCGTTCCTGTTGTTCGAACTCGCTCAGGTTTTGGAATGGACTCCGCAGCGCTTGCAGGGGCTGCGGCCGCCGCAGTGGCTATCGCTGCTGCAGGAATTGGACGAGTTTTGCGACCATCAGCGGCGGCGCATTTTCCACGCCGCGTTCGAACGCTGCTTGGCCAAAATGACGCTCCGCGCCTTTTCGCTGCGTGCCGCCGCCCCGCCCATCCGGCCGGCATCGTCTTGGTTGCAGGTGGTTTGCTGCATCGACGCCCGCGAGGAATCGCTCCGCCGCAACCTCGAGGAGCTCGATCCGGCGATCGAAACCTTTGGCATCGCCGGGTTCTTCGGGGTCCCTATGTATTATCGCGGGGTCGGCGATGCGAACTACTCGGCCCAGTGCCCGATCGTCATGAAGCCGCAGCACTGGGTTATCGAAGAGCCGGTCTACTCATTGGAGGAATCGGACCGCAGCCGGGCGCGGGCCCGGCGGCTGATCGGCAATGCCCAGCGGCGGTTGCGGTCCCAGTCACGCGGCTCGCTCGGCGGGGCCATCGTTTCGACACTGTTGGGACCGCTCGCGACCATTCCGATGCTCAGCCGCATTCTGCTTCCGCGGGGCACGGCGTTGATGAATCGCACGGCCCGCCAGTTCATCGCCCCACCGACCATCACCCGGCTCCGCTTGGAACGGGCGCCGGAGTTTGCCCCGGCACCCTTCCTGGTTCCGCGTGACCGCAAGGCGGCCGAGCCGATGACGGGAGCCGAGCGTCAGACCGAGCCGCTGACCGGCGACGAGGGGCTCGGCTTCACGCTCGCGGAGATGACGCAGATGTCCGGCAAGGCACTCCGCGACATGGGGCTGACCCAGTTCGCGCCCTTGGTGATTCTGCTCGGCCACGGTTCCGGTTGTCTCAACAACCCGCACGAATCGGCGTATCACTGCGGCGCGTGCGCCGGAAACGCCGGCGGCCCCAACGCGCGCGCCCTCGCCATGATGCTGAACGACGCCCGCGTCCGCCGGCAACTCGCGGCGACAGGTCTGGCGATCCCCGAAGAGACCTATTTCATCGGTGGCCAGCACAACACCGCGACCGAGGAAATGATGTTCTTCGATTTGGAAATGCTGCCGACGCCCAAAGTGAAATCGGTTCGCGCCGCCGGCCGGTTGTTGGGGGAAGCGGCCAAGCGGAATGCCCACGAGCGCTGTCGCCGGTTCGAATCCGCGGGGCTCGACCTGAGCCTGGACGAGGCCTTGCTGCATGTCCAAAACCGCAGCGAGGATCTGGCCCAGACCCGTCCGGAATATGGCAACGGCACGAATGCGATCTCCTATGTCGGTCGGCGGTCGCGCATCCGCGGCCTGTTTTTGGACCGGCGCTCGTTCCTGATGTCGTATGACCCGACACAGGACACGACCGATTCGGCGATCCTGGCACGGATCCTGGCGGCCGTCGTCCCGGTTTGCGAAGGGATCAATCTGCTCTATACCCTGTCCGCGATCGATCCGATCGGTTGGGGTTCGGGAACCAAATTGCCTCATAACGTCACTTCGCTGATCGGCGTGATGGATGGCGCGGCCAGCGACCTGCGAACCGGATTGCCGTGGCAGGGCGTCGACATTCACGAGCCCGTGCGGCTGTTGTTCGTCATCGAAACGACGACCGACGCGATCCTTAAGATCATGTCGGAGAACGCGACGATCGACCGCATCTTTCGGAACCACTGGGCTCACTTAGCGGTCCTCGACCCGCACTCCGCGGAGTTGCAGCGGTTCAGCAAGGACCGTTTCGTCCCCTATCGTCTCGATCCTGACCTAGCCTCCGGCGAAGCGCTGCCCACCGCCGCCCGATCGATCGACTGGTATCGCTCGCGGCGCGACCATCTGCCGTTCGCGATCATCAAGCCGGACCCGGCGCAGGCAGCACAACACGCCCTTTACGCTCATCACGGTCGCGCCCTCTGATGTTGATCTTGTATCTGCTCGGCCTGACCGTCGTCCTGGCACCCGCGCTCCTGGTTTTGGTACTCGGGCTGTCGTTGCTGTTGGGCAGCCCACCGGGGGAGCGGAGAATCGCCTGGTTGACTCAGGTCCTCGTGACCGCCGCGTTCGTCGCGGCCGCGGGGCTGTGGGGGATGATGTTCCTGCAGGGGCAGTCGCAGTACACACTGGAGCTGGGCAACTGGGCCGCGCTGCCGGTGGAGCATTTTCATTTCACGATCAAGTTCCTCTTCGACCAGCTTTCGACGCCCTTCGTGATCTTGTCGTTGGCGCTGTGTGGGATCATCGGGGCGTTCGCGAGCCGATACCTGCACCGCGACCAGGGTTACACGCGTTTTTTTCTGCTGTATGCCATCTTCACGTTCGGCATGGTGCTATCGGCGGTCGCGGGGACGATCGAAACGCTGTTCCTCGGTTGGGAGATGGTCGGGCTGTCGTCCGCGTTGCTGGTGGCATTTTTTCAGACCCGTGCCAACCCGGTGACCAATGGCCTGCGGGTCTGGTCGATCTACCGTTTCGCGGACGGCGCGTTCCTGTTGGCCGCGTTGGTCTTGCATCACTTGACCGGGGGCGGTGATCTCGACTTGCTGCTAGGCGACGCGCCCTGGCCCGACAGTTCGTGCCCGATTTCGCCGTGGCATGCGTTCATCGTCGGGGTACTGCTGCTGATCGCCGCCGCGGGCAAGTCGGCGCTGGTGCCGTTCTCCGGTTGGTTGCCGCGGGCGATGGAAGGCCCCACGCCATCCAGCGCCATTTTCTACGGGGCGCTCTCGGTCCATCTGGGCGCCTACCTGCTGCTGCGCGTCGGACCGATGCTGGATCAGTCCCTCTGGTTGCAAGGCCTGGTCGTGCTGCTGGGGGTGGTCACGGCGATCTACGCGGCGATGGCTGTGAAGATCCAGACCGATATCAAGAGCGGACTGGCATTCGCGTCGCTGCTGCAAGTCAGCATCATCGTGATCGAGATCGGCTTGGGGCTGAGATACATCGCGCTGATCCACATCATCGGTCACGCCTCGATGCGGACGTTGCAGTTGCTGCGTGCCCCTTCGCTGCTGCGGGATCATCGCTCGCTCGAAGACGATCTCGGCTCGCCGATCGTGCAATTGGCGGTGACGCACCCATCCCATCCGTTAGCCCCGTTTCGGTTGTGGTGCTACCGTACCGCGCTCGAACGTGGCTATTTCGATACCGTCCTCGATGAATGGATCGCCAGCCCCTTCGTTCGACTGTTTCGTCAGTTCGACCGGTGGGAGCGGGCATGGGGTGACTGGGTCGCCGGGTCGCGGCCACGGCGTGATGCCGCGGCGCAGGAGGAGGATTGAATCCATGATTCGCGATCTGCATCTCCCGTGGCTCGAGTTGTCGATTTTCACGCCGTTGCTCGCGGCCTGCATTTGCCTGTGGTTGCGCAACCAGCAGCAGGCTCAGCGTGTCGCGTTGATCGCCAGCGTGCTGACGGCAGGATTCACGATCGGCGAATGGGTCGACTTCAGTACTCTGGAGTCCTTTGCCGCGCAGGACCGGGGGAGCCTGTTCCGGCTGCTGCTGGGCCACGAGCCCTTGGTTATCGATGAGCTGAGCGCGCCGCTGTTGCCGATGGTCGCGATCCTGTTCGCGCTGACGATCTCCGCAACGATGCGGTCCAAGGCGACTCGATTCTTCTTCGGACTGACGATGACCTCCGAAGCGATCATCCTGGCGACCTTGAGTTGCTCGATCCCGCTGCTGTTGGTCGGCCTGCTGCTGGTAAGCGTCATCCCGCCGTGGTTGGAAATCCGCGCTCGCGGCCATTCGACACGGATGTTCTCGCTATACCTGTTCACCCATGTGCTGTTGCTGGCGGTCGGACTCGCGCTGCTCGCTGTCGGCGGCGATTCCGCCTTCTTCGCCAACGTCGCGGCCTCGCTGCTGTTGCTATCGTCACTGATCCGGGCCGGAGTATTTCCCGCGCATTCGTGGATCGTCGACCTGTTCGACAAGGCGACGTTCGGCACCGCGCTGCTGTTCGTCGCGCCGATGACCGGCGCCTACGTCGTGATGCGATTGGTTCTGCCCGTGGTGCCGGTGTGGGCGCTGCATGGGGTCGCGGTGCTCTCCTTGCTGACGTCCGTCTATGCCGCGGGGATGGCTTTGGTACAGGCCGACGCGCGGCGGCTATTCGCGTTCCTGCTGCTGAGCCATTCCTCGTTGGTGCTCGTCGGGCTGGAACTGGCGAATCCGATCGGCATGACCGGCGCGCTCTGCATCTGGCTGGCCAATGGCATCTCGCTCACCGGATTTGCGCTGACGATTCGCTCGGTCGAGGCGCGGATCGGCCGCGTGTCGCTCGAGCAGTACCATGGCCTGTTCGATCACATGCCGCATATCGGCGCGATGTTCCTGCTGACCGGTCTGGCGTCGATCGGTTTCCCGGGAAGTTTGGCGTTTTTCGGGATGGAACTGCTGATCGAAGGGACATCGGAGGTCTATCCGATCGTGGGGACGATCGTCGTGCTGACAGCGGTCCTGAATGGCATCACCGTGCTGCACGCCTATTTCCGCATCTTCACGGGGACCCGTCACGTCGCGACGATCCCACTCAACGCTCGACCGGCCGAGCGGTTCGCGCTGCTCAGTCTGAGCTTGATCGTCCTGGCCGCCGGACTTTGGCCGGGAGCCTCGGTCACCTCCCGCCATCATGCGGCGGAAATGCTGCTGAAGTTTCGTCAGCAATCCGGCGTCGATGCGGGAGATCCGTCGAGCAGCCCAGACCAACCTTCGGCGCTCGAGCAGATGCTCAAGATCGATGAAGAGGACAACGCCAACCAGGAGGAGGCTGAGCACCAGGAGATGGACGAGGACGTGGACCGCGACGACGAACACGCAGCACCGGCGGAGGCGACTCCATCGCCCCCGCATGACTCCTGAGCTTCGCTGACGGAGTGGGTGATGCTTCGGCGGTTCAGATCCGCGACAGAATCTTGATCACATCGGCGGAACCTTGCGCGGGATCGAGCGCCGTGGCCGAAATCCCCGAGACGACTCGGGTGATGTCATGGTCGATGCGGCGAGTGACGGCCCAGTCGGTCCCCTCGGCTCGCGTGATGTAGACGGACATCGTGTGATGGCCGCTCCCAGGTCGTTCCCCGATCACATGCAAGATCGTGCGAAGTCCGGCGAGGCCCCCGAAAAGCTGCTCGCCGATTTGATAGCCGGCGCGGACACGTCCGGCATGCAGCACCAGCGTTTCGGGCGCGACACGCAACCCGAGTGCCAAGCAGCCGCTGCGCAGGCCGCCGAGCAGCGGTTGCAGATTGCCCGGGTCCATCAACGCCAAGGCGTTCAAACCCTCGGTGACGACGATCTGCACGTCGCAGTTCGCGGCCTGACGCCGTTTCAACTCCGCCACCACCGCTTGCGACGCCTCGGATAAGACCTCGCCCGTGGCGGGATGCAGGATGTAGTCATTGCGATCTTCTGACCGAGTTTGCAGCGACACGCCCCCCGAGATCGAAGCGACAAAGGCCGGCTCCCACTCGCGCCAAATGCACTGCTTCGCGTCCTCATAGATGACCGCGATCTCGCGGGCCAGTCGCGGCGCGAGGTCCGATGGCTTGTCACCGTAACCCTCGGCGATGAAAACGCCGCGCCCGCGAACCTCGTCCAGCAGTTTGCGTCCCTCGCGAACGATCAGCTCCTCCGTCCGCTCGTCACCCTGGCGACGCCGATACTGCAGATAGACCCACAGCGGGTCGCCAAAGTGTTCGGTCGGCGCGCCGGCAGAGTCGAGCACGCCCAGCTCTTGGAAAAACCGTGTCATCCGATCGTTCACGCGGAATCCGAATCGCTCCCGCAAGCGGACATGGTCCTGATAGCCGGTCGTCAGATAGCCCAGCATCGGATCGATCTTGGTCGGCAACGCCATCAAGTAAGCGGGAGCCGCCGGCGCGATCGCATCCAAACACCAATCGAGATCGCTCAAGGTGACGTCCATGTGAAGCGTCGAGCAGACGTCCAGGCCGATCGTCAGGCCATGCAGTTTGCCCATCACCAGATCTTCCAAGCAACATCGCACCAATTGTTCGCGGGTGCGAAAGACCTCCGGTCCGATGAAGCCGGCGACGTCGTTCAGGTGTACCCAAACCTGTCGGGGATCCGACAAGCCGCGGGCCTTGGCGATCTCCTGCGTCAAGGCACGGGCGAACCCGTACTTGCGTGATTCGTGCAAGACCATGTCGCAGCCATGCCCATGCCCGTTGGTGAAATCCGCCCCCTGTCCGGTCTCGAAATAAAAGCCATACGGCCCGGTCCGCTGGGCCGCGTGCGCGTGCATCTTTTCGACCGAGATGTCGAAGGTCGCGTTGGCCGTATCATTCCCCGCGATGCTTTGGAACCAGAGCGCCGTGGAGCCCGGATTCAGGCGTTCGACTTCCGCTTGAACGTCGACATGCGCCAGCACGCAGTGCGGCATGGCGTCGGCGATGCCGAACGTGTCCAGCAGTTCCTGCAGGGTTCGCTGCACCGCCAGTACCGAATCGGGGTCGCTCGACACGGGGTTGGTCCCCAGCAGCACATCGCCGACCGCATAGGCGAAGGCATCGAGCACTTGAAGTCGGATGTCGTCCGGATGGTCCGTTGGCGAATTGGGCTGAACTCGAGCCCCCAGATACCCCTTCGCGCCGATGCGGCTGCCGGGTAGCGGGTTGAACAACTTGCCGCTGACCGCCGTCAGCTCCTCGTTGGTCATCAGCTTGACGACGCAGGCGATCACGTCGCTGGACAAGCCGTCCTTGATCGCGTGGATCGTCGGCTCATCTTCGGTCAGCAGGAATCGCTTCAGGTCGCCGAGCGTTCGCGGCCCCTGTTCGTTGACAGCAGCACCGCGGCGCCCGCCTTCGATGTACGTCAGCAACTGGTCACGATGGGGCGGATGGAAATCGATCGTCGCGATCGGGGTGTTGGCGATCAGCTGCCGCGCCTGAAGCCGAGCAGCTTCATCCGCCGCCGCGACTCCGACGATCGCGTCACCCTCTTTGAACTCGTTGGCTGCGCCGAGCAATTGGCGGTAAGCGGTGTCGTTCCAGCCGCCATAATGCCGGGTCAGGTAGGCTTCCAGGTCCTCCCCTTCGTTCGCTGGCGGGGTGGGTAGGACAGGAGGGATTGCCTGCTCACCGCGGGACGGCTTGGCGGAATGCGCGACCGCAATCGCACCGGCAATCGCCTGCATGAAACGACGACGCAGCAGCATGGTCCAGCGCACTCCAGTGGGCGGTCCGGGTTGATCGACCGAGTTGTTACAGACGAAATGAAACCGACGAAATGAAACCTAATTGTAAAGCCTTCAGCCCTCCGGCCCCAAGCTCAGCCCGCGAATTTTCGCGATTCCCGGTGGAGAAGTTGGCTAGCGGCCGCAAAGTGATCCTCGAACCCCGTGTGACCGACGGGATCAGGTAAACTCGAGAGCTGCCTTCCGCGAATCCGCCACAGCGCCACGGCGGATCGTTGCCTTCACGTCACCCTCGCCCATCCGATCGCTTCGTCCGGAGCCCAACCGTGATGCACCGCTCGTCCCTGACGACCCTGCTGGCGATATGCCTGTTCGGCCCGGCAACACGCTCGGGTTTCGCCGACGATTTGACCGCTCCGGCCGCGCAACCCGTCATCCCGGCCGAGGACGCAGCGTGCTTCGCGGTCACGGCGTTCAAGGAGGTTTGGATCAAGGTCGGGCAGCGGGTGTGCGTGAAATGCCATCAAGCGGGTGAAGCGGCGGAAGATAGCGACCTGCTGCTCGTTGACGACCTGAGCCTGCCAGTCGAGGAGCGAGCCGCTGGTCTGGCGGGCAATTTTGCGACGCTCAATCGCATCGCGCTGCAGCGGACCGATGATGGCCAATCGCGGATGCTAGCCAAAGCCCGCGGCGGTCTAGAGCATGGCGGCGGCGAAGTGCTTGCGGAAGGGGCGTCGGAATGGCGGTTGCTCAATGACTACGTTTCCGGGGTGATTCGTGACGCGGACCGATCGCCGGAGCCAAATGCTGCTGAGCCCCAATTTGACGACGAGTTGGAGACATTCTTTGACGGCGTGGAAATGATCTCCGACCAGCGGTTGCTGCGTCGCATCACGCTGTCGCTAGCCGCCCGCTTACCGAACGATGCCGAGCGGGAAGCGGTACGGCAAACGGGCTTGGCGGCCTTCGATCCGCTGCTGGCCACGCTGATGCGCGAGGACGCGTTCTACGAGCGATTGCTGGAAGGTTTCAACGACATCTTCTTGACGCTCGGCTTCAGCGGCAACGGCGTCGATGTGCTGTCGTACCACCATTTCGAGAAGTCTCGACTGTGGTACCAATCGCACAGCCTCGATCACCTGCCTGAGCAGGATCGCCAGAAAGCCCGCTACCGGTTGGCCGATCAATATTACGAATCGCTGCGCCGCGAGCCGCTGGAGTTGCTGAGGTACATCGTTCGCGAAGATCGCCCCTTCACCGAAATCCTGACGGCCGACTACACGCTGGTCTCCCCCTATTCGGCGCGCGGCTACGGCGTGTTCGAAGCGCTCCGCGAGCAGTTTCAAAATCCGGACGATCCGTTCGAGTACATCCCGACACGGATCCCGGCGCTCACCGGGCGAGACAACAAGGTTCAGCCGAGCGATGACGGTTTGTATCCGCACTCCGGACTGCTGACCATGTTCCAATACCTGCGCCGCTATCCGACGACGGAAACCAACCGCAATCGGCTGCGGGCGCGGATGTACTATCAACATTTCCTCGGGGTCGACGTGATGAATCTCGCCCCCAGGGTCAGCGACGCGGCCGCGATCGAGGCGCAGTACAAGATCCCGACGCTGGAGGCCGCCGCGTGCGTCGTCTGCCACCGGACGATCGATCCGGTCGCCGGTCTGTTCCAAGATTACTACAACGAAGAAGGGCATTACGGTCCACGAAAAGAGGGTTGGTTCGTCGACATGTTCCCGCCCGGACGAGAAGGGACGGAGCTGCCCGAATCCCAGCGGTTGCGGCAATTGCGTTGGCTAGCCGAGCAGACCGTTGCCGACCCGCGGTTCGCGATCGCGATGGTCGAACATGTCCATTCCATCCTGACCGGGCGGAAGGCGTTGCCACCCCCGACGGACATCGAAGACCCGCACTTCGCCCAGCGACGCCGAGCTTTCCTGGCGCAGCGGGACATGATCCGGCAGGCGGCCGAGCGATTTGTCCGCGAGGATCACAACCTGAAATCGATTTTTCAGGCGTTGGTCGTGTCGCCGTTCTACCGCGCCGATGGCCTGGCGGACGATGAAGTCGACGAACCGCGATTGGCGGAACTCGACGACATCGGTGTCGTCCGGATGCTCGGCCCGGAGCAGTTGGAACGGAAGATCGTCGCGATCTTTGGCCGCCCCTGGGGACGACTCGATGAGACCTACGCGATCCTCTATGGCGGCATCGATTCCAAGGAAGTGACCGAGCGGTTGACCGCCCCCAGCGGCGCCGTGGGGGCGCTGCAACGGATCATGGCGAACGACGTCGCCTGCAAGAATGTCGCCGCCGATTTCAAGCTGCCGCCGCGGGACCGCCGGTTGTTTCCGGGGATCGAACCGACTGCGGTGCCGGGCGAGGACGCGGAGATGCAGCGGCAGATTCGCCAGGCCATCGTCCACCTGCATGGTCAGATCCTGGGCCGCGAAGACCAGCCCGATGATCCGGAGGTCGACCAAACTTATCAGCTGTTCTTGGACGTGGTCACCGAAGCGACCTCGCGCGAGCAGTTTGAAAAGACCGAGAGCTACTTTTGCAAAAGCGCAGCGCAAGAGGGTCCGCGAGATCCCGATCCGCATTACACCATCCGCGGCTGGCGCGCCGTGGTCACCTACCTGCTCCGCCAACCCGACTTCTTGTACGAATGAGGAACGTGGCCATGCGACGAGACTTCCTGAAACGCTGCGCGGCCGCGGGGTTGGGGCTCACCGTCCCCACCGACTCGTGGCGAGCGATTGCCGCTGAGCCCCAGGCTGACGCGAAGGAGTTGGCCGGATACGACGGGCCGTTTTACGTCGTTTGCAACGCGTCTGGCGGTTGGGACACGACCTATATGATGGACCCCAAGGGGATCAACGGCATCAATCGGCTCTATCAGGCCGGCGAGATCCTGAGTGAAGGCGAGATCCGCTTCGCGCCGACGGCCAAGCAGATCACCGAAGGGGTCAGCAACGAGGAGTTCTTCGGCAAGTATGCCCGCGAGCTGCTCGTGGTGCATGGGCTCGATTATTCGGTCAACAATCATGACCCCTGCAGCCGCTACATGGCCACGGGCAATCTCGACAGCCTCGCCTATCCGACCTTCGCGGCCTTGGTCGCCGGTTGCCAGGGGGCCGAGTGCCCGCTGGCGTTCCTGACCTTCGGCAATTACTCCGCGACCGGCAACCTCGTCCCGATGGCGCGGGTTCCGTACATCCCGTCGCTCCGCTTGCTCGCCAACGCCGACGCGATCAACGGGACGGTTCAGCACCCGTATCACGAGCCGCTCGTCAGCGACCAGATCGAGCGAGCCTTGGCGGAACGCCATGCGAGACGCCAGTCGATCCGGCGGCTGCCACGGCAAGCCCGAGCCGAAAGCATGCTCTACGCCGCGCAGTGGAACTCGCAATCGCTGTCGCGAATCACCCCCTACATCCCCAGCGAGATTCCTCGCGACCCGATGTCGCAGCAAGCCGAGATCGCGTTGGCGGCGTTCAAGGCGGGAGTCTGCGTTTCCGCGAACTTGACGATCGGGCAATTCGACAGCCATCAAAAGAACGACGAAGATCAGATGAAGCTGCTGCCTCGGTTCTTGGCCAGCATCGACTACCTGCTGCGCCGCGCTGAGGATCTGCAGATCCGCGAAAAGTTGGTGCTCGTCATTCAAAGCGAGATGGGACGCACGCCGACCTACAACCAAGGGGATGGCAAGGACCATTGGTCGATCGGATCGATCATGTTCCTCGGCCCCGGCATTCGCGGAAACCGGGTGATCGGCGCGACGGACGACGGGCAATACGCGATCCCCGTCGATCCAAAAACGCTGCAGCTGGCTCCCGAATCGGGGCAGCGGCTTCGACCCGAGCACATCCACGAGGCGCTGCGAACGTTTGCCGGTATCCAAGACCATCCCTTCAGCAAGCAGTTTCCGCTGGCGGTCAAAGAGCCTCAATCGCTCCAAGGGCTGTGGGCCTGATCCGCCACTGGGGGGGCGACCGCCTGCTCCCAAGCTTTCGCGACTGCCCTTTCGAGGCCTGACTTCCAATCTGCACCCTTGCATGTAGAATAGGAGCCGTCCCCGACGAGTTTGAGTGGGGGAAGGGGAGCCTGACCGGGTGGTTGGGTTGCCGGCGCGAGTTGCCGCTGAGCTCTGGGCACTCGCCGCTCACCAAAATGAACCGAATCAACCGGGAGCAGGATGATGAAATCGAGTTGGTCGCGAACGTTCAAAGTGCTGTCGGGGATGTTGGCGGTGTTCTGCCTCACGGTCGGGGTTCAGGCCGGGCTAGCGGAGGGGGATGATGTGGGTCCGGCCGCCGGTCCATCGGCCGCGGCGGCGGGTGAGGCCGACGAAGGGGGGCGGGTTACCGTTTCCGTCGCGCGGGAGCGTGCGAAACTGATGCACGACATTTACGCCGCGACCTTGGAAGTGCTGCACGACCGATATTTCCATGCCGACCGGGCGGTGTTGCCGGCGCGAGCCATGGAGGACATTTTCGCCGAGCTCAAGCGGCAATCGCGTGGCGAAGCCAAATGGATGGCCGTCAATCTGAAGGCGATGAACATCAACAACGAGCCCAAGAGCGAGTTCGAGTTGCGGGCGGCAAAGGAGATTGGCGCGGGGAAAGGGGAGTTCGAGATTCTGGAAGACGGATATTATCGCCGCGCCGCCGCGATCCCCCTGGCGGGTGGTTGCGTCAGCTGTCATGGCGGTTTCGCCCGCGAGCAGACGCGATCGCCCAAGTTTGCCGCGTTGGTGATCAGCCTCCCGATCGTCGCGGAAACCGAGAACGCTGAGGGTCGGTAAGCCTTACGGGCGAACCCACGGCGGCTGATTTTCCCGGGTTTGGCGGTCTGCGGTTCGTGCGGCCGTCCATGATTCGGTAAACTGATCTCTTGAAATCCGTCCCTCCTGCAACCGGAAGGATCGGGACGACCGCTACGATCGCCAAAGTGTCCTCTCTTCGCGCGAGTTTCGAGATAATTCCGATTTCACTTTGCGGTCTTGGTCACCCGCTGCCGAAACCGCTCCTCAGCGGGCCGCGGATGGCAACTTAGGTTGACAGGGATGGTGGTGCGGATAGGATAAACTGCGTTAAACGCAAAGCTTTTTACATTCTCATCTGGAGACGTTGCATGTCCCGTCGGCCCTTACGAATCGAGTCCTTAGAGCGCCGGATGTTGATGGCGGGTGACGTCAGCGTGGTGGTCAGAAGCGGTGACTTGGTGATCACCGGCGACGTCAATCTGGGTGATGTCGCCGAATCGATTCGGATCGAACAGGACGGATCGAACTACACCGTCAGAGGCGTGGACGGGACTCAGCTAAGGTTTCTCGGGGCCACGATACCGACCGAGACAACGATATCAGTTGGTCCTCTGACACGCGACATCATCGTCGACTTGAAGACCGGCGATGACAGCGTCGAGATCGTGGGCTCGAGCATCAACAATCGGTTGCTTGTTCCTCGCAATTTGACGATCCGTGGCGGTACCGGCGTCGATTCGATCACCGTCGAGAACGTTCAGGTCCAGGGTGTGCTGAACGTGGATGGGGGTGCTGGTGACAACACGGTCGAAATCAAGGGCAGCCGCGTAAATCGGGATGCGTTGATCAAGGGGGGATTGGATGGGGACGAGATCACCGTGGACAGCTCATCCTTCGGTGGCAAGTTGACCATCGATGCCTTGGGGGGAACAAACGAGATCTACGTGGAGGGGGTCAGTTCGGTTGCGAGAGACGCCTTGCTCAAGGGCGGCGTAGGCACCGACACGGTCAAGATCGACGGCGGCTCCTTCGGTGGCAAGTTGACCATCGATGCTTTGGGGGGGGCAAACGTAATCGAAGTCAAGAACGTCAGTTCGGTTGCCAGGGACGCGTTGATCAGGGGTGGGGCCAATGTCGACGACATCGCGATCGACGGGGTAAATTTCCTTGGCAAGTTGACCGTCGATGCGCTGGGAGGGTTAAATTCGATCGCTGTCCGAGGGGGGAGTTCGGTTGCCCGCGACGTGTTGCTGAAGGGCGGTTTAGATAGCGACACGATCACCGCTGAAGCCTCGGGATTTAAGGGCAAGTTGACCATCGATTCGGGCGCGGGTTCAGACGTGTTGACGCTCGCGAACTCCGACGTCACGCGCGACGTTCTGGTGAGGTCGGTCAGTGGCGACAATGACGTCTCGATCGATGAACTGATCGCTCGTGCTAAGTTGACGGTAACCACCGGTAGCGGCAAAGACTTAGTGCGGATCCTTTCGTCGACCGTAACGGGTGCGCTC
>DITY01000271.1:0-11645 GCA_002422955.1 Planctomycetaceae bacterium UBA6172
CAAAAATCCCGATGAACGCCGGTTCTACAACGAGCGGCTCAAGATGGAACGCGACGAGCGGGCCAGAAACTTGCAAGCCCTTGAAGATGGCCGCGAAGAAGGCCTCGAAAAAGGTGAGATCATCGGTAGCGTGCGAAGGCTTCAGGAATTCTGTGGACTCGCCCGTCAATCGGCAGCAGAACTCGCCCAACTGTCGCGAGATGAACTGGCGGCTATCGAGAACGAGCTTCTGCGAAGGTACCGCGAGCGAAGCTAAGTCCGCCGAGCGATCGTAAGTTCATCACGGACCCGGTCCAGCAATGGCTGTGTTTCTTTTGTCGTGCCCATGAATCGTCCGCGAAAGAATTGGCCGAGCGATTGCCCGATCCTGTCTTTGCCGAAGCCACTCGAGCACTGGAAATGACGACCAAAATTCCCGATGTAAACCGGTTCTACAACATGCGGCTGAAGATGGCACGCGACGTGCGGGCCAGGTACCTGCAAGCCCTTGAAGACGGCCTCGAAAAAGGTGAGATCATCGGTAGCGTGCAAGTGCTTCAAGAGTTCAATGGACTCGCCCGTCAATCGACTGTCGAGCTTTCCCAGTTGCCGAGTGAGGAATTGGCGGCCCTGGAGCACGAATTGACGGTGCGGTTCCACGAGCGACGTGAGGCTGCGAAAGGCGGCGTTGTTAGCCCCGTCGACCCACCGCGCCGGCCGGCGGATTTTCCTTAGCGAGTTGGTTGATTTGCGGTCCCCAGGTCAATCACAATCGGGCGGCGAGGATTTTGGGCCGCGCGAGCGATCTCGGGATACGCAACGATGAGACTCCTGTACCTGTCGTGCCATCAAGTTCTGGAACATGATGAGATCTCGATGTTCTCGGAACTCGGGGCTCAGGTCTTTTCGATCGGTGCCTACCTCGACCCCGCCCATCCGATCGGCGTCAACCTTCGGCCGGCACTTCCCGATCTGAATCGCGACCCCGAAGACTTGGCTGCGTTTCGGGCCTTGGGTTGCGAGGAGATTGCCCCGCAACTGCGATTGACTCGCAATTTCGTCAAACGATTTGACGCCGCCATCGTGATGCATGAGCCCGAATGGGTCGAAAAGAATTGGGCCAGTCTGTCGGGCTTGCCGGTGATTTGGCGGACGATCGGTCAATCCAACTGCCAAAGCGAGAAGCAGATGGCGCGCTGGCGGTCGGCGGGGCTCAAGATCGTTCGCTACTCCCCAAACGAACGGCACCTCGCGAACTACTGTGGGGAAGACGCGATGATCCGATTCGCGATGCCCAAAGACAGGGACGGGCTTTGGGTCGGCGATAACCCGCGCGTGGTCAATTTCACCCAAAGCCTGGGCAAGCGGGCGTTGCCATGTGGTTATGAGACGCTCCGCAAGACGCTGTCCCGATTCCGACATGACATTTATGGCGGCGGCAACGAAGGCTTGCCGAACGCGTCGGCCGATCCGGTCAGTCCCGAGGAGATGAAGCGGATCTTGAGGGATCGCCGGGTCTACTTCTACACCGGCACCTATCCGGCTAGCTACACCTTGGCCTTCATCGAAGCGTGGTCGTGTGGCATCCCGATCGTCGCGGTCGGCCGACGCTTATGGGAAATTCACGCCGACCGCCGGGGCGAGCTCTATGAAGTCCCCGATCTGATCACCAACGGCGTGGACGGCTTTGTCAGTGACGACATCGAAGAGTTGCAGGCTCAGATTCGACTGCTGCTTCGCGATCATGACCTAGCCAGGAGGATCTCCGCCGCGGCGGTCAACTCGGCGCGTCGCCGATTCGACTACGCGACCATCCGGGATCGCTGGGGCGAGTTTCTCGAGCGAACGGTCAAGCGAAAGGCGGTGGCGAAAGCGCCGACATTCGCGACAGCCGTACCGGGGCAGGTTCGTGCCGACTTGGCGGAGTTCGCGGACGGCTCCGGCTGGTTCGATCGACGCTACCGGCAGGATCTCGGCTCGCGTTTTCCAACCTTTAAACTCGCGCTGAACCTGTTCTTGCGACGTGGCGGACGCTGCATCGTCGAGACGGGATGCGTCCGAGCGGAGGGTGATTATGGTGCCGGATGCTCGACGATCCTGTTCAGCGAATTGCTGGCTCGCTACGGCGGCCTGCTGTTCAGCGTCGATCTCGATCGCGATCACATCGACGTTGCGGAGCGATTGACGGACCATTGTCGCGATTCTCGAATGCTCTTTCACGACGATTCGCTGCGGTTCTTGACGTCGACATTGCGCACCGCGGCCGACTTCCCCGGGACCGTCGACCTGCTGTACCTCGATAGCCTGGACTATCCCCTCGCGGAGATCCAGAGCGAGCTCTCGACGGAAGAATTGCGGCGGTTGTCCGCGGACGAGATCGCGGCGGCGTTGCCACATCGCGTCCTGCCACCCCAGGAACATTGCCTGGCGGAGCTACTCGCCGCCAGGCCGTTGTTGGGCGAGCACAGCATCGTGATGATCGATGACAACGACCTGCCGGGTGGGGGCAAGTCGCGGTTGGCGAAACGATTCCTGGACAGTGACGGTTGGGTCTGCTTGCTCGACCTGCAACAAACGCTGTGGGTGCGGGGGTCGAGCCTGCATCAGTCGGCTGTCGACGAATCGCCGCGATCCGATGGCCCGTTACCCACTGACCTAGCGTTTCTATCTGACCGAGCGGGCGACGCGACTTCCATTTCGAGCGGCGAGTAGAGGGTCAGCTGGCTGGGGTTCAAGTAGATCCGGCCATCACCGCGGTCGCTCATCCGTTGATGCAGGACCACGTGTTCACAATCCTGCCCGCCATAGCGTGCGCCTAGGATCGCAGGCGTGCGATAGGCAGCTAGCCCGCCGAAGCAAGAATGGACGCGCATCATCGGGGCGCCGCGATCTAACAACATTGAGCTGACCTGATGGCCTCGGTGCAGCTGCGGATGACCGAAACTGCGGAAGGCCCAGGAATCGTATTGCAGCCATGTCCCCAACGCGCCGGAGCTCGCTTCGACGAGCCCATACGACGCGACGGCATCCCAGCCCTGATGGCCGAACGTATTCGCGATCCCGTCATAGCTCCAACCGCCGGCTAAGTCCGTATCCACGACGATCAAGTATTCGAACTCGGGGTATTTCGCAGCGACATGGTCCAGATATCGATTGCGGCACTGGGCGAGCCACTCGGTCCGCTCACGATCGCGATTTTGCGCGAACTTCTTGACGCCGCACTGCTCGCTGATGACGTCGACGCGCCCGTCCAGCTTCGACCAGTCCTGCAGAAACTCGGTCGTGGCGTCTCGCGAATCATTTTCCACCAACACCACGCGATGTTCGCGAAACATCGCGCCGAGCCGGCCGATCTTGGCGGCGATGCGAGGCAGATACACGCGGACGTCGCGGCACAGGCCGCAGATGACCGCGCGCGTCTGCGACATCGTCTGCAATCCCGCGGTCACGCGAGAACGATAAGCCTGGTTCAGGCCCGCCGGACAGGGGAAGGCGTCTTCGGGGAAAACGTCGGGCGGTTGGTGGGTCGCGACCGGGGTGTCGATCGCCCCGGCGAACCATGTCGCCCGTCGGGGGCGCGACAGCATCGCAGGACCCCAGAGCGTGCTCGCGCTACCGATATGCTGCGCCAGGCTGGGACTCGGCTGATAGATCGGGATCGATTTCCGCCACGCCCACTCCGCGAGCACCGTCGGGATCGGGATGTGGTGCCCCCCAGCCGCCTCCAGGCAACGCCGGGACACGTCGGCGTCACACAGCAGCAGCCTGGCGATGGAATTGGGAAGGAGCAACGCTTGGGCGCTGAACCACGGCGACGGTGGCCCGGAGTACCAGCCCGGATGCATCTGATATTGGGCCGAAAACAACGAGACGATTCCCAATGTATTCCCTGGCCACAGGACCTGTTCCAGGTAGGCCTTCAGCGACCCGCGATCGGCAAGCAACACGTCGTCCTGCACCAGCAGGAAGGCGTCGGCATCGGGTTGATGCAGCACGAGTTCCGCCAAGCTCATGTACCAAGTGGGCCACGCGCCGATGGTGTCTTCACGCCAGGTCAGCGGGATCGTTTGGTAACGCGCCGGCAATCGCACCGTCCCATCCATGAACAGCTTGACCGAGTCGAAACCGGCCCGGGTCAGGGAGTCGAGCGTTTGCTCCAACGTGTCGTCCCTTCGCGGTGAAGTCGTCACGCCCACGGCCCAGCGATTCACCGCGGGACCACTCGTCGCCGCCGGAGGGGGCAATAGCTCGAGCAGCGACAGCGGACGCGAGATTCGGAACGGGTCGTAAACTGGCCCTGCAGTAGCGATGGCCGATTCGCAAGTGGCTGCGGCTGGATCGGGCCGGTGCGCATGCGCATGGGTGAACGCGTTGAGCGCCCGTTCGCTTTGCGCCCGCAACCCGGCGAGCTGCTCGCGCGTCGCTCGCCCGTCGCGGATAACCTCGTCAGCCGCGAGGCGAACCAGACTGGCGACGACGGGATTGAGCAGCTTTTCCGTTGGTGGAAAACTTTCGCAGCAAGCGGAGCAAGCCCCAAGCGATACGGGAACGCGGGCGATCGGTAGCAACCGTTCGACCAGTCCACAGCAGGCCAACTCGTCCGAAGTCCGCCGCCAGATGCAGCTTTCGACGGTGGGCAGAACGAGCTGTGCGTTGCGAGGCATTGGCGGAGATTTCCCAAAGGGCTATGACGCCTTGTGACGAGCTGACGATGCCAGCAGTGGCGTGGCCATCGCGGACCGGATTCGAGCCGCCATACTCCGCCAACTCTGGTGCTGATGAACAAACTGCCGCGCCCGCCAACTGTGCCACAAGATACATTTACCATGGACCGCCCGCAGCGTTGCCGCCAAGTCCTGCGATTGGATCCGCGCCGCTTCGATGAATAGTCCGGGTGCCAATTCGATCGTTTGCGTTTGGCAAGGGACAACGCTGATCGGTCGATGTTCGTTCATCGGCGAATGGTCCGTCGTGACCAGCGGCATGCCGGCGGCCTGGCATTCGAGTAATGGCAGGCCGAGCCCCTCCCAGTGGCTCGGCTGGACACAAACATCACCGTCGACATACAGCAGGCGATTGTCCGCGGGCGGGATGCGGACTTCGACATTTGCCGGCGCCCGGCGAATCGCCTCCTGCGGTGCATAAATGATGATGGGAATCTCGGGGGCGAGTCTGGCCGCGTCGAGTAACACTTCGAGACCTTTGCGCCGAAGCACCTGCTGGCTGCCGTCCTGCAGCTTTCCCGCATAGCCACCACCCCCGTGGACATGAACGAAGCGGCGGCAGACGACGCGAGCAAAAAACGGGAACCGTTCGGTGTTCACGGGCCAAGGGACATGTGCGAGCTTCCAGCCGAACCCGAAGCGGTCTTGCCAAGATTTCAAGACCTGCAGCGTGTGGGCCGTGGCGCCAATCATCTGGTCGACGTGCCGGAGCCAATCCTGTCGCGGGTCGAGCCATTCCCACATCGGGATGCAGACGACTCGGATGCCCATGGCCTTGGCCAACCGTGGCAAGGCTTCGTACACCGGACGTTCGACGAATAGCAGGGTATCGACGCGGCGAAGCCACTCGGTGAGTTCCGCATCAGTCGGTGTGGGGGGCGCCAAATCGAGTTCGCAGTTGCCCGCGACGACCGGAAGTCTCGGTGTCGCGGGTAACAGCCAACGGTCGATGCCCAGGTGGGTCGCAATATCGAGGTTGATATTCGCGACGCCGCAACCCTGAGATTTGCCGACCAGCCCGATGCGGTTCGTTGGCTCCGAATCCAACCCGGACTGGTGCGATATGTGAGGTTCGATCGCGTTGAACGCTCCCAGCGTCAACGGGTTGCCGTCTACTTCTTCGCCGCAGCGACCTCCGCCGACGTCACCGCGGGCCAACCAGGGCATCGCGAAGCTGCGGGCCAGCTCCAGCGACGCGCGACGGGGTGACTCGGGTGAAACGCCTGCACACAAGCGATCGGACTCGGACGTGACCAGCGAGGCGAGCACCGGATTGAGCGATAGGCCGCTGGGGAGTGCGAACTGACAGCACTTGCGGCAAGCGGCTTCGGCGACCGGGTTCAATGCCGAGAGCGGTACGTCGATCACTCGCGCCACCCAACCGCAACGGGCGTCGCGGTTCGCGGCAGCGTCTGAGACGATCCTGTAGGGACACGCTTCGAAACGCCGCGCTACCGGCATCATGGCTCCGATCGCGGCAACCACACGCTAACGGCTTCCCCGTCATACTCGCCAGCGAACTCCGGCGGGGGACCGGGCGTGTAACCAGGCGGGACGCTGAGAGGCTGCCAAACGCCATCGCGCCAGCTCCACACCATGAACTCGCCATCCGACTGGCCAAGGTGATGCGTAACACCGCCTCGAACCCGAGTGAAAACGCCAACAGCGCCGACATGGTGAGTAGGCACGGGTGGGCCGTGCTTGGAGAGCACCGACAAAATCTCCCATCCGATTCGATTCGCGGTCTGCAGCTCGCCGATCACTTGCGGCAGGTCCGATCGTCGAATCGCCTTGAAGTCGAGGGCGATTGCTTGCAAATAGTAGGCGATCCCTGCCAACAGACCGACGGTCAACCATTCAAGGAAAAGACTCATGGCCTTGGCCTCATGAAACGTTCGGGGGGTTAACAATTCGCCAGATCGATCGACGCTCGATTGACCTAAGGTTGTCGATTGTTTCGTAAGCAGCTCAGTAAGCAATCAAAATAACGCGTCAAGGAAGTTCGATCGCAGCCGGACAAACCCGAGATTAGGGCTCGGTGGCTACGGTCCTGACGACTCGGAAGCCGACAAAGCTCAACTCGCGGTCGAGTTCCGCTGTCCATTCTTTGCTGCCATTCGTCCGCAAATGATCCAGCTGACTGCGGTAGCCGAAGCCTAAGTACAGTCCCCTTCCCAGATCCGGCTCTTGAGAATGGCTCCATTCCGCGACGTTACCCATCATATCGAAAAAGCCAAATGCATTCGGCACGCGGGTCCCCACATTCATCACCTTGTCACAATTTCTCCCATACCAGGCAAAATGGTTCAGGTAAACCGGATCCTCACCGACGAAAAACGGCGTCTCCGACCCGGCCGCACACGCGAACTGCCATTCATCAATCGTGGGAAGCCGAAAACCTGTCTTCTTAAGCTGTTCCGGAGTCAGGACCAGATGCTCAATGCCGGTCTGATCGATATCGGCATAGACCTGTTGGGCCTCGTCGAGGTGCTCCTGCTCACCCAGCCAGCGGCAAAACTTCATCGCTTCGACCATCGATGCGTAAGGCGCCGCGGCATAATCTCCCTCCACGAACACAGGGTCATAAACCCATTTGCCCTTGGACATAATCTGGACGTCGTGGAGAGTGACCTCGTGGATGGACATGTCGATCACCCGGACCCTGGGTTGCGTGTCCGCATCGACCGCGGATACGGCCGCAGTGGTCACGTCTGAGGTTCCTTCTGTGGCCGAGTCCGGCGCGATTATGGGCACCTTCAATCGGCGCAGCACTTGGCCCGAAGCGTGGAGCGACCAATCGCCGGTCGGCTCAGGATGGCTATCGAGATAAGGGGGCTCTGGTCGCGGCGGCATTGTCAGTCCGTGGCGGCGAAGCGCGTATTCCGCGGCTGAACGCTCGGACGCATGGGGGCTTTCGCTGTACAGTCGCTCGAGTGTCGCGAGCCACCAATTCCTGGTCCGCTCCGTCATGCCGCTGGGGTTATAGAAGCTCAATGCTAGAAGGATCGCTTGGCGAGCCGTATCCTGAGTAGGCGGCGCAAAGCGTTCGTACGCCGTCTGCAAATATTCGGCCGGCACCTCCAAGTCCTTGGCATGGACGATGAACAGGGTGCGAATGGTGGGGTTGTCGAGCTTCGCCAACACGTCGCGAAGTTCGTCGCACCGGTTCAATCTGGCAAGCCCGAGCGCGGCGTGGGCCTGCTGGCGGGACGAGTAGCTGGGACCTTCCGATGGCGACGAAGTCACCGCGGAACCGATGGCTTGGAGGAAAACGTTCGCGACCGCCGCCTCGGTAGGCCTTTCCATCCCGCGGAACAGCAGCGCCGCCAAGCTGGGTTCGACATTCATAACGAGGTTTGCCAACGCGGGGCCATCGTCGCAGTAGGCGATCGCCCTAGCGGCCTGGGCTCTCAGGTCACTCGTGGCCTGCTCGTCGACCACCACGTCTCGCAGCAATTGACTGAACTGGGGCGCGACCGGCTTCAACAGGCTGATCCACTCCGCGATGTCGAAGGGGTTCGCCGCGAGCAGAGCCTCGACGAGTTGCGGCGCGAACATGGACCAACGCGAGGAATCCGGGTCGGCCATGGCCAGGATGACGGCGGAACGCAGCGCTTTCGCATGATCCGACTCCGCGTCCTGAACGGCCGCCCACAGGATTTCGGTGAACGGTTCGGTCCCATCTTCCGCTTCGACCTCAGCCGAATCACCCGCGGCCGGCTCTCGACGTGGGTCGGCGTACGGCCGGACACGGGCTGCGACAATCGCAACCATCTGAGGTTCGGCGTTACTGGAAATCGCATGTTCGACAAGCTGTCTGACGTACCTTGTCCCCTGATCCACCAGCACGTAAGCCGCCCTCCAAGACTCCTTCTGCATGTCGACGATCGCGCTGGCTTGGCCAATCGGAGCCGATTTCCCATCGGCGACGGCAGCCAATTTTCCCTTCACCCTGGCCGGCGGATCCGCCAGATTCCTCGCCACCCCCTCGAACTCGCCGAGGTTGGCCGTCAACAGGCTAAGAATGCGTACGTTGTCCAAACGTTGCTGTTGGCCGCGGACGAACACCGCGCCCACGAGCAGGATCGACAAGGCGACGAACGACAGCAGGCTGACGCGAACGCCATAGTAGCGCCCCGCCGCCCCCATCATCGCGCTCTCTCCCGCTGACCAACGATTGGCCTTGGTCAGCAGGCGGATACGAAGGTACTCCGTCAGGGAGGGGAGTTGGCGATTCTCGGACTTGGTAGTCCAGAGCTTGGTCCGTTCCGCGAGCCGCATTTCCGCCTGGCCGCGCCGCGTTTCGAGCCGCACCCGGCCGAGCCATGCGCGGAGCGACGGGACGAGATAATCGTGGGTCAATTGGTAAAACTTCATCGGCCGCTCGGAGCTGGCCGCCGAGTCCAAACCTTCGGGCTCGGTCGGGGTGATCAGCTTCAAGTCCCCGTCCAAGATCGAGAGTACTTGGGCGAACTCCCGCGGCTTGTCTTGGTAGCCTGACGCGATCAACAGGTCCTCCACCGATCGCATCTCGCCGCGGATGTCGGTATCGACTTCGGGCAGCAGGGCGACGAGCACGTTCTGGGCCGCGATCCGGTGCTCTCGGTGACTCGGATTGGCCGCCTTGCCGCCAAACGTTTCCTCGAGGTAGTTGATGCCAATCCCTTCCGTCCCGCCGACCTCCTCGAGCGTCGCCGGGGCCCACTCCTTGTGCTTGACCATTTCGGAGAACACGGCGATCCGCACGGAGACCACTTCGCCACGACGGGACAAACCCTGGGCCGCCTGTTTGACGAACGCCGATTGATCCGCGGTCATCCGGTCGGCATCCGCCGGGAGCCGGCCGAGCGCTTGGCCGAAACGCGTCAGCACCCGTTCGGCATGCGCGACGCCAAAGAAATCGACGGTGGAGAAATTATGTCCTTCGGCGATCGGTGTTTCGATGAGCCGCATGAAGCGGGAAGCCGCCAAGGCGAAATCCGCGCGGACCATCACGATCGCTTGCAGCTTGGCCCCGTCGCATTGACGCAACGCCAGCGTCAGCGGCGTGTCCACATCCTGGCGATTGGCATGCAACCATTGTTCGAACTGATCGATGATCAGCACCACCTTGCTCCCTTCGGCCAAGCCGACACCGCGACGGAGCAGCGTCAGCATCGTGGCGAGACTATCCCCTTTCGGATGATCAGCTTTGCGAAGGTCGACAAGTTTCTGGCTGCCGATGCGGCGCCCGAGTCGCTTAGCGATGGCATTGCGCAGACGCAGGTCTGTATCTTCACCGGTCGCTTCGACGTAGACCGGGATGATGTTCGGGGCCAGCAGGGGGATCAACCCGGCCTTGACCAACGAACTCTTGCCGCTGCCGCTGGGGCCATAGATCATCCCGACGCCAAACGTTCGCTCCGCGTCCTGCTGTTCGATCTGCTTCTTCCACCATGAGATGCTTTCGGGGATTCCGACCCGGTCCCAGGGGCCGGGGAGCAGATCGAGAAAGAAGTCCGCATCCTCACCGTCGAACGATCGCAACCCTTTGAAGACGATCGGCCGCGGGGTGACCGTCGCCGAAGTCTCGCAAGCGCACAGCCGCAGGTCGTCCGCCATTTCCTTGGCGGTCATGTAGCGATCGGGCGCCCGCTTGGCGAGGGCTTTGAGACAGACCCGTTCGAGCTCTGGCGAAACCTCCGGGTTCAGCAGGTGCGGGGCCGCCGGGGCTTCGTTGATGATCCGATGATAGATCTCCTCCTCCGAACCGCCGCGAAAGGGGCGCTTCCGCGTCAACAGCTCGTACATGGTGACACCCAGCGAGAAGATGTCACTGCGACGGTCGAGGCGATGCCCCTCGCCACGCGCGACCTCGGGGCTGGTGTAGGCCGGCGTGCCGACCCGGCCGAAGCAGAGCGTGCGATCATCGACCATCGCCGCCAGCCCGAAATCGGTGATGAAGGGAGTCTGGGTCGCGGATTCGATCAGGATGTTCGCCGGTTTGATGTCGCGATGAATCAGCCGATTGGAATGGGCGTGATCGAGCGCGTCGGCGATCGTGGCGAGCCAAGCGGCGACCTGGCGAGGGGCGATGTCGCCCCGTTGGATCCGGTCCTTCAAGGTCTCGCCGTCGATAAAGGACGAGATCAGAAAGACCCCGCCGTCGCCAATCTTCCCCATGTCGTGGATCGGAACGATGTTGGGATGCCTGAGGTTCGCGACGATCCGCGCTTCCGACAGGTATCGCTCGACCGCCTCGGGGCGATGAAGTCTTTCAGGCCGGGGGACCTTGATCGCGACGGGACGCTGCAAATCGAGGTCCGATGCGAGGTAGACCAGGCCGAATGCCCCTTCACCCAAGAGTCGCAAGATCACGTACCGGCCGGCCAAAATGTCTCGATTGCTGAGCGGCCGCGACGCCACCTCCGCCAGTTCAGTAGGCTCGAAGCCCTTCGTGACCGGGAGCTCGTCGTCGATTCCGCTACCCACTTGGGTCGCCATCAAAGCATCCGCACAGACCGGACATTGATTTTCCCCCGCGTTCGGTTCGAATGACGTTCCACAACGAGCGCAGCTAAGATTCAAGGCAATTCACCTCAACCGTCAACCGACTTCGCACCAGCAGCCATCGCGGTCGGACTACCCGCTGGAAAGCCGGGAAAGTGACGCGGGCAAGTAGCGAGAACGAGAAACCGACTGGGGCATTATAGGATACCGCCGCGGCCGTCGCAATTTTCGCCAGCCGCCGCGGGCGGTCCCTCCGACAATCGTTTCGCCAGACCGTCAAGTCGACTGACCACTTTGCGGGCCGGGCGGAACAGGCTTCCGGGCGCACGGCGAGCACCCCCGCGGAGTTCGCCGACGCCCTGCGAGCGATCGCCAACGACATCGACCTGTATCGCGCCCGCGCCTCCCGCATCGCCCCGGCCTACGCCGCCCAAAACTCGGCGGATGCCTTGC
>DITY01000271.1:11704-15177 GCA_002422955.1 Planctomycetaceae bacterium UBA6172
GTCCCGTTCATGCCGGCTCCGATCCGCAGCGGCGCCTGCGTGTCGAGGTTGTGAGCCTCACCTTCGAGCAGGGGGGATTGCGAAACCTTCACGCCATCCAAGTACAGCGTCAAACGCCGGTCAGATTGGGTCGCGGCAACATGGCACCACCGCGACGGCAGGGGATGCCCCCAACTGACCTGCGCGCCTTGCGTATAAGCGAAGATCTTGCCGGACGGCAACGTGCTGGTGAACAGTTCGCCGTCATGCTCGGCCATCGTCCAGGCGCGGCGGAAACGGACGTCCGGAGTCGTGTCGAGCTGCTTCAAACGCTGCCACGCGTCGGTACCGTTGAAGGCGTAAACTTCGGCGAGCGGCAGAGTACCCGCGAACAGCCGCCCGTTGTGAACCATCATCCCCATCACTTCAAGCTCCTCGCCCAAGCGGCCGACGTCGCTCCAACGATTCGGCTCCTCAAAGCGGTAGACGCGACCGCTGGGCCAGGTGCCGACATACAGACGGCCGTCGTACTGCGCGAAGGAATAGGTCTGGGTGTTGTCGCCCAAGCGGCCGCAGTCGAGCCAACCCTCGCTGTCGAAACGATAGACATGTCCGCCGTCGTAACTGCTGGCGTACAAATATCCCCCAAAGACCGTCATCGCCTCGACGCGGCGGTCCGCGATCTCCTGGGTCGTCGCGTCGAGCCCTTGCGGGACCGGCAAACGCGACCAGGTCTGCGTCTCGGGCTCATAGCGAAAGAAACCGGCGGGACGGTAGAGCGACGAGGCATGCAGCCGATCCTTAAAGACGACCAAGCCGCCGATCGCCTCGGTATCGGGCAGCTCTCCGCAGAGCACCCACTGCTTGCCCCCTGCGTATCGAAAGACGCGACCACCGAGCTGCTCGTTTTCAGATTCCGTGAGACTCGATCCGGCCAGTCGATACTTGCCGGTACCGGCATAAAGCTGGCCTCGGTAGACCGCCAAGCTGGTGACGCTATTCGATCGGTCGGGGGCACCGCAGTCGATCCAGTTCTGCTCGCCGCCATACCGATAGACCGTTCCCGCTTGCCCTTGGCCCGCTTCGCAGGTGCCCGCATACAACGCCCCTTCGTGAACGGCGAGCGCAAACCCGAAGACCGCCTCGCCAGGCCGGCCGCAATCGCGCCAGGCCCCCGAGCGATCGTCGTCGATGCCGAATTGCAGATGCCGCCAATTCGGCTGATTGCTGGTCACTCCCGCCGCGGACTTGAGCGACAGCTGAAAGCCGCGCCGAGACCGTGGGTCGTACTGACTGATCAGGTCGCCGGTCAACTGTCCGTCGCCGCGCGGATCGGCTTCGTCGCAGCGGACCCAGGCCGCCAAACTGAAATCGCCGCCCGCCAATCTCGGGGCCTTGGTCGCTGGGATTTCCAGCCACGAGCCGCTGCCGAAAAAGCCCGCCGAGCGGTCCGAAGACCGCAGATCGACTGGCCCCTGGATCTCGCCCGAGGCCGTACCGGTAACCATGTCGACGACATCGCCCCGGAGCGGCCAGTGTGCCAGCAGCCCACGGTCGAGGTCGACTCGGCTCGCGGCGGCGGTCAGTTTGCCGTCGATCAACGTGTCAGCCGCTGGCCGTTCCGTCGCCGGAAACCGGTGCCCCGCATCGGGAGCCGTCTCTTGGGCACCCAGGGTACCGTGGTAGTTAAAACTGAGCAGTGCCAGCGTCAGCCAATTGATCGTCCGAATCATCGTCTTTCCCATCTCGAGTTCAGTCTGAGCCAACCGCCTACGGGTCTCAGTCTAGCGAGCCGCGGAGGGGCGGAGGGGCATGAGTGGGCAACCCCCCAGGCGACGGACCCGACGTGACCGTGTCCGGTGACCTCACGACCTTCACTTACGTCTTGCAATTCGCGGGATAGAAGTCACGATTCGCATTTGACGAGTAACGGTTCGTATTTTGCGGCAGCGTCGGGCATGCGACCGCCAAGCGTCACGACGGCACGGATCGCCGCGAGTGGCCCGCGGTTCGCGGGCCGCGGGAACCGATCGCATCGCCGCTTTAACCGAAAATGACAGACGGTGGTCGGATCACGCAAGCAGGCGACCGACCGAGCGGTTAGGATGAACGCTCATGGAGCCCTGGCGAATCATTGCCGCCGTCACCCGAGGCCATTCACTACCCGGTGACGTCGCGGTAAATTCCAGGATGCGGTTCGGCTCGCTGACGCGGCGAGATCGGCACCGACAGCCCCTGATATGCGGTCTCACCCGATTCACTTCCCACCCACAGCACCGCGATCATGTCGACCATTTCGGACCCGGGCCAGACCCGGCAGCTGAATTTTGCTGACGAGCAGGCTCGGACCGATTTTTGGAATGCACATTATCCGCAGTTGAAATTCTTGGTTAGCTACCGGATTCGTGGGATCCCGCCGCTGGTGGGACTGGAAAGCGACATCGCGCACGAGACGATCGCGCAGTTCTTCAATGGGATCGATGCCGGGCGGTTTCATGATACGAGCGGCCCGCCGCAGATCTGGAGCTTGCTGATCACCATCGCCCAGCGGACGCTCAACCAGCAGCGGAGAACGCTCACGGCCCAGAAGCGTGGCGGCGCGGGGGCGAACCCGGAAACGCAAGCCGCGGCGACTCGGGTCGGGTGGCCAGAAGCGATCGACCACGTCGCCGACGCGAAGGCCCAAGGTGCCCATGAGGAAGCGAAGTTACGCGATCTGTTGGATCACCTGCTGGGGCGATTGCCCGATGACGAAGCGCGGCAGATCGTCCTGCATCGGCTCGAGGGCCGAACGACGGTCGAGATCGCGGATCTGCTCGGCATTTCGAATCGGCGGGTACAGCGGCTACTGCGCGAGATCAAACGCCACTGGGAGGCTGAATTTCTCGACCATCCCCCCGGCCCATGATGCGGTGCGAATTGGGCTCGATAAGCTACCAGCAGGACCAGTCGGATGAACGCTAAATTCGGCCGCGCGACGATCGGGATCGATAAGTCGTTGCGGGAGTTGGACCACAGTTGGCAGGCGCTGCGTCCGCTCGATGTCCGTCAGCTGGTCGACGCGGTTCGCGATGAAACCAGCGTCGACGAATGGGTCGACCTGCTCGCGGCGGACCTGGAGTGGCGCCTACGGCTCGCCCCTGCCGGCGCTCGCCTACCGCCCTTAACGGACGTTACGACGGATGATCGCGACGGGAGGGGGCCGAAACGGATCGAAGCGTATCTCAGGGAGTTTCCGGAAATTGCGGAAGACTCCACCGCCTTACGCGGGTTGGTGGAAGCCAAATTCATGGCCCTCAGCCGCTGGAATGCCCCGCCCAAGATCGCCGATTTCGTCGACCGATTCGCGCGGCTACCCGAGTTGGAAACCACCCTCCGCGAAGCGCTGGATGAAGTTCAAAGACTCTGGGCGGTTGTCCTTGACCAAGGCTGCGAAAAAATCCACTGCCTGTCCGCCGGTCAGATCGAGTTGGGGCGGCAGTCCCGCGACGAGC
>DITY01000200.1 GCA_002422955.1 Planctomycetaceae bacterium UBA6172
TGACTGGTGTGATTGGCGAAATAAACCCGCTGACAGGTATCCGGCTTGCAATCAACCCAGCGGACCGAAAACCCGCTGAACATCTTGGCCAGCAGCACGATCGCGTGACTGGTCAATGTCATGATGAACCGCCAAAACCCATCTCGTTTGCCACTCCCCCTCCGCGCCACTCACGCTCACCGCGGGTTCGGAGTTACCGCGTAAGTCTAACGTCAGGACGCCCCTCGTCGAGCCTCGACTTTTACGGCTCTCGCTCAGGATGCCCAGGACACGTACCTTCCGGAGATTATCTTTGCCTCGCCAAAACGCCACATCCCTCCGTTTTGGTACTGGGCTTGCACAGCAATACCGATTTAGCGGATAGACCGAAACGATTCACGAAGGCTAGGAGGAATGGGTATGTTATTAGGGATTCATGGGTCGCAGCGCCGCGGACGAGCTCCGCGTTGGGGCGCGAGTCTCAGCGGGCTAGCTTGTGGTTTCGCCGGTTGGCTGAGCGTTTCGCCAGTCGTGGCTCAGGGCCAGCCGCAGCCAAACCTAGCGCCCACCGGTGTTCTGTTGCCAGTCGGAATGCCGGACCCCAGCAGCATCCCCCTACCCGCTCGGCCGTTCGGCGCCGATGCGGCGGGTGACACGCCGCAAACACGGCTCCGTCCGATCGGCGCCCCTTCGGCGGTCGACGCGATTCGAGCCCAGCAAGCTTTTCCGCAGGTTGCTCAGCCGACGCCCGGCGGTCCCACCCGAGCGGTCCCCGCCCCGACTTCCTCACCAACAGCGACCACCGGACAATTCATCCCCGCCAGCTTTGCGGGTTCGGTACCGGTTCGGCAGGCCGCGATGATGCAGGCACCGAACGGCTCTGGTTTGACGCTGCCCAGCATGCCCCCCGAGGGCTATGCCGCGCCACCGACCTACTCACCGACCTATTCGCCCCCCCCGATGAGCTCCCCGGCGCCGATCGGCAACCCCGCGTTGCCCCCGGCGCTCGGGTCCAGCACCACTTCTGGCCCCATCAATTTGCCGGCTCCCGACCTGGGCACGTCGCCGCTGCCGCGGGGGAACGCGAACCCAGGGGCGGTGGTTCCGCTAACCCCGCAGGTGATGCAACCCGCCGGCCCCGTGGTTGCCACCCCGGCCCCACAGCGTGCAGTACCATCCCCGATGCTCCCCAGCGATTACGCGCCGCTGCCGCAGCCACAGTTGACCACCGGCTTCGCGACGCTCGGCAATTGTCGCAACATTTCGGCCCCCTCCGGCTACCAATCCGATCGAATCCCGACCTACGCGCCGGATCCCACCAGCCTCACGCAAGCCTCCGCCACCGGCTACGGCGGGCCGGCAACGGCTCCAGGTGTGCCGACGGTGTTGCCCCCCGTCAGCGTCATGCCGATCGCGCAAGGCACACCAGGCTTCATCGCCCCACCGACCCCCGTGTCCTTCGGCGGGCAAACGGTCGTCCCCGGTCCGCCCAAGCACCAACCGCTGATCTCGTTCGGGCAGGAGCGATATCCTGTCCAAGTCGGTCAGGGAATCTTCGGCCAGCCTGTCGCCTACGTTCCCGGCCAGTCCATTCGAAACTGCATTCGCTACCTGTGTTGGTGACCGTTGCCGAGACATCGCAATCGGTTTTAGCCGCGAATCGGTGACAGCAACACCGCGCGGCGTTTTGCGGCTCCATCCGGTCGCAACCGTTCCGTGGGCTGACGCCCAACGGCCAAATTTTGGCATCGCTTCGCGGCAAAATCGCCCGCGGGAGGCCTACCTCCGGGCATCGAGCGTCCGGTTTGTAAGCTTGGCCTTGGAGCGCGTAAACCTTACAAAAGTTGCAGACCGATTTTGCGATTCCTTCCAACTCGGATGCTATTTTTTCCGCAAGCCTTTCAGACCTGACATCAGGGTTCGGATCGACGGGTAAAGGATCGCCGTCAGTCATGCTCGACGCCCGTAATGGCTCATTAGGGCGACCTAACTTCCATCCGGTGCCGCCTTCCCTCGCCAACGGCAACGTCAGACCGTGTTTTTTTCCGCTCGCCGCTCGCCGCGAAATCGTGTGCTAGAGTTCGACGTCGGGCTTCACTTCCATGGCAAGCTGGCGAAAATGAGTTGTGTTTGGCGATTCTGAATCGCAGCGCTCTCCTTTCCGCTCTCTGCTCCGCTGCGTTGGCCTTTGGGATGTCGGTGGTCTCGTTAAGTCGAGACCTTCGTGCTCCGAGGGCAGCTCTGGTCCCGTATGCCATTTGCGCCACTCCAACCCTTTAACCGTTCCTTAATCGTCCGAGCCCTCGTATGTGTCGCAATCTCCGAATCGTCTTCCTGGCCGCAATCACCCTCAAGATGGTAACCTTCGCCGGTAGCATCGCGCGAGCCGATTGGACGGCGACGGCCTTTCCGATACAGACACACGATTTCGGTACGGTCGCGGTCGCGGCGAAGACCGAATTCCGGTTTCCCGTCCACAACGATACCGGCAAGACGTTGCATTTGCGCTCGGTGCGGGCGAGCTGTGGCTGCACGACCCCGATCATCGAAACGGAGTACATCGCGCCTGGTCAAGTCGGTTCGATCCTGGCTCGCTTGAATACCGACACCAATCGTGGCCAAAAGAGCGCCACGCTGACCGTGGTCATCGATCAGCCGGCGTACACCGAAGTCCGACTGAAAGTCACGGGCTACATCCGCCAAGATTTGGTGATTTCGCCGGGGTCCGTCGAGTTTGGCAAAGTGCCGGCTGGCGAAGCGTCGACCAAGTCGATCCGGATGACTTACGCAGGCCGCTCGGACTGGGCGGTGGTCGAGGTCAAAAGTGCCCTGCCTTGGGTGACCGCGACCGCGCAGCTCGAACAGCGTTCCGGGATCAACGCGACCTACTCGCTGACCGTTCGCATCGACCCGTCGGCTCCCGAGGGAGTTTTTCGCGACGAACTGATCGTCCTGACCAATGACCGCGCCAAACCTCGCGTGCCGGTTTTGATTAACGGTGAGCTGGAGAGCAACCTCTCGGTAGCGCCTCATTCGCTGGCGCTGGGTGAGATCAAGCCGGGCGAAGTGCTGGAGAAACGATTGGTGATCCGCGGCAAGTCGGCCTTCACGATCGAATCGATCACGCTCGAAGGCTGGCAGGTCGATTTCGACGCGCCGACCGAGGCGAAGGCGATGCACATGATCCCTGTCCGCTTGACCGCGACGGGCGACGCGTTGGGCAAGCTCACCAGCCACTTGATCGTCAAGACCAGCGGTGGCGTGGCGGCGTCCGCTTCATCGACCGTGACGGCGATCGTTCGCGGCCAGTAACCGGTTCCCAACCGCGAGGGCTTTGGCAGTGTGGGGCCTGAGCCTCCACGGGCCGCGCCCTTCGGGGATCATGGGCCGCTTCCGCTAGGGATCACGGGCGTTCGACCCAGGGGATTCGCGGGGCGTTTTTGATCAAGGCCGCATCCAAGAACGAGACGATCTTGGGGATCACCTTCGGGTCATCGTTCACCAGCGCGTGACCGGTCAGCGACGTGGGGAAGGGCGCGAATTCGAGCCCCACCGGCTCGCCTCGCGAAAACCGTTTCTTGATCGTCTCCAGACGCTTGAAAACCCGTTCCGCATCCCCCATCTGCTTGCTCGTTTCGCCGACGACGATCAAGAACGGCAGGCTGGCGAGCAACGGGTCGTTGAGGGAATCCTCGAGCGACACCCCTTTGTGCGTCCGAACGGGCGAAACCAAGACCAGCAACTTGACATCCTGGCCTTGCTTGATGCTGCCGATGCTGGGGAAATTGAGGTCACCAACAGACCACTGCGCCGCGACGATCGCCCCCTCCCCGACGCCGATCATTGCCAAGGCGTTGAGATTCAGTCGCTCGGCGTCGTTCTCCTGCACCAAGAACTTTTTGACCGCTTCCAGGTCGAACTTGACCATCGCCAGCACGTCCGGGCGAGACATCTTGGCTACATCCAACGTTCGCAGCCCGGCTGGGGTCTGTTGCTGGCGACTGGCGCCATGACCGCGGAGTTCGGGAACGATGACCGCGCACCCAAGCTCGGTAAGTTTGCGGACCAGCGCCGAGTACGGGCTGGCCTGACCCTGCCATTCGTGGACCACGATCACCGGGACCGCGGCTTTGCCGACCTCCGATGGGAAGTAAAAGGCGCGGAGCTTGATCCCGTCCGCGGTGGGCAAATCGAGCGTCTGCATCGGCGGCTTCTCGGGCTTCTTGCCACCCGGCTTGCCCACGCCAGCCGCGGCAGGCTTCTGGCCCGCGCCGACCGGCCCGGGCACGCCGGGCTTGGCAGTCGGCGGCTTGGCGGTAACGGGCGGCGCAGCGGGGCGATTGGCGGCACCCGCGGCCGGTTTTGGCGGGGCTTGCGCGAAGCCGTCCCGCGGCCAACCGAGTGCGCAGGCAACGACCGGCAGCAGGGCCATGGCGACGAGCGTCCGCAGCCGGCAGCTTCCCGCCCGCCGCGCCGACCGGGGCCTGGCCCAAGGCTTGATCGCGAGACGACAATCGCAAACAGGGATTCGTATCATGGGCTTAACCTGGCAATGACGTGACCTGACAAGGAACTGACCTGGCAAATTGCCGGAAGAGTGCCGCGGCGGCGATGCTCGGCCGCGTCCCACCCGTCCGATCGTCGCGGATAGGTTTTGAGAAATGGGTTCGGAGACAAGGTATCCCTGAATCCTAAACCGGACGTCGCGAGGGGTCAAACGCAGTCTTGATCGCTGCCCTTGCGGAGCACGAACACGGAGTCGACGAGGTCATCATCGGCGATGCGGGGCGATTCGAGGTCGTAATCGAAATCGAAAGTTCCCACAATGCTCAGCGACGGGACTTGCCCCAGCGTTCGCAGGATCTGCTTCATCGTGTACAGCCGCAGCGGAAAGCGGGTGCGGCAGCGGACGGTGCGGCGCGGCGTGGTGGCGGTCAGCAGCACTTCGATCTGCTCGACCCGTCGCCGTCGATCGAACTCTCGTACCCGCAAGGTGACGTGAACGCGCGTCGATCCGTGGCTCGCCTTCCAACGCTCCGTGCATTCGGGATCGGCATCCAACGGGATCACGTGCAACCCCAGGATGTAAATGCCGCCCGGCCGCAACGCGTCCGCCACCGACCGCAGATGCGACACGGCGTCCGCTTCACAGGTCAGATGCCGAAAGGTGTTGAAGGTGCAAAAGGCCGCGTCGAAACTTCCGGGCAAATCGATCCGCGTAAAGTCCGTCTCGTGCAACTTCGCCTGCAAGCCGCGGCGATGCAGTTTACGGCGCAAATAATCGAGCGCCGGGCGGCTCAGGTCGATCCCTTCGACGTCGAAGCCGCGGGCCGCCATCGCGGTTACCAAACGCCCACTGCCGCAGCCCGGCTCAAGGACCCGCCGAACCGGGCCGCTGGCATAGCGATCGAAGGCCGCGAGGAAAAAATCGACCTCGGCCGCCGTCTCGTCACGGAACACCATGTCGAAGTACTGCGGGTAGTCGTACCAGTTGGCGAACTCGGCCGCCAATTTTTTTGTTCGAATGTTCATTTTCGCAGGGGGTATCAGGCGTAGCCAATGACTGGTCCGCGGTACATAATCAGTTAGCGCGTGTTTGGGGTCGGAATCCCCTTCGCCAACCTCTTTCCTTGGTTGCCCCAAATCGTCGCGGACGACGACCCGCCTGTGCTAGCACCCATTGATGAACACTTATAGCATCGATTATGTCGACGATTTATTCGTTCAGTATGTTCATGATCCGGCGAGCGTCCCGGAAAGTTGGCGGAAGTATTTCGAACAGTTCCTGATCACCAACGGGATCACCGGTGGCGGTTCGCGAGCCGAATTGCTGGGCTCCCCCAGCGAGCCGGTGGTGGACGCCCGAAGCGCGGTGTCGGCCCCCGCTCGCGACGGTGCTCCGGCCATCTCGTCGGGCGAAAGTGACCGGCTGCTATGGGCGGCGCGGATGCAGGACCGGGTCGACCAGCTCGTCCGCGAGTACCGCGTCCGCGGTCACCTCGTCGCGCAGCTCGATCCGCTCGGCCTGACCCGCCAGGGAACGGCCGAACTGAGCCCCGAGTTGTATGGCCTGAGCGAGTTCGATCTGGGGCAGAGCTTCGAATCGTCGGCCTTGGCTAACGTCACCGGTGGGACCCTGAACGAAATCCTCTCGCGGCTCCGCAACACCTACTGCCGCAGCATCGGCGCGCAGTTCATGCACATCGACAATCGCAACATCCGCGATTGGCTGCAGCGGCGGATGGAAACCACCGAGAATCGGCTGGAGCTATCCCACGAAGTCCAGCGTCGGATCTACGTGCGGCTCGCCGATGCCTCGATTTTCGAAGAGTTCGTCCGCAGGAAATTCGTGGGGGCCAAAACCTTCTCGCTCGAAGGGGCCGAAAGCCTGATCCCGATGCTCGATCTGGCCCTCGAAAAAGCCGGCCAGCATCAGGTCAAGGAAGTCGTGTTGGCGATGGCGCACCGCGGCCGCCTGAATGTGATGGCCAACATCCTGAAAAAGCGGGCGATGAACATCTTCTGGTCGTTCGACGACCCCGATCCGGCCCGCAATCGCGGCGGTGGCGACGTCCGCTACCACCTCGGGCATAGCAGCGACTGGACGACCGCCGCCGGGGCGAAGATCCACATTTCGCTCTGCTTCAACCCCAGCCACCTGGAGTTCGTCAACACGGTCGCGCAAGGCCGGACGCGCTGCAAACAGGACCGCCGCAAGGACGCCAACCGCTCGCAGGTGATGACGATCCTGATCCACGGTGACGCGGCATTCGCCGGCGAAGGGATCGTTCAGGAAACGCTGAACCTGAGCCAACTCGAAGGCTACAAGACCGGCGGCACCCTGCACATCGTGATCAACAACCAGATCGGCTTCACCACCGAGCCGCATCAAGGTCGCAGCACCACCTACGCGACCGATATCGCCAAGATGCTGCAAATCCCGATCTTCCACGTCAACGGTGAAGATCCCGAAGCCGTCGCCCAGGTCGTTTCGCTGGCGATGGATTTCCGCAAACAGTTCCAGCGCGACGTCGTGATCGACCTCTACGCCTTCCGTCGCTGGGGTCATAACGAAGGGGACGAGCCGCGTTTCACCCAGCCGGTGATGTACGCCGAAATCGACAAGCGGCCCAGCGTCCGGCAAAACTACCTCGACCGGCTGCTGGAACTCGGCAAGATCAGCCGCGAAGAAGCCGACCAGATCCAGATGGAGCGAACCGAGAAGCTGGAAAGCGAGTTCGCGGCCAGCAAGCACGAGCCGTTCAGCTCCGACATCCAGACGCTGCAGGGCCCTTGGGAAGCGTACTTTGGCGGCCCCGAGCCCGAGGCGCATCAGGTCGACACCAACGTCGACCAAGCGACGTTCACCGAACTGCTCGATAGCCTAACCCGCACCCCCGCCGACTTCAGCACCAACAAGAAGCTCAAACGGCCGCTGTTGCAGCGTCGAGAAATGGCGATCGGCAAAGCTCCGGTCGATTGGGCGGGGGGTGAAGCGCTCGCGTTCGCCAGCATACTCACCTCCGGTCGCCGGATCCGGCTGACCGGGCAAGACGTCGAGCGCGGCACCTTCAGCCACCGACATGCCGTCCTGCACGACATGGAATCGGAGCGAACCTACACGCCGCTCAACCACCTCCGCCCCGACCAGGCCAAGATCGAACTCGTCAACAGCCCGCTCTGCGAAGCCGGCGTGCTCGGTTTCGAATATGGCTACTCCCTCGATTTCCCCGAAGGCTTGGTCGCTTGGGAAGCCCAGTTCGGGGACTTCTGGAACGTCGCGCAAGTCATCGTTGACCAATTCATCGCCAGCGCCGAAGACAAGTGGAATCGGCTCAGCGGTTTGGTCCTGTTGCTGCCACACGGCTTCGAAGGCCAAGGCCCGGAACACTGCAGCGCACGGCTAGAACGGTTCCTGCTGATGTCGGCCGAACACAACATCCAAGTCACGCAGCCGACCACGCCGGCGCAGTTCTTCCACCTGCTCCGTCGTCAAGTCCTGTCGCCGTGGCGCAAACCGCTCGTCGTTTTGACCCCCAAGAGCCTGTTGCGGCATCCGGCCGTCATCAGCCCGATGTCGGAATTCACCAACTCGCGATTCCACAAAGTCCTAAACGACACCGAAATCCACGGTCCCCACGTCCAGCGGACGCTGCTCTGTACCGGCAAAATGTACTACGACCTCGTCGATGCGCGAGCCGAACGGAAGATCAACAATGTCCGGATCATCCGCGTGGAACAACTCTATCCGCTCAAGCCGGCGGAACTGATGGGACCGCTCGACGGCGCCCCCGCCGGCAGCGAAGTGATGTGGGTGCAGGACGAGCCGACCAACATGGGGGCTTGGTCCTACATGAAGCTCAACTTCGGCGACGTGATCTCCGAACGCTTCCGCTTCACCAAGGCCACCCGCCCGGAATCGGCCAGCCCCAGCACCGGCAGCATGGCGGCGCACAAGCTGGAACATCGCGACCTGATGGACGAAGCCTTTGCCGGGATCGAGAGCTCCACCCCGCCCCGGCCCACTCCGGCCGCGACGACCAACTCCAACCCGCGGGTTCCGGCCGGCGCGTCGCAGTCCCCCTGAGATTCGCAATCG
>DITY01000100.1:0-6959 GCA_002422955.1 Planctomycetaceae bacterium UBA6172
TGCCTTCCGCTTTTCTTTCCGATTTTCCGCTTCCGCAAGGGCATTCGTGGGTGGCACCTTCCGCATGCTGACGAGGCTAAAAAACAATCGGCCCGGAGGCGATCCCTCCGAGCCGAATGTGTTGATTCATCGGCGTGTAACGACAAAATCCATCGTCTCGCCAGTACCGATTAATCCGCCTTGAATAATCGAAGGAAACGAGATGAGTCTGAATCGAGATGAGTCGGCACCGATCCGAGATAAGCCCGGCGGGATTGGCCGGGTTCCCGTCACTAGAACGTCGTCCCGAGGGCAACGCCGAGGCCGATCAGACCGATATTTTCTCGTCCACCATCCGCCATACCAACCCAATATTGTGACTCGACGAAACCCTTAACAAACGTAGGGTGACCGAGAATACTCAGGTCTTTCATTGCTCCAAGTTGCAACTCGCTGATCGAAAACGATCCGAATCTGTTGCCGCTTTGGTTGCCGATCGGTTCTCCGAACTGGATCGAATGACGGCCAGATACATAAAAATCTAGACTCGCCAGCGACAAGCCACGTATTTCCGCCGCTACCATCGGCCCGATCGAGTCGGAGTAGAAAAGGTCGGTTCGAAAACTTTCGAAGTATTCGGCCCACCGCAGACCCGCGCTTAATTCGCCATAGACCGACCCGCCGAGTGTGAATCGACGCGCATGCTCGAAATCGATGTATTCGAGCTTGTAGTCATTGTTGAGGCCTTCGGTGAAGTAATTGAAATAGCGAAGACGCCAAGAGTTTCCGCGATCATTGGTGTGGCCGAGAATATATCGATTACCGCTGTCGAATTCCGTGCCGGATGCAAGGTCGGCGTCTGCTGATTGAAGTCGTAGCCAAGCATTCTGAAACTCGAAACTCCACCCGCCGCATGGGGTCAGCCAATCGCAGGGGATGCCCGTGCGGCAATCTCGGTGATGGCTGATCATCGTCGTCGGGGTCAATTCGTCCGACATGGCGCTAGCCTGCTGAATAAGGCTTGGCGACTCCGTGCCTGGTTCGGAAAGTTTTGAAAATAGTTTTGCGGGAACCCATTCGATCACCGAATCCTCGTCCCAGTTCCCCCCTGCTTTTGAAAAGTCCGCGGCATCGGCACGGCCTAGCCCGGTTATGACCAGGGACATGAACATCCCCAAAAAGTATCGTTTCATGACTCAATCCCTTCGAGTATGGCTTTGATAAACCTAAAGCCCCTCGTGCGCGGGTACTTATCCGCAAACAGCAAGGGGACTCGCCGAGTTTTCGTCGCAAAGAACGCGCAGGTGACGGTGATTCCTGTAAGAATTCACGATGTCTACGATATATCAATCGTTGGTGACGGATCCTCCGTCCATTAGCGATTTGATCGCGGAAATGGGCGATCGCACCCGCGGGAAGGCCTTGTTTTCGGTGTTCAGGTGGGGGGTACGTCTACGATGGGTACCGTTCCCTGTCGGCGATCGCTAAGGCGGTCACCGGCTCCCACGTCAACGGATTTCATTCCTTCCGCCTCGGAGGCCAAGTATGAGCCGAAAAGCCAAACCGACATCCGTGACGAAAGTCCGCTGCGCGATCTACACCCGCAAGTCCTCCGAGGAAGGCCTGGACCTGGAGTTCAACTCGCTCGATGCGCAGCGGGAGTCGTCCGAGGCCTTCATCCGCCAGATCGTCGAGCTCGACTTAGCGGGGCAGAGTTTACTGGAAGGCAAAGTTCGCGAGAGCGACGGGTTGCTCTACACTGCGGCTCTGAGCGAGTTCGGCGCCTGGGAAACGGCACTCGGATACGCCACACTCGAAGACGGCTTGAAGAATACTTCCGGGGGCGGACTGTGAAGAGCATCACCCCGCGCGACGCGAAGAAGTTCCGGAGCTGGCTTCAAGCGACCAACAAACGGGATAAGCCGAAAGACGGCGAATCGTCGAAAGACTTAGCGGTCAACACGGTCCGGAGACGGATCGGCCATTGTCGATACTTCTTCAAGCAAGCGATCGAGGACGGGTTGATCGCGAAGAATCCTTTCGCGGGGCTGACGGCAACGGTCCGAAGCAATCGGGAGCGGCAAGAGTATGTCGATCTCGAAGTCTTCGGGAAGGTACTCGACAAAGCCCCTAACGCTCGCTGGCGGTCGCTCTTGGTGCTGGCAAGGCTCGGAGCTTTGCGTATCCCTAGCGAAGCTCAGGGGCTTCGGTGGGATCATATCGCTTGGGACGCGAAGCGGATCTCGATCGTCTCTTCGAGCAAGACGGAGCATCACGCTAGGCGGGCGGTCCGGATTCTCCCTCTTCTTCCCCAGATCGAGAAAGAGCTTCTCGCTCTTCACCTTGAAGCCGAAGACGGGGCGGAGCTGGTCTTCCCAGACGTTCGGGCCGATTCGAATCTCCGGACAACTCTCGAAAAGATCATCGCTCGGGCCGGGGTGAAACAGTGGCCGAAGCTCTGGCAAAATCTTCGGGCTTCGGGAGCGACGGACTTCGCTCGATCGCTCCCGTCTCATGTCGCTGCGGAGATCTGTGGTCACACGGAACAGATCGCCCAGGAACACTATTGGACGGTCACGGACTCGGATNNCGGGGATGACTCGAAGGGTCTCGGATCGTCCGTTGATGGCTCAGAGGCGATTCGCTCGAAGATGAGAAAAGCCCAGGAAATCCCAGGCTTTGACGCGGTTTGCCGTCTCCTGACTCGGGATGGCTTCGCCCTTCCAGTGGCCGAGGCGGGACTCGAACCCGCACAGGGATTACTCCCCGAGGGATTTTAAATCCCTTGTGTCTGCCATTCCACCACTCGGCCAAAAAAACGAGCCCACGATAACGTTCATCGTGGGCCCATTCGAGATCTCTAGGCGAACCGGATCGCGTCGATCGTCACGATCCCGGTTCCTGCATATCGCTAGGGATTAGGACTTCGGCTTGACCTTGGCGAAGCCGGCCTTTTCGAAAGCCTTCTCGCCGAAGACCATCTCGACCTGATCCTTCTCTTCAGCCGATTCGACCTTGCCCTTGCAGTTGTTGCAGCAGAACTTGACGCTCGCGCCGGCAACCTTGACTTCGGTGCCTTCGGCCAAGGGGCCACCGCTCAGCGGGCAGGATTTCTGCTCGAACTGCTTGGTCGCGACCAATTGGGCATTGCCCGCGGTCGCAAACTTTTCGGGGGTTGCGGCGAACTTGCCGGCGCAATTTCCGCAGCAGAAATAAACCTTGCCACCCTTGTGCTCCGCCGACTTGGTGGCGTCCGCGGGACGAGGGGCGACAATGCACTTGATGCCTTCCAGCTTCAGCTCTTCAGCCAAAACGACGGTGGCACCGGCAACAGCGAGGACGGCCATCGCCGACAACATGAACTTACGCATGATCATAATCTTGCTCGATCCTTGGATAGGGTCGTGAAAAAGGGAAACGTTTCCGCCGCTAGTATACGGGAAAGGAAATGGCGGCGTCAAACCTGACTTTTTCGGACTAATCCGAAGCGTCGGTCGATCCGGCCCCCGCGGCAATCAAGGCCATGGTGAGATAGCTCCGCGGTTCCGCGTCGCTGAGGCCGAGCATCGCGGCGATCGCCAGGATCGCTTCGTGACAGGCGGCGAACTCATCGCTACCCCGGGCCAGCGTTTCGATTTCGCTGAAGTGCCCCAGCGTTCCGGCGTCGTCGAGGGTGACGGTCAGCGCTCGCCCCGCGTGCTGGAGCGCATACGGCCGCCGCGTCTTGGTGACGGTCAGCGCCTCCATAAAGCCCAGATGGCCGAGCAATTCGGCCATGTTCACGCCGTTCGGGTCACAGGGGTCGATCCGCCATTCGAGTTCCGGCCGCGTTTTGATCGCGCCCGCCCACAGCGGTCCCTTGTACGTAACCAGTGTCTGACCCTGATCGCCGGCGACGACGACGCGGCGGATCCGCAGCGCCTCGCGGGTCTGGGCAAAGTCGCGCGCGGGGTGCCGATAATAGGTGTCCGCATGTCGCTCGGTCGGTTGCGGCCGGGCCCCGATCTGGCCGAGCAACCGTTCGATCTCGGCCGGATTGTCGAGCCGATACTTCTGCTCGATTTCGATGCCTGTCGCAGGCGTGGACGGCTCGGTCGGTTGCATGGGTCGTGAAGGCCGAAGCGGTGAGGGGGCGACTGAAGACTCAGCGGGCAGGGGCGTTCGCATCGACGGTCGGGGATTCGTCGACGCTGCCCCAGGGAGCCGGCGAGCCTTCCGAGGTGATCCAGGCCCGACCCTGATGGTCCGTGGCGACCGCTTCGATCTGTCTCCAGCGCGGCAAATTGGTCGTCCGCGGAGTTCCTTGCCACCACCTGCCGTCGGCTGCCGCGGGGAAGCGGAACAGTTGCAGGTAATTGATGACCACGATCTCTCCGCTCCGCTCATCGCGGTCCATGCCGGTGACGAGCGGTACCGCCAACCGGCCGACCGGACGGAGCGTGAGCGGTTGGCCATCGAGATTCAACTCGCGGCCCGACTTTCGAGGCGGTAGGTCGAGTTGGTGGACGGTCGCCAGCGGCAAAAACGATTTGCTGACCAACGTGACCAGACCGGCGGCCACGTCGACGGCGATCGCCTCGCAATCGCGGGCCCCATCGGGATAGACCACATCGAGCCGCTGGTAATCGCGGATCACGGACTCATCGCGCGGGTCGGGTTCGTCGAAAAAATAGAGGTGAATCCGCTGCCGCCGGGACTGGTTGTCTCCGACGTCGGCGAAGACCAAACGCGAGACGCCATCCTGGACGAACGACGCCATGTCCTCCATGTCGATCGCGTCAACGCCCGCCAGTTTGCAACCGCCGCGGGCGCGTCCTTGGTCGTCGAAGGCGAACAGCCGCGCCGAGTCGCCGGAATCGTTGTGGGTCCAGAACAGACCGGGCTGGCGATTCGATTTCGCCAACCCGCTGCTCTCGTTAACCTCCGGGGAGGTCAAGTGCATCGCCGGTGCGTTCCGTCGCGAAGGCTCGCCATCGGCCGCCGTGCGAGGCGACTTTGAGCCGTAGATCACCAGCACCAGAGTCAACGCGCCGAGCACGGGGTACAGATGCCAAGGCCGCTGAGGGATAGTTCGCATGGAAATACTCGGCCCTCAGCGACTTTCGACTCGGGGATCATTCACCGCCCACGACCAGCGGGATGCTTTGGCTGTGGCTGCGGAATTCGGGGGCATACATGCACTCGATGCTGGCCATCCCCGTCTGATACTCGCCCCGCAACTGCACCCGTGTCGAATACTCGAAGACGTAAGTGCCACCGCGGAGGAAATCGATGAAGAAATGGCTCGCCGCATCGCGCGTGGATTCATAGTAGCCCAGGCCATCTTGATAGCGATACCCGGACAGGACGTTGACCGGTTCGGTACCGCTGCCGCGATGGTCCCTGAGGTGCACGTATTCCATATCGCGGTCGACCCGCAACACCAAACGGACGACCAATTCGTCACCGACCTGAACCTCCGCCGCCGCGTCCCCTTCGCCGACGCGGCGCAAGACCGGCCCGGCATCGGTGTTCTGCTTGACGTAGAGCTCTTTGGTCAATTTCAGCGGCGTCGTGGTATCCGAGGTGATCTTGCCGATGTCCTCGAAGTATTGCCAATGAACGCTGCCCCAAGCGACGCCCTTGTCCGCTTTCTTCACGGTCACGCTGGCCATCGCCGGGGTGATCTGGTCGACGGGAATGCGTTGTTCGAAGAAGCCCGTCCCCGCTTCCACCTTTTCAGGGCGGATCGCTGTTTCGCCGAGGGAAACTTCGACCAACTGGTCCGACGCGAGCCGGTCGGAGCCGCGGAGCAGCAGCGCATAGACCGCGTCGGCGGTCGCCTTGGTCGTTTTCCAATCCTGGGTCTGCTTTTGCTTGAGCAACCAAACTTGGCAGGCCTCGACCATCGCCTCATCCCCGGCGACTTCGTCAAAGGCTTCGATCAGTGCCGCTTGCGTTTCGATCGGTGCCCGATACCACCAGAACGAATCTTGGGCCCGCGCCCAGAAGGTCCCGAGCTCTTCGTTGGAGACCGACCGTTCTTTCAGCGAGACCATGATCTGGGTCGCCGCGGTCGGTTCGCCGAATCGTTTGAGCGCGATGGCGAGGTGGGCTTGGCTCTGCAGGCTGTCGAGCTTGAGCCAATGCCGCTTGGCCTGGTCGAGCCAAAACTTGAGCGCGTCGGCATGCTCCGCCGCGACCGGTTGATCGGCCAGGAAGAAGCTGCGGCCGTAGAGGTAGAGCGCGATCGTGTGTGACAAGTGCATCGCGTCTTCGGGGGGCTTTTTCCCGAGCTTTTCCGATTCGCGGATCTGCCGCAGGATCGACTGATGCATTTCGGTCATCCACGCATCCAGCCGCGTTAGCGAGCGTACCGCCGGCGCGGTGTCGATGTCGGCACCCAAATGCCGCAGCCGTCCGAAGCCGGTGGTGATGTAGAGCGTGATGAAGTCATTGGGTTGACCGCCGGGGAACCACGGCCAGCGGCCGTCGGACAATTGTTGGGCGACCAATTCGGCCAAGGCGCGCGAGGTCTCGTCGTTGAGCCGATTGGTGTCAAACAGGATCCCGACGTTCCGCCGCGATTGGCTTTCGGACTCCGCTTGCCGGACCCAGGGCGATTCTTGCAGCAACACCGACTTGAGCTCTTCATTCTTCGTCAGCGGGCTATCGAGCGCCTTGGTGCCACGCCACTGCGCGAAGACCCGTTCGATCTTCGGATCGCTGGTGGCGATCTTGCGGGCGAGCGAGTTGGCGTACAGCCGATTGAAAATCTGCTCGCTGCACTGGTGCGGGTACTCCATCAGGTAGGGCAGCGCCATCACCGCATACCACGACGGGTTGGAAGCCATCTGGACCGTGAGCGACTGATGCCGCAGGGAATCCGAATCCCCGGACGCGGCCAAGCGGGTGAAGTCGAACGTCTTGGTCAACGGCCCGCGGATCGGCAGCGGCAACGATTCCGTCACCAAGATCCGCCGCGACAGGATCGGCAGGAA
>DITY01000100.1:7089-7637 GCA_002422955.1 Planctomycetaceae bacterium UBA6172
CGCGGCGGGTTGGGTTGGACCATCAAGTCCTTGCTGGTAACCATGCTGTCGCTGAGCAATCCGGCACGGAGTTGCTGGTCGTGGGCGAAGCCGCGAAAGTTCCAGCGGGTCAGCGCTTCGGGCATGGTGAATTCGATCCGCACCACACCATCTGGGCCGGCGGTGAGGTGCGGAAAGAAGAAAGCGGTCTCGTTCAAGTTGGTTCGCGGGGTCACCCCTTCCAGATTCACGACGGCAGCATTCACGCCGGCTGAGTTGAGCGCGCCCGCCTCGCCATCGGCGGTGAAATCGGTCATGACGCCCTTGGCCATTGCCATGCCACCCATGGCGCCGAAAGCCGGTACAGCCATACCTTCGGCGGCCGCCGACATCGGCATCGCATCCATCATCCGTTCCATGCCGCGGCCCATCATGCGACCGCGGCCGAGATTTAAGCTCATCAACGCGAATTGCTCCGGCGGCCAATCCAACCGCGGGTAACTCCAACTCGCGTCACGCTGGTCCACCCGCCAGGTCTGCGAGAGGGGCGAGAGCATCTTCAGGCCATT
>DITY01000026.1 GCA_002422955.1 Planctomycetaceae bacterium UBA6172
GACTCGATGGCGCGAGCATTTCGCTCACGCAACCCGGCCAGCCGTTACAACCGGCGGTGCTCGCCCAGGCCGCGGCTTCCGGTCATCGGAAAATCGGATTTTTCGACCGTCACCCCCGAAAATGTTTTTGCTTTCGTCGAGATTGGTTTCATATTTCGGTGTCGAGTCCTCCATCGAAACCGCGAATTGACGTGAACCATGCGTGCTTCCATCACGACCCTGTTGGTCTCCTCCTGCTGCTTGCTGACCGGCTGCGGTGCTCTGCGTAGCATCGAACAGTGGAAGTGCGACAAACTCGGCATGTGCCATTTCGGCGTGACCCCCTCGCAAGCCAATTGGGGAAGTCCGGTTACCCCGCCAGCCAGTTGCAACACCGCCGACTGCAGCCCACCGGCCTACAGCACTCCGGGCGGAGCGATGTTGAACTCGCCCCAGCCCACCGAACTGCATCCGTTGCCGAGCGACGTCCAACTGATGCCTCCAGCCGATTGCCCCGACTGCGTCAAGTAACGCGACGCCGCCCGCTGCCACGGCTGACGAGAGATGTTGGCGCGAGTCCGGTCGAAACCGTTTGCGAGTCTGTCAGGCGAGAATCTCGCTGACGACCGAGCCATGCACGTTGGTCAGGCGGCGTTCGATGCCGTTGTGATAATGGGTCAATCGCTCATGATCGATCCCGAACAAATGCAGAATCGTGGCGTGAAAGTCGTGCCAAGGGATGGGGCGTTCAACGGCCTTCCAGCCGATCTCGTCGGTGTTGCCGAAGGCCATGCCCGGCTTCAGCCCCGCCCCGGCTAACCAACAGCTGAACCCGTACCGGTTGTGATCACGCCCGGGACCGACCGCGTCCGCGGCTGATTGAGCGAACGGCGTGCGGCCGAACTCCGTGGTGAACAGCACCAGCGTGTCTTGCAGCATCCCGCGTTGTTTGAGATCTCGCAGCAGCGCCGCCACGGGCTGATCGATGCGAGTCGCCTCGAGCGTGTGATTTTCCTGCACGCTTTCGTGCGCATCCCAGCTCGCGCGGGGGCTGCCCGCGATCGGCCCGCCGGAGAATAACTGCACGAATCGCACGCCCTGTTCCAGCAGCCGCCGACCCAGCAGGCAGCGGCGACCCATGTCGGCCGTCCGTGGATCGTCGACCCCATAGTCGCTCAGCGTCGCGGCCGATTCGTCCGCGAAGCTGCTGACGGTGGGGATCGATGTCTGCATCTTGGCCGCCAGTTCGTAACTCTTCAACCGCGCCCAGAGGGCTTCATCCGCCGCGATCCGCTGCGCGTGCTGGGCGTTGATCGCTTGCACGAATTCCCGCGTCGCGAACTCGGCTTCGGCGGTCAGCTTGCGAGCCGGAAAGAGATCGCGGACCGGTTGCTCGCCGCCACCGAGGACGACGCCTTGGTGATTGGCCGGCAAAAAGGAACTGCTCCAAGTCGACGCTCCGGTGTTCGGCGCGCCCCGCTCGTCATTCAAGACGACGTAGGCGGGCAACGTTTCGTTCTCCAGCCCCATGCCATAAGAAATCCAGCTCCCCATCGAAGGGAAGCCGTTGAACTCGAACCCGCTGTTGGCCAAGAACAGGGCCGGCGTGTGATTGGCCGACTTCGATTCCATCGACCGCAGAATCGTCAATTCGTCAGCCAGTTCCGCAATCCGTGGGAACAGGTCCGAGATCATCAGGCCGCTCTCACCGCGCGGCTTGAAGGCCCAGTCGGCCTGACGCAGCAGTCCGATCTGGCCGAAGAAAATGTCTGGCTTCTCATCCGTCTGTAGCGACTTGCCGTGCAGTCGCTCCAGTGCCGGCTTGTGGTCGAACGAATCGACATGACTGAGGCCGCCAACCAGGCAGATGTGAATCGCCCGCTTCGCTTTCGGTAGCGGTGCCGGCTGTGCCGCAGCGGACCCGAGCTCGGGGGCTGCGACCGCATCCCTTGCCAGCAGGGCCGCGAAGGCGGTCGCGCCGAGGCCGTTCACGCCCCAGTGAAACAGGTCGCGGCGGTTGAGTGGAAAGCGGGGGTTCATGCGCGGACTCCTCGGTTACTCGATCAACACGAACTCATTGAAATTGAACAGGCCGCGGGCGAGCGCGGCGAGTCCGTGTTGCGACACCAGTCGTTCGGAAAGTTGCCGTTCCTGCTCGTTCGGGTCGCGTCCAATCGCCAACTGCCAGGCCCACTTGACCCGAGATGTCGGATCCTCGCCCGTTTCCCGCGTGACTCGGTCGGCGAATTTTTCCGACATCCGCAAGACGAAGGCGTTGTTCATCAGGCTGAGCGACTGCAGCGGTGTGGTCGTGACAGAACGCTTGGGCGCGGTGGAGGCGGTGTCGGGACAATCGAACGTATCCAGGAGCGCGCTCCGTCCGCCCCGCGGGTTGAAGCGGTAGACCGTCCGCCGAGAGAATTCCGGACCCTCCAGGTCGAGCGGTTCGTAGTAGTGCGTGCCGCTGTTGAAGTCCACCGAGACGTCTTTGAAGCTGGGACCGCCGGGCACCGGGTTCAGCGTTCCTGAAACGCTCAAGATCGCGTCGCGCAGCGTTTCGGCTTCCAAGCGACGCGGCTGACCTCGCCACAGCCAGCGGTTGTTGGCATCGATGCCCTCGGCCCGTTGCCGCTCGGCCGCCGGCAGTCCGTACGCGGCCTGGCGATAGGCGCGGGAGCTAACGATCTGCCGATGGAGCGGCTTCAAGCGATTGCCTTGCGCGCGAAATTGCGTGGCCAAGTGATCGAGCAGCTCGGGATGCGTCGGCCGTCCGCCGTTGAATCCGAAATCGTTCGGCGTGTCGACGATCCCGACGCCGAAATGGTAATGCCAAACGCGATTGACGATCACCCGCGCGAACAGCGGATTCGCTTCGTCCGTGACCCAATCGGCGAGCTTCCGACGACGCTCGGCCTCGGGGGCTTCGGGCGTTAACCCAAACTCCCCGGGCAGCCCCGGGATCGCCGAAATGGCGGCGGGCGACACCANNTTGCGATTCGCCTTCTCGGTCTGGCGGTCGCGGGCCAGGGCGGCGGTGGCGATCTCCGCCTGCAGCTCCGCGCGGTGGGCGCGCTGTGGTTCCCCCAGCCAGGCCGCGATCTGCGCTTCCGAAACGTAATCAGCGGAATTGCCCGCGGCCGCCGCGACTTCCTCAGGGGTTAGCGCGGTGTCATAAAACGCCGCGCGATGCAGTCGTGCCGTTAAGTGCCGATTCCCACCGGCGGGCTTATGACGCAGGCCAAACAGGATTTCGGATTCCCCTTGGCGATAGGTCTGCAACGGCGACTGGCGAATCGAGTGCCCATAGGCGACCCCGTCGCGGTAGCCCGTGATCGTCCCATCTTCCTGGTAAACGATCGCGATCTGAACGGGCCGCGTCATCGCTTCCGTCTCCTCAGGAGCACCGAATGACGCGGTGCGGGCGAAGCCGTTGCTCCCGGCCATCCACCGATTCGGCTCCTGTTCACCGAAGACGATCGCGTCAAACAGATTTCCGTCGCGTGTTTCCAGCGACATCGCCGCGCCGCCACGCTGATCCGGCCGATCGAGCTGCACCCAAACCTCGAGCGTCTTGGCGCCGATGTCTCGCGGCAGGGGTGAGGTCTCGACGAAGCCGCTGCCGTCCAGGATCAGGGCACCGTCAGCGACTCGTGCCGCGCCCACGGCGCGGCCATGCAGATTGCCGAACGAGTCGCTGAGATCGACATCGAACTCCCAGAGCGCGAAGGGGCGCGGCGGTTCCGGCGCCGCGACTCGACCGGCCTGGCGAGCCGCGAGGATCTCGCGACGGGTTCGCTGGTCCAGCGCGGCCAGTTCCGCTTGCAGTGCCTCGAGCCGGTGTTCGATCTCCCGCAGTCCGACGAGCTCTTCGGGCGATTGCTCGACACGTTCGCCGTAGCCGAGGCCCGAGATCGCGGAGGCGAGTTGGTAGTATTCCTTCTGCGTGATCGGATCGAACTTGTGGTCATGGCAACGGGCGCAATTGAGCGTCAATCCGGTGAACGTTTGGCCGACCGTCGCGAGGACTTCCTCGATCTCATCTTGGCGGGCGAGTTGTCGCATCCGGTCGCTGCCACCGACGACGGTATTGTGAACACCCGCCACCCAGAAGCCGGTCGCCGCGGCCCCTTCGACGCCGCCTCGGAGCTGGTCGCCGACCAATTGCATCCGCACGAACTCGTCGTAGGGCATGTCGTCATTGAGCGCGCCGATCACCCAGTCGCGGTAGGGCCAGGCGTGTTCCCGCGGGTTGTTGCGTTCGAAACCGTCGCTCTCGCCGAAGCGGACGACATCCAGCCAATGTCGCCCCCAGCGTTCGCCGTAATGCGGCGAAGCGAGCAATTCGTCAATCACCCGTTGATAAGCCGCTTCCGACGGATCGGCGACAAAGGCCGCGACCTGTTGCGGCGTGGGGGGCAGACCGACTAGGTCAAAGTGAATTCGGCGAATCAGCGTCCGCGGGTCGGCCGCGGGCGACAGGCTCAGCCCCGCCCGTTGCAAGCCTTGCAGCACGAACGCATCGATCGCGTTACCCGATCCCTCGCCGTCCGCGGGCCAGGGAATCGCCGGCGCGCTCAGCGGCTGTAGCGACCACCAATCTCGCCCCGCCCGTGTCGATGTGCTTTCCGCGAGCGGGTCCAACGTCCCTTCGCCCCACGGGGCCCCCGCTTCGAGCCACTGCCGCAGCAGCCCCTTGTCCTGCTCGCTGAGCGGCCGCTTGGGTGGCATTTCGTCGGAGTTCACGCGCGCCCACAGCAGGCTACCGTTGGCATCGCCCGGAACGACCGCTCGGCCACTCTCGCCCCCTCGCGTCGCCGACTCGGCCGACACCA
>DITY01000188.1:0-5587 GCA_002422955.1 Planctomycetaceae bacterium UBA6172
CCCCAGGCGTAACCGCCCCCCGAATGCGAAAGGCCCGACCAAGAGGCCGGGGTGGTTGCCGCGAAATGAGCGGCCAACAGAGCGAGCAGAGCGTTACGAGCTCGGCGGCGGCGATTATTCCTAGTCATTTGCCCATCTTCAAATGGCTTGGGGGATGTCTCGATCACGTCGATTCCGAGTCACCGCCGAAGCGGAAAAACCGGTACCATCGGAGTAATCGTCAAGATCGCGCCCGCCGCTGGACAAAAAAACCGCTCAATTCGGCACAACCGATCGAATCGCTACATTTTCACACGCCCCGAATGGGTTTCAGGCGGAGTTTTCCGACGCGCTGCGGCAGTTGGCTTTCCGCGAAAAAGCTGTCATACTTCGGAATCCCTCCCCAATCGCAGCCATTTGGAGATGTTTCCCTTTGTTCCGCTCCGCGATCCTGACGCCCCTGCGGCTTGCCACCGGCTGGGGACCCAATCCTCGTTATCTCGGTTGGATGGGCGTCGCCATGCTCGTTCTGCTGCGGATCACGATCGGCTGGCACTTTTTTTCCGAAGGGCACCAGAAGTGGGAGCAGTCGGACTGGGACGCGAAGCCGTTCTTTCAAAACGCACGGGGGCCGCTCGCCAATCAGTTTCGCCAGATCGTCTGGGACTGGGATGGCAGTTTGCGGCTGGACGTCGAGCGGACCAAGGTTCACTTCGCCACCTTCCGCGACCGCGCCGTCAGGGCCTTTGGCTTCAGTGACGCCCAAAAGCGCCAGGCGCAAACCAACTACGCCAAATCGATCGAGCAGTTGCAGTGGCTGATCGAGTCGAACGCCAACGATCTGGAAGAGTACCAGTTGGGGCGTCAACGGCTGGCGGATTTGGAAAAGGATAGCCGCCGCGGCGGGGTGCCGAGCCTGGCTGGCCAGACGGAGACGATTCGCGCGGAGCTGAACGCCAAGATCGCCCCGATCCTGCGGGAAATCGATACGCTGTGGGCCAGTTACGAGGCGGCTCAGAACGCGGTTGCCACTCGCGAGCAAATGTTGGGGAAAAACCCGCTCGAAATGGGCGTTACCCGGAACCAGCTGATCGATACCAGCGTAATGAACGCGTACGTACCGTATTTCGACATGGCGGTTGGGTTGTGCCTGGTTCTTGGACTGTTCACCCCCATCGCCGCGTTGGCCGCCGCCGGTTTTCTCGCTTCGGTATTCCTGAGCCAGTTCCCGCCCGACACCGGACCCGGCAGCAGCTACCAATTGATCGAGGGGATGGCTTGTCTGGTGATCGCCGGATCCGCCGCTGGCCGGTTGGCCGGACTCGATTTTCTCATATTCAGCTGGATTCAGAAATTTTTGCCCCGGAACGCGGAGTAACCCACCATGGTTGACAAGTTATCGCCCGAACAGAAAGAAGTCGGGGCCCACAATTACAACGCGGCGGTCGGTTCTTACTACGACGTCAATCGTCGCGATTTCCTCCGTGGCATCATCGCCGCCGGGGCGGTCAGCGGTGCCGGACTGGGGGCGTTGTACTTCGGTTACGGCCGCGTCAGCGATCCGGTGCGGGTCGCCGTGATCGGCACCGGGGACGAAGGGAACGTCTTGATTGGCGGCTGCACCCCGGACTACGTCCAGGTCAAGGCGGTCTGCGACATCCGCCCGTTCAGTATCCATCGGGCTTTCCATGGCGATTGGTCGACCCCCTCGGCGCTCGGTCGGCGCCCCGGGCTGATGAGCGTTTATGGCTACGAGACCGAAGCTCAGGCCCGCGAAGAAGTCAAGGTCTATGACGCTTCCAACGGCGGCGTGATGGCCTGTCTCGATGACCCGAACATCGAAGGGGTGATCATCGCCCTGCCGCTGTTTTTGCACGCCCCTGTCGCGGCCGCCGCGATGGAGCGTGGCCTGCACGTGCTGACCGAAAAGCTGATGGCCCACAACGTCGCTCAGTGCAAGGTCATGTCGCGGATGGCCGCCGAGGCACGCGACAAGAACGACAACCCGATCCATTTGGCGACCGGCCACCAACGTCACTACAACGTCAAGTACGACAACGCCGTCAACCTGATCCGCTGGGGGTTGCTGGGACAGTTGCACCACATTCGCGCCCAATGGCATCGCACCAACGTGCCGGGGGCCGACAGCTGGTCGATGCCGATCCCCGGCGGCGAAAGGATGCCCAATGGCAAGCTGTTCGATCGCATCAAGAGCGACCTCGCCTATCGCGAAAAGGCGCTCGCCGGCGCCGTCGATCCCGCCGAAGTCGCACGGCTCCGCCAGGAGATCGCGATGTTCAAAGCCTGGGACGCCGACAAGGTGGTCGATCCGAAGAATCACGGCTATGTGGATTTCACCTCCAACGGCCGCAAATTCACCGCGATGGAAGAACTGCACCGTTGGCGGTTGTTCGATCGCACCGCCGCCGGCCTGATGGCGGAATTGGGCAGCCACCAGCTCGATGCGGTCAGCATTTTCCTCAGCTCGCTGCGTGATGACGGCAAGAAAGTCCATCCGCTCAGCGTGCATGCGGTCGGCGGTCGGCACATCATGCCGATGGACCGCGAATGCGAAGACCATGTCTACTGCATGTACGAATTCCCTGGGCCGGAATACAGCCCCACCTTCGACGTCGGCTATTTCGATCGCGTCGAAGACTATCCCAAGGATGGCGTCCGCGGTTTTGACCAGGACCCGAACAAAAAGGTCGTCGTCACCTACTCGACCATCAACGGCAACGGTTTTGGCGGCTGGGGCGAAGTCGTGATGGGCACCAAGGGGACGTTGATCCTCGACAGCGAGACCGACGTCATGCTGTACCGCAACAGCGACACCAGTGCGAAAGTCGGCGTCGCGCAAAAGGGTGGCGGTTATGTCCTCGATACCTCCGCCAGCGGCGATTACTCCGCTCCGCTCGCCCAAGCCGCTTCGTCAGGGCCGGTCAGCCGCGGGTATCGCGAGGAAATCGAGCACTGGGCCTACTGCATCCGCAACCCGGACAAGGAAAACCGCGTCCGCTGCCACCCCGAAGTCGCCATGGGCGATGCCGTGATCGCGCTGGGGACCAACGTGGCGCTCAAGAATGCCAACAGCGGCAAGAGCGGTTACTTGGAGTTCGACGAAGAGTGGTTCAAGATCGATAGCGACGCGACCCCGGACGGCAGCACCATCGCCGCCGCGACCGAGTACATGAAGAAGCCGGTGGCCTGATGCGGCAACGGCTGTGCTGAGGACTGGCTGTGCGTCCGACGATTGAATGGGCGGATAGCTGGACTTCTGAGCGTGCGTGATCAGATGTCGACGTGACACGCGATCACGCAGGGACTTCCGTGAGCCCCATCGCTGGGGGCCATTTTCCGACCTTTACGTCGGAAGGCGGTCTGCTTTACCTTACGGCGGGATGTCACGGTCGGCATCCGCTGGTGGCATCATTCGCCGAAGGAACGGCTATGTACCGATGGTTGCTCTGTTTCCGCTATCTCCGCACCCGCTACATCGCGTTGGCTTCGATCGTCAGCGTCATGCTGGGGGTGGCGACGTTGATCGTGGTCAACAGCGTGATGGCGGGGTTTGCCGCCGAAATGCACGATCGGTTGCACGGCTTGGCTTCAGACATCTTGATCGAATGCCACACCAGCGGCGGGATGCCTGACCCGGACGCCAGGCTGAAAGAAATCCGCGAAGTTCTCGGTGATCGGGTGGAGGGGGCTTCGGTCAGCGTCCACGTCCCCGCGATGCTGGGGATCGAATTCAACGGCCAACTGATCACCCGGCATGTTAACTTAGTCGGGATCGATCCGCGGACTTACGACACGGTCAGCCAATTCGGCCAGTTCCTGCTGCATCCCGACAATCAGTCCCAAGTCACCTTCGACCTCCGCGACGAGGGTTACGCCGTCGGTCGCGAGCACTTTCCTCAGTCGGGCTGGGGGTATCGCCGGCAAAAGGCCCAATACGAACGGCTGCTGGACGAAGAACGCCGCCGGGTCGATACGGCGCTGCGACAGGCGCGGGCCAGGGCTGGCGTCGTCGCGCCGACCGAACCGGCGGATGATGCCGAGCAAGGTCCCAGCATGGCCTTTGGCGTTTCCTCGGATCTGTTCTCGCCAGGGGATGCCGATGGGCCACAAGCGTTTGACGCGTCGCGAGACCAATTTCCCGGAATCGTCTTGGGCATCGCCACCTGCAGCTCGCGACTTCGCGACGACGCCGGTGAAATCCGCGACCACTATTATTGCCGCCCCGGCGATGACGTGCGGATGATGTTCCCCAACGCCGCGGACAACCCCAAGGTCGTCAACCAGAAGTTCACGGTCATCGACCTTTACGAATCGGGGATGAGCGAATACGACAGCACCTTCGCCTTCGTCCGGCTCGACCAATTGCAAGAGTTTCGCGGGATGATCGATCCGGCCAGCGGTACGCGGAGCGTCACCACGGTGCAGTTGAAGCTCGTTCCTGGGGCGGACCTGAACGAAGCCCGAGACGCTCTCCGCCGACGCTTTCCTCCCGATGTCTATGCCTACAACATTCAGACTTGGCGCGACATGCAAGGCCCGCTGTTGGCCGCGGTCCGCTTGGAAACGACGATCCTGAACATCCTGCTGTTCCTGATCATCGCCGTGGCTGGCTTCGGCATCCTGGCGACGTTCTTCATGATCGTGGTCGAGAAGACCCGCGACATCGGCACGCTCAAGGCGTTGGGCGCTTCCGGGACGGGGGTGATGAGCATTTTCCTCAGCTATGGCGTGTTGTTGGGGATTGTCGGTAGCGGCGTCGGTACGATCGGCGGCTTGCTGTTCGTGCGGCACATCAACTCGATCGCCGCGGTGATCGAAAAGATTACCGGCCAGGAAGTTTTCGACCCGACGGTTTACTACTTCAATTCGATCCCCACGATCATCGACCCGCTCACCATCTGCTGGGTTGTCGCCGGTTCGATCGCGATCGCGACCACGGCCAGCGTCCTGCCGGCGCTGCGCGCCGCACGGATGAATCCCGTTCAAGCCCTGCGTTTCGAATAACCCTTGCCCAGCCGGTGTCGACCGTATCATCGCACCCCACCGCTAACCCCCTATCGGAATACCCAGCCGTGACCGAATCAGAAGCCGTGCTGCAAGCCTGCGGGATCTACAAAAGCTACCAGAAGGACAGTCTGGAAGTTCCCGTCTTGCGTGGGGTCGACCTGGAAGTCGCGACCGGCCAAATCACGGCGATGGTCGGACGCAGCGGCAGCGGTAAGAGCACGCTGATGCACTTGCTGGCCACGCTGGACTCGCCTGATTCGGGCGAGATCCGGTTTCGCGGTCGCCGGATCGACAACGCGTCACGCGCCGAACGAGACGCCTACCGCAATCGCGACATCGGGGTGATCTTCCAGTTCTATCACTTGCTTCCGGAATTGTCGGCCGTCGAGAACGTGCTCGCGCCGATGATGATCGGCAAGTCGACCTGGGAATACTTCGTCACCCGCAAGCAGGCCCGGCTCCGCGCCGAAGCGATGCTCGATCGCGTCGGCCTGCTGCACCGCGCGACGCACAAGCCACGCGAATTGAGCGGTGGGGAAATGCAGCGGACCGCGATCGCACGGTCGCTGATGAACTCGCC
>DITY01000188.1:5604-5728 GCA_002422955.1 Planctomycetaceae bacterium UBA6172
GCCGTATCGCCTGAGCGGGAAATTACCTCCCCTGAGCGGGAAATTACCTCGCTTGAGCAAGGCCGTCACATCGGCTGGGCAGGGGCGTCACTCTCGCCCGGCTTGGCACTTTCATCGGGCTTGG
>DITY01000035.1:0-2314 GCA_002422955.1 Planctomycetaceae bacterium UBA6172
ACGATCCGGTCGCGGTGCCAATCGGCAAGTGCCAGCAACCGATGCACCCGCTCAATCGCCTTTCGCGACGGACGCTCGGGGTCGAGCAACTGGCGTTCCCGCAGCGCCTGATGACGGAGAAAATTCATCCGGCGGAACAGCAACACTTCCTGTTCCGGCGTCAGCAACTTGGCCTCGCACAGTCGCCCCACCTGATCCGGCACGTCCGCTCCCGACCGTTTGAGTGTGGTCAAGCCCAGGCGGTTGCTCGGCGGAGCCAACTCCAGTGGCGTGGCAAAAATCGCCTCACCCGCACCGGGCTGCGCGAACTCGTCGTGCGAGATCAAGCCGATCTCGGTCTTGAGTAACCGGCGGGTCAAACGCCGAAGCGTGTCTTTCGACCCGTCGCCGAACCCGATCCGCTCGGGCGACCAATTGCGATTCGCCTCGACCAACTCGGGCGACCGCAGCCACTTGGGCGCAGGACTCACCGAGACGCGGCGGACCCGTTTGACTGCCCCCAGTTCCGTCGGACGACTCATCTCAGCAACCTTCGAGCCCGATCCGAACTCCACTGACATCCCCGACAAATCCACAGGCATCTTAAGTTCTCCTCGACGGCGGCTGTGAAGCTCGACTTGACCCGAACGCCAGAACAGCGTCCCGAGAAACCGAGCGACAGGTGCCTGTTCTCTAATATCGTTTAAAACATCCAAAACATGCAACTCGTTCTTTTTATTCGAATCGAAATGGGGTTGCAAGCGGTTTTGAACGATTTTGGACCGAATTCGCAAAGTTGTTGAAATGCGAATTATTTACGATTATTTTTCCATTTTCCGGTGTTATCGCCGCTAGGTTTTCGGACAGCAGCGGCTACACTTGTCGCAGTCACAGACGTTCAAAACGTTCATTTGCGGGGCTTGGTAAGTTGAATCATTTTTCGCCGAAAGAAGTCGCTCAGCGTCTCGGCGTGAGCGAATCGTCGGTCAAGCGTTGGTTGGACCAGGGGGTCGTCCCCGTATTGCGGACCGCGGGTGGCCATCGACGCGTCTCGGAGGAGTCGCTGGATGATTTGTTGAATCAGCTGAAGACGACCGCTGGCTATCCGCGGTTGAGTGTGCATCCGGGTGAGGGTGAGCCGAATGGCGGACGCGGGCCGGTCGCACCTACCCGCAACGATTCCTCAGTCGTCGGCGTTCCCGATCCGCTGTTGAGCTGGGACTTTGCTCGCCATCCGGAGGGCCCCCCGGCGCTCAAGGAAATCTCGGACGGTTTCACCGAGGCCTTGTTGCTTGGGCGGGAGGAGGTTTGCTTTCAGATGGCGGACCGCTTGGTCGCCAGCGGCTTTCCGGTGGCAACCGCGGTCGATTTGCTGGCCACCACGGCGATGCACTGTTTGGGGAAACGATGGGAACTGGGAGAGATGGCGATCTATCAAGAGCGCCGCGCCTGTGGGATTGTGAAGGACCTGATGCAGCGGCTGAAGCAGCGGCTTCCGGTCGCTAAGAGCGGCCCGGTCGCGATCGGCGGGACGACGGAGGGTGATTTTTACGAATTGCCCACGGCATTGGTCGAACTGGCCCTCTGTGAACGCGGCTGGCAGGCGCTGTCGCTCGGTTGTAACCTGCCCGTTTCCGCGTTCGTGGCGGCGGTCGTCGAGTACCGCCCGCGGGTGCTGTGGATCAGCCTCTCGCACATCAAGGACGAGGAGAGCCTGGTCGCCGATTTCAATCAGTTGGCCGCCGTCATTCCCAAAGAGACGGCGATTTTGATCGGCGGTCGCGCCGCGACCGATGCGCTCCGCCCCCGCCTCCGCTACACCAGCCACTGCGACAGCCTTCGCAACCTAGCCGGCCTCGCCGATACGTTGATGGCGGTTCGTTAGCCGTCCCGCCCGCCAATCGCCAATTCGGGTAGATGGCTGTCCGCCCGCGGATTGACCGCCCGATTTTCCGCCGCGAACGTGGTATTCGGACGGCCGCTCGCTTAAGTTCAAGCACCTCGGAATTGAACCCGTCGGCCCATCGGCTCGCTCCTTTGCCACCTCCGTGTGTGCTTTCGCTCGCGTCGATTCGGTCGGCTTTCCTTAGGCGGAGAGTCATGCGATGCCGAAATGGCTGTTGAAAGGGAGCTGGCTGTGGCTCGTCACGATCGGCGCGATGTCGGCGGTGGCGAGCGAGCCTCCGCGGCCGAACGTCGTGTTCGTGATGGCGGACGATTTGGGCTGGGGCGATGTCGGGTGGCATGGCGGTAACGTGGCGACACCGCATTTGGATGCCTTGGCGAAGGAATCGCTGGAGCTGACGCAGCACTACGTGGCCCCCGTCTGCAGCCC
>DITY01000035.1:2412-15324 GCA_002422955.1 Planctomycetaceae bacterium UBA6172
CACCGCTACAAGCAAGGTCCGTTCTCCCGAACTTGGCATCGCAACGGCGAATGGGTGGATGAGTCGGGGCACGTGACCGATTTGCTCGCCGCGGAAGCGGTCCGCTGGATCGAATCGCGGGGTGAGCAACCTTTTTTCCTGTATGTCCCGTTCACGGCGGTGCATTTGCCGGTGAAGGAGCCGCGGGAGTGGGTCGCTCGCGTCCCCGAGACGATTCGCGGTGATGTGGCCCGGCATTACGCGGCGAGCATCTTGCACTTGGATGACGCCGTCGGGCAGATTTTGGACGCGCTGACTCGCAAATCGTTGCGGGACAACACGCTGTTCGTTTTCACCAGCGATAACGGCGGCAGCACCGCGGAAAACAACGACCTGCAATATCCCGCTGACGATTGCCCCGACGGAAAATTGCCCGGCAACAACCTGCCGCTGCGGGGTCAGAAAGGGGACTTGTATGAAGGCGGAACGCGCGTCCCGACGCTCGTCGCCTGGCCCGGAAAAATCGCCCCCGGCCAGACGGCGACGCCGACCGGGATCATCGATTGGCTGCCGACGTTCGCGGCGCTCGCAGGGTATCAACCCGAGGCTGACCTACGGTGGGACGGCGTGGATCTCGGCGGCCTCTTGACCCTCGGCGAACCGCTAGCCCAGCGGCCGTTGTATGCCGTCGGCCCGTCGGGCAGGAGCCGCAGCCTTCGTTTGGGCGACTGGAAGTTGATTGTTACCGGTGAGCTTTCGAGTCCGCGCCAGCTGGCGCTGTTCCGCATCGACACCGACCCGTCGGAGAAAACCGATTTGGCCAACAGCGAGCCTGACGAAGCGAACCGGCTCTTGGAAGTGATGCGGCAAGTCGCGGTACGGGACAACGACGCCAAGGTGCAATGAGCCACCTGCCGCGGCCCCCCTGCCGTCGCCAGCGCCCCCGCAGCCACTGCTACGGGGGGCACTCGCAACTCGCCTCTCAAGTCTAACTGAAGCGGCGGGTCAGTTCTGCAATCGGGCGGCCGTGGTCGACGATCGGGGTCGGGCGACCGTTGAAATCGTCGATTAACGTGTTGGCCGCGTCGATGCCGAGGTGATTGTAAATCGTCGCCAGAAAATCGCCGGCGTGGCAAATCCGCTCGATCGAATCCTCGCCATGCTTGTCGGTGGCTCCGATGAACTGGCCCGTTTGGATACCGCCCCCGAACCAGATGTTGGAGAAGGCCCGCGGCCAGTGGTCGCGACCGGGTTGCTGCGTCCCGGCCGGAGCGCTCGCGTTGCCCACGCCGGTGCTGGCGGCGTAGTTGATTCGCGGCGTTCGGCCGAACTCACCCGTGACCACCACCAACACGCGTTTGTCCAAGCCGCGCTGGTAGATGTCTTCGATCAATGCCGAAACGGCTTGGTCGTAGGCTTGGGCGCGGAACCGCATCGCGTCGAAGACGTGATGGTTGACGGCGTGATCGTCCCAGTTCTGCACGCGGCCGCAGAGCGGACCGTTCAGGCTGGTGGTCAGCACCTCTACCCCCGCTTCGACGAGGCGGCGAGCCATCAGGAGTTGCTGGCCCCAGGCGTTGCGGCCGTAGCGATCGCGGGTCGCGTCATCTTCCTGCGACAGGTCGAAGGCTTCTTTCGTCTTGGGGTTGGTCAGCAGCGTCATCGCTTGCTGTTCGAACTCGTCCAAGGCACCCATTTCGCCTTGCTGGTCGAAGGCGCGGGTCAGCGTGTCGAGCTTTTGCCGCAAGTTCGCGCGGCGATCGAGCCGGCGAAGTTCGTTCGGGTCCGACAATCCGATGTTGGGGACGGAGAAGGTCGGCGAGTTCGGATCGCCGGCGACGACGAACGGCGAGTAGGCATCGCCCAGGTAGGCCGGGCCGTTGTATTCCAGTGGCGGCTTGATGCCGACGTAGCGAGGCAGCGGATTGGTTCGCGGGCCTTCCTGCGATCGCAAATAATTGGCGATCGTCATCCAGTCGGGGTACTTGGGTTTCGGCTTATCGCGGGTGTCCGGGTCGCCCGACAGCAATTGCATCGAGCCGGCCGGGTGACCACCCGCCCCCTGCCGCATCGACCGCAAGACGGTGAACTTGTCAGCGCACGCGGCCTGCATCGGCAGCAGTTCGGAGAACAGCATGCCGGGGACTTTGGTCTGGATCGTGCCGAACGGTCCCCGATAATCGCTGATCGCGTTGGGCTTGGGATCGTAGGTGTCGATGTGGGAGCAGCCACCCGGTTTCCAAACCATGATCACGGCGGTCCGTTCACGGTCGGAGGGTTTCGCCCCGCCCGAAGATTCGGCGCGGGCGCGAAGCTGCATCAGGCCGGGCAGGCTGAGGCTGGTGAAGCCCGCCAAGCCCATGCGAATGAACTCGCGACGCCCGGCCGCGGTCATCCGTTTCGGGCCCGGACAGCGGACACCCGAGCAGTCCTGGTGATTCGCGGCGTGGCTGCCCGGTGATCCGCCGGGGATGACGCCATGGGCATGAAACAGGTCGCTCATTTCGACTCCGCGGGTTGAACTCGGATGGTGATGGGCTGAGTGAGGATGATTTCGGCCGTGTCCTGCGGGGGCTGATCCGCCGCATAGCGATGCTTGACGACGGCGCTGCCATAGAACGCGATCACATGGTCACCGGGGGCCGGCTTGAACTTCGCCAAGTCGATGACCGCTTGCGATTTTTCATCGGTGAGCGTGACGTCGAACCGCGGATTGCCTTGGAAACCGTGTCCCAAGGTGCTGAGTTGCAGGACCGATCCCGAAAACTCGCCGCGCAGTTGATGCACCAGCGGGATCGTCAGCGTTTCGGTGCCGGTGACTTCGAAAACGGGCTGGCTGGGGGCGATGGTGATCGGCGCGACTTCGAAACCGCCGACCGAAACGGGTACCTCGGCTTCCAAGCGGGGATGGGGGATTTCGCCCCACGAATCGGCGATCGGCCAGGCCGGTGCCGCCATCTGACAGGGACGCGACACCTTTTCGCCAGCGATCTCGGCATGCCCTTGGAAGCTGGCGAAGGTCAACCCTTGCGGCGCGTCTTGATGGGCCGTGACGAGCATGATCCCGCGGTTGCTGCCGGGGCCGAGCCGGAGACCCTGGGCGGTCACGCCGTCGGGGAGCCCTTCCAAAGTCAACTCGATCGGGCCGTCGAAGCCGTCGCGGCGAAAGGCGACGACTTCTAACGCGATCGTGCCGCCGCCGCGAAGTGCGATCGGCTTGGTCAGGGCGTTGCGATCGCCGTTGCGAAGTTCCATGTGCAGACCCCACGCCGCCAAGGCGAAGTCGGGCTGTGCCTTGCGGATCACCATCCGGTAGACATTCGCCGGATCGACGCGGGTGCCGCCGAACAGGTCGGTCATCTGCAACCGATAGAGACCGTCTTCCTTGATTTCGAGCTTACCGAGGATGTCGGGCGAGCCGCCGTCGAAGGCCGGGCCATCGTAAGCGTAACCGTTGCTCGAGGGCTTCACCGGGCTGGCGATGTCGGTCATCTCGACGACGTCGACCGCCGTTTCCGTGCCCCCTTCGACTTTGATCTGTTGCACCAACAACGACGGGTTGGTGGGACGACCCAGCCGCGCCGAAGCGACTTCGATCCACCACACGTCCCCCTTGGTCGCTCGGAACTGGAACATGTCGACATCCGCGGCCGTGGCGAAGCTGCCCGAAAGGTCGCAGGGCAACGAGATCGTTTGTGCCTCGGCGGCGATCTGATTCGGCTCGGCTTCGGTCATCGCGGCCGCAGCGTCCAGGCCGACGGGCGGCCAGGAGAAGGTGGCGACGTCGCGAGTGGAGGGGAACAGCGGACGCGGTTCGTCGGGCTGCAACTCCCGCAGCGACAACCGATAAAAATATCCGGCGCCGCCCTTGAAGGTCAGTTCGTGAACTTTGATCACGTAGCTGTCGTCTTCCGGGAAGGTATAATCGATCACGCCGCCGCGACGTTCGGCCACCAGGTCACGGCCCTTGGAATCGGCCAGCACCAGCACCGCATCGAGCTTCGAATCGATGGTTCGCGACGCGCAGTGGATCAAGCAACGCTGCCCCTTGCGAGCTTGAAACCGGTAATGATCCATCTGGCGGTCGGTCATCTGCGAGTTGCAGATCGAGCCGACCGGGAGTTCGAGTGCCGTTTCGAGCGTCGTGTTCGGGGAGCTTTGTGTCAGCTCGGGAAGCTGGTCTACGGAAAAGACGCGGCTGGATGAAATCCCCAATTGGCTCATGATCCGAGCTTCATAAATCCCCGGCGGGACGTCGGGCTTGATCGCCACGGTGTAGCGGTTCGCGACCGGCTTTCCTTCGGCGTCCAATTTCGGTGCCGAGGTGATTCCCGGGTGGGAGAAGTAGAGCCCCTGCGGCTCGTTGACATATTCCGTCGCGATCGTGATCTCGACTTCGGTTCCGACTTGGCCGCCCATCGGCATGGTCGACAACAGACGCGGGAGCGGCAAGCAAACCCGCTGCGCCAACGCTTCCCCGGCGGAGCCGAGGGCAGCGAGGCAGAGTGGCAGCAGCCAGAGCAACTTGGGACGGGGCATCGGCGGCTCGGGGGTTGGCGGGAAAGTAATGGGCGAGGGGAAAGGAAGCGGTGCGGGAACCAAAAAGGTCGGTTGGCAGTGTCGACCAGGAACTTAGTGATTGAACAGAAACTCCTTGGCGTTGATCAGCGCCCAGATCAGGTCCTGGAAATTGTCCTGCTTCATTTTGACCGGATCGGCATTCGCGATCGGCTGGCCGGCGGCGTCCAGCGGCGGTTCGTTGACATACGCCACCGCCGTCGCCATTTCCTCCGCAGAGGGCTGACGCGAGAACGCGGCGAGATAGAGTTCTCGGACGCGATCTTCCAACGGGGTTTCGGCTTTCGCCAAACGGTCGGCGCGGCCACCACCCTTGGCTAACTTTCCTTTGACGTCGGCCGCGTTCATCAGGTGCAGGCTCTGCGCCAGACTCGACGTTTGCGTCCGTTCGCACTCGCAGACGCTAGCGTTGTCGGGTCGTCCGAAGACTCGCAAGAACGGCGAGGCGTTGTTGTAGCTGTTGTCCGGCAGGGCGATCGCGCGGGTGCCGGGCGGCAGGTTCGGAAAGTCGGTACGGGTGCCGGCCAAATCGTCGATCGCGTCGAGCATCACCTCGGCCTGCAACCGCCGCGGGTAATACCGCGAGTAGTTTTGCTGGTCGACGAGGTTGTAATCGTTCGGGACCGCGCTGAGCTGGTAGCTGGTCGAACGCGTGATCTCGCGGATCAGCGACTTTAGGTCATAGCCGTTGGTGACAAAGTGCTTCTCCAGCGCGGCGAGCAATTCGGGGTTCGTCGGCGGGTTGCTGTCGCGGATGTCATCTTCGGGTTCGATCAAACCGCGGCGGAAGAAGTGCTTCCAGTAGCGATTGACCAGCGCCTTGGCGAAGAACGGGTTGTCGGGGTTGCCCATCCAATCGGCGAGCTTCAACCGCGGGTCTTGGTCGGCGGAAATCTCCGGCAGCGTGTCACCGAGAGCCGAGGGCCGAACCATCTTGCCCGACTTGATGTTCTGAGCTTGGGCGACACCGCGTTGGTGGAAGATCATGTCCTCGCCACGGGTCGCGGTCGGCTTGCGCCCGATCTGCGTGAAGAAGGCCGCCAAGCCGTAATAATCGTCCTGGCTCCAGCGTTCGAAGGGGTGGTGGTGGCACTGGGCGCATTGCATCCGCACGCCAAGGAACAGCTGCGCGACATCCTCGAGCTGCTCGATCGGCTGCTTCACCCGCTTGTACCAAGCGACCGGCGGGTTGGCGATGATGGTGCCGGTCGCGGCGAGCAATTCGCGGACCCATTGGTCGTAGGGCTTGTTCGCCAGCAGGCTGTCGCGGACCCAGGCGTGGAAGGCGAAGTTGGACGTCATGTCGCTGGCATCGTCGCGACGATTCTTCAGCAGCGCGGTCCATTTGTTNNTCCGCGGCTTCCTCGGGGGTCGGCACGCGGCCGGCGATGTCGAGCGACACGCGGCGGAGGAAGGTCGCGTCGTCGCACACGGCCGAGGGCGGGACGCCGATTTCCTTCAGGTTGGCGAAGACCAATTCGTCGATGAAGTTTTTGACCGGCGGCAGCTCGGTGACCGGTGCCCCCAACGGCACGGAGGCGTTGAAGACCGCGATCTGGCCTTGATAGCGGACCATCACGGCAACCTTGCCGGGGATGTCGGAAACGGTGACCAAACCGCTGTCGGTCACATCGGCCATCGCCTTGTCATTCGATTCGAACAATGCCATCGGCGTCACGTCGCGTTCGGACCCATCGGCGTAGATCGCCACGGCCGTCAGCGGTTGTTGCCCATTGGCGGCGACGGTGCCGCGATCGGGCCGAACCTGGAGCGACACCAACTGGGCCGCCGACGGGTCACCCCACTGGGCCCCCTGTTCGATCCAGCGGAGCATCGTCAGGTAGCCTGGCGATCCGAGTTCCAGCCGGGCGCCGCCGCCGTGAGGCATTTCGTTCGTCGCCTTGACCAGCAGCAGACTTTGCTCCGGCGCGGCGGGAGAGATCCGCCGCCCACGAGCTTGCTTAACCAAGTTCGCGTAGTCGTCCGCCGGTTCGAAACCGAGCAGCGAGAGTTGAAATCCGTTTTGGCCATTGCCCGCCTTGGCATGACAGACGCCGGCGTTGCAGCCCGCTTTGGTCAGGATCGGCACCACGTCGTTAACGAAATGCACCGGGGGCGACGCGGACGTCTCGCCTTGCGAAGCTGGCTCGGCGAAGACCGGGAGGGGAACTGCCAGGCAGAACAACCCGGCGGCGGCAACGGCCGACAGGCGTCGCGCAAGGCTCAATGGATCGAGGCATTTAGCTCGGTAGGCCATGACGCAAGATTCCATCCGGAGGGAGAGGCGGGACTGGGCGTCGCTCGGGGATTTGGTCGCAAGGTGCGACCGGCGGGATTTCTATCATACCAGATGTTTTCGCCAAAAAACCGATCCTTCCGAGAAAATTATCTCGGCCGGAACCGACGGGATCAGTTCGACTTCGAACGCCGCTTGGCCTCGAGCAGCCGTTCGGTGTAGGAGAGCGATTCCTCCTTGGCTGGCGCGATCCCGCCGCGCGGCGGTTCCGCCCCAGCCTCCGACGCGGGCGTGTTCGCTGGCGCCGAGGAGCTCGCGGCCCGCCGGCCGCCGCCGAGCGATTCGGCTGGCGGTGGTGAGGCCGCGGAGCCGGCTTCGTAGCGCGATGCCGCTTGGCTCCGCTGCATCGCATCGGAGACTCGCCGCTTGGTTTCCTGCAGTGAATCGAGGCGCAGCGATTTTTGGGCGTCGTCGGTCGGTTGGCCGCGGATCGCGCCCCAGGCGGTCGAGACCCAGCCCATCCCGATCGATACCCGGCGGACGAACACGTCACCCAAGAACAGCCCACAGGCGGCCAGCACGACCCACGGCCAGATGTCGCGGATCGAGCGGGCGCTGGCCAAGCCGCCGCGGAACGGGTCGGAACGACGGGCCTGGTCGGCGGCATCGGACTCATCGAGCGACTCGAGGACCTCACCCGCCACACCGCCGCGGGGCGTGACCTGGGCCAGCGAGGCGAGCAGCACGCGATTGGTCTCGCGGAGCCGATACTCGTCGCTGTACGGAACCGTGACGCCGGTGGTCAGCGGCGCCGAGCCGGGTTGGGGCATGACGTTGACGAAGAAATTGCCGGCCGAGTCGGCGGGGAACGAGCCGACGTAACGCCCCGGGGCGGTCTGACGCATCGTCAACGGGATCGGCTTCATTTCCGGGTCGAGGACCGAGGCGTTCATCGGCAGGAAATTGAGGAACTCGTCCGACTGATCCAACGCGTTGACGACCACTTGCACTTCGCCGTCTCGGGCTTGGGTCGAGACGGTGAACTTGCCCGAATCGCCCGTGGGCCGCATCAGCCACCGGGTGAGCTGCGAGAAAAACTTTTCATAACCCGGCCACTGGGCCCAAGTGGTCGCCCAGCGGTTTCCGGCATCGGTCGTCAGCACGGCGGCGCGGCCCAGGCCATAGGTCCAGACCGCCAAGACGCTGGCGTTCTCCGGCGAATCGGGCTGGGGCGAGCGAATCAGGACTTGGGCCAACGGGTTGTCCTTGACCTCGGTCAAAACGAAGCCGCTGATCGACGGCAGGTTACGATCGATCCCGTCCAGCAGCGGGTGGGGATAGATGACCTGCGGCGCGGCCCCGCCCGGCGGTTCGAAAACGAGTGGCCGGGCGATCCGTCGGGCTTCACGTTGAAAAATTTTCGGCAGCGCCCGCGCGTCGTTGACCACGTAATGCTTGCCACCGGTGTCGCTGGCGATCGATTCCAACCGCCGGCTTTCGGCCGGTCCGTGCGACGCGATCGCCACGGTGGTGATCGAAATGCCCCGGTCGCGAAAGGCCTCGATCGTCGCTGGCAGCGGGTCGGCGGGGTCGCCGTCGCTGATGATGATGCAGTGCCGCATCGCGGCGGCGGTTCCGGACAAGCCGCGGAGCGCCATCTGCATCGCCGGGTCGAAAGTCGGCATGTCCCCCGGGGTCATCCGCCCGATGGCGGCCAGCATCGCGCGGCGATTGGGTCCGACGGGGAGCATCCCCTTCGAGCCGCCCCACAGCCACTGGTCGCCGCCGAAATCCCAGTGCAGGACGCCGGCCAGATCGTCAAAGCCCATCTGCTCGACCGCCGAGCGGGCGACCACCTTTTGCCAATGGTTGCCCTGGGCCATTTCCGAGGCGTGCATGATCATCGCCAACGCCCCGACCGCCTCGACTTTCTGATTGCGGATCCGGAAATCGACCGGCATCGCCTCTTCGAGCGCCGTGCCGGTCCAACCGCCGGCGCCGAGCGCCTCGGGGCCGCCGATCATCAACAGCCCGCAGCCGAGTTGCTGGGTATTGCGGACGAGCATCTCGATCTGCTCGTCGGTGAAGCCGCTGATCGAGTCGGCCGAATCGCCGTCGCTCCGCGGGACGCCGTCCAAAATCACCGCATCGTAGGCCTGCAATTCGGCGATCGACGAGAACAGGGCGTTGCTGGGTTGGACCACGACCTCGATGTCCGCCTTGCGGAGCGCCTCGGCCAGCAACGTCTCCTCGGCCGGTTCGTTCCAAGGTCGGATCAGCAGCACCCTGCCCTGGCCACGGACGTAGGTGTAGCCGGTGGCGGAATTGTTCTGCGGGATCGCGTCATCGGCTGGCGAGGCGGGGATGAACTTGGCCTCGTAGGTGTACGGCGCTGGCTCGTCGATCTGGTGGCGGATCGGAAAAACGTTCTTGCCAGGTTGCAGCTCGATCGCTTGGTCGAGCAGCAGTTGTTCCTCGCTGCCGATCCGCCGCGTGACGCTCAATCGCCCACGGACCGGCTCCGTGCGATCGGCGTCGACCTGATTGGTGATCACCACGCGGGCCTCGACCGGTTGCCCCTTGCGGATGTCGGTTGGCAGGTCGATTTTCTCGACCAGCACCTCGGCCGCGGCGTCGAGCGGCACGGGCAGGACATCGACACCGATCCCCGCTTCGGCCAACCGCGCGATCGCGTCCCGGGCGTTGCCGAGCGTCTCGTTGCCGTCGCTGATGATCACGATCCGGCGGCGGGAGTCCTCCGGCATCGCCGCTTGCGCCAACTTCAGCGCCGCTTCCAAATTGGTCGCGTCGGTCCGCCCGAGATAGCCATCGAGCCGTCGCAGGGGAGGCAATTCGTCGTCCAGCGGCGGGATTTCGACCCCCGCTTCCCGGCCAAAAGCCACCAAGCCGACGCGGTCTTCGCGGGCCCGGTCCCGATGCTGTCGCGAGGCGGCGATCGCGAAGTCGAGCATCCGCCGCCGCGCCTCCGCGGGGATGCTGTCCGATTGGTCGAGCAGATAAAACACCGTCACGCGATCGGTGACCCACACCGCTTGCACGCCGGCCAACGCGAAGATGATCGCGGTCAGTACCGCCGCGCGGATCGCCAACGCCACCCACCGACGAACTCGCCCGAGCGGGGCGAGCCGCCGAAACGCGAACCCTCCAAGCACGGGGATCAACCCGAGCAGCAGCAGGTAGGCGGGATAGTCGAAACCGAGCCGCAGTCCGAACATAAACTCCCGCCGCGCGGGCGAAACGGTTTTGAGGGGTCGCGCACAACTCTGCCGTGACTATAACGCACGCGGCGGAAGCCTTCATCACCGAGCGGCCTGTCGCGAATCGGTTCTTGGCAAACGGCACGCCTTGCGACCGTGGCGGAAGCTGCAGCCGCGGCGGCCGTTATGCCGGGCGAGGCCCGCTCCCTTGGAGGCACCCGGCCGGTCGGCTAACCTGCTCAAGCGTTTGTCCCCGCTTCCCCCGACGCCTGGTTTGCTGATGAGTTCGTCTTCTGTTCCTCCCATCCGATTGGCGACCCGCAAGAGTCCGCTGGCGTTGTGGCAGGCGACCTGGGTGGCGGAACGTTTGCAGGAACTGGGTCACGAGTGCGAACTGGTGCCGCTGGTCAGCCAGGGCGACAACGACTTGCGACCGATCACCGCCAACAGCGGCGTGGGGCTGTTCACCAAACGGATCCAGCAGGCGCTGATCGAAGGGGCCGCGGATGTGGCGGTCCACAGCCTCAAGGACTTGCCGACCGAAGTGGTGCCGGAACTTCAATTGGCGGCTGTCACGGAGCGTGAGGTCGTGCAAGACCGTTTGGTTTCACGAGCGGGCTGGACGCTGGAGCAGTTGCCTGTGGGGGCGATCGTCGGGACGAGCAGCCGGCGCCGCGCGGCTCAGTTGTTATCTCGTCGTAGCGACCTGCAAATTCGCGCGATCCGGGGGAATGTGCAGACCCGCATCGATCAGGTGATGCGGGGCGATTTCGACGCCACGATCCTCGCCGCCGCCGGGTTGGAACGGCTGCAAATGACCGCCGTGACCGCGACGACACTCAGCCTCACCGACATGTTGCCCGCGCCGGGGCAAGCCGCGCTGGGGATCGAGACCCGTCGCGATGACGCCCGCGTCGCGGCCGCGGTCGCAGCGCTCGATCATGCCGCGACTCGCGCCGCGGTGACCGCCGAACGGACCTTGTTGCGGGAACTGAGCGGCGGTTGCTTGGCCCCGATCGCGGCGCTGGGCCGGGTAGAAGGCGACCGCCTGCGGTTGGTCGCCGTCGTCCTGACTCCCGATGGCACGGTGCGGTTGATGGCGGATGTCGAGGGACCGGTTGACCAAGCGGCGGAACTCGGCCGCGAAGCCGCGCAGAAGTTGCTCTCTGCCGGTGCCGCCGCAATCATCAACGCCGCCCGCTGACCGAGTGCGTCCATAGTTCCGGAATGCCGATTTGGGGCCGGGCGGCCTTGTGGGTATTCGAATACCCGCTCGTCCGCTTATGCTCGGTGCGGTCTGGCGACCACGGACGCTCGCGGTGGCGGACCGGATCGGATGTTGGCTTCGAGGAGAGCATGGAACAGATCGAGCTGATCGTCGTGGCGGCGATGATTTTGGTGAACGGCGTGTTCGCCGCCTACGAGATCGCCCTGGCCTCGGTTTCCGTCGTTCGTTTGCAGGCACTCGCAAGGCATCAGCGCCGGGGTGCCGTCGCCGCGTTGGCGATGAAGGAGGGGATCGAGAAAAGCCTCGCGGTGGTACAGCTGGGCATCACCCTGGTCGGTCTGATCGCGGGGGCGACGGGAGGCGCCAGCGCCACGGATGACATCGCCCCTGTGTTACGCACGTGGGGATTGACGGGGCCAGCCGCAAATCTGGTCGCGATCGCTCTGGTCGTGGTGCCGCTCACGGCGCTCACCATCATTGTGGGTGAGTTGATCCCGAAGCTGTTCGCGCTGCGGAATAAAGAGTGGGTCTGCCTCACCCTGTCGCCCCCCATGAAGCTGTTCGCGTTGAGCGTCTGGCCCGTCGTCTGGTTTCTCGAGTTTGCCGCGACCGGACTGATGGATTTGTCGGAGACCCTGTGGCGTCCCGCGCCGCACGCGGATTCTCGAAGCGAGGCGGCTGAACTGCAGGAGTTGCGGGCGATCGCCAGCATGGCTCGGACTTCGCGGCTGATCGGCGCCCGGGAAGAAAACATCATCCTCGGCGCCGCCAGGCTCGCCAGCCGCCCGCTCCGTGAGATCCTGTTGCCGGCCGAACACATCCACATGCTGGCGATTTCGGACTCGTTGTCGGACAGCCTGATCGCCGCGCATCACGATTTGCATACGCGATTTCCGGTCGGCGAGCGAAAAAATGACCCGCAGTCGATCGTCGGCTACGTGACATTCAAGGACCTCGTGACGGCGCTCAAACTCAGCCCACAAGAACTCTCGATCCGCGGTGTCATGCGGCCGATCCCCAGCCTGCAGGCGGAGTTGCCGATCTCGGCCGCGCTCGAGTTTCTGCTCAAGGAACGCACGCACATCGGGCTGGTTCGCGACCCGACCTTAACCGTGGTGGGCATGATTACGCTGGAAGACATCGTCGAAGAGCTCGTCGGGGACATTCAGGACGAGCACGACCTGCTGCCGGTACACGTGATGCGTTCTGGGTATGGCTGGATTGCTGGTGGCGGCGCGACCCTCACGCAGATCAAGGCACTGACCCAAATCGACCTGGTTGGAGCCGACCCTTCGCAGACCTTGAGTGCCTGGGTGATCGAACGCTTGAACGCCATTCCCCGCGGTAGCGAAGTGGTGCGGCAGGGAAACATCCGCATCCTCGTTCGCAAGGTCCGCCGGCAGCGAGTGCTGGAAGCGTCGCTGATGCGTGAAGAACCTGAGGCAACCCGTTGAGCAGGCGATCCCAACCGGTGTGATGAAGCACTTCAACGATTCATCACTCCAACCAGCGGGGCTCGGTCAACCGAAGTGTCGTCAGCGACTCCACCGCGCGATCGCTCAGCCGAAGTGGCCAGGAACCCTTCTTGATTACAAAACGCATTAATTCGGCTTTAGTTTCGAGCCTGCCAACACTCACTCCGGCTCCCCTCTCGCCCAAACTTGTTTGGGGAG
>DITY01000331.1 GCA_002422955.1 Planctomycetaceae bacterium UBA6172
TCCAACGTGGTCGGCCTCCGGTCAGCGAAGTGTTGACGGCCACCAGCTCACCTCGCTCGATAAACGCGGCCACCTTGTCGACGCCCACGCCTAGCAACTTTGCGATCTGCGGCGGGGTCAAAAAACGCTCGTCTGTCATTTGCTTTCCTCATTGGTTGCGGTCCCGATATGAGGATGCTAGCGGCGGTTTTGCCCCTGAAAACGGGCATTTATGCCCATGCATCAAAACGCATCGGAATGCATCGATCCTGCATCAATTCCGCAACATTCAAACGAAAAAACCCGCACCGAAGCGCGGGTTTAAAGGTTGTCAGGATCGGCCGAGCGGGGGTGGTTTTATCTTCTGCGATATGTATCCCACTTCGAAGCTCTAATTTTGAATCGCCCCGGTCCGTCTCGCTCTATCCATGGCTTGCCAGGATTTTTGGCATGGCGGCCGAGCGTCGATTCGTCCTGTATGCATTCCCTGTGATGAACTCGCACCCACGGGTCGGCCTCACCTGACTCGACCGCCAGCAACTTGCCGATCAGCCCTTGCACCGCCCTAGCGGCTGCCTGCGGGTCGATTTCATCGGCACGAGTGCCATCGGCAATCGGTAGCGATTCCATCAAGCTCGGGAAGTGTTCGCGGATCTCGCGAGCGGCGGTCCAGTAGCAGGACCACGCCCCATTGGTCAATCGCTCATGCGTTTCGGCCTGGCGGTCGCTTTCATCTGCGAACGCTTGGTCCCGCGTCGGGTCGTCCCCTGCCCTGGCGGCTTTCCATGCGATCGCTCGCCATTGGTCGGACTCTGCGCGAAGTCGTGCCAGCTCGGCCGATTGACGGACCAGGACGCGCCACCATGTGACGCTGGCCAGCGGTTGCAGGATCTCGATGATTGTGGAGGCGTTCATTTCGCACCCCCTTCAACCAATACGGTCGGGCGCGGCCACAACCAGCCGTGAACGTGATCGGTGACGGCTCGCAATCGATCGTCTCCGATTTTCTCGCGGTAGATGTCGCTGATTGACTGGTTGGCGTGCCCCATGATGCTCGACACGGCCACGAAGTCGATCGTCTCATCGCCGATCGTTTGCAACGTGTGGCGAAGCGAATAGAACCCCTTGCCGCGGCCCACGATGCCTATCCGCTTCCGCAACTTTGCGAACTCGGCGTTTAGCGGGAAGTGGGTGCGATCTGGCAACCATGATCGCCGATACTTCGTGACGAACAGCAGGTCCGCGTCTGCGGGATCTTTCGGTTCCGGTCGCTCTCGCTTCGCCCCCTCGATCGCTTCGAGCGTTTCGGCCCATAGCGGAACCCGTCGCGGCTTTCCCGTTTTGCTTCGAGCAAGGACTAGCCAACCGTCGCGAATGTCACTGAACCGTATCAATGCAATGTCGGTCGGTCCCAGCCCGCAGTTGATGCCGAGTAGGACCATCGCCCGCAGTTGGCCCTCCGAACCGTAGAACAGCTTGCGGATCTCCGATGCCGAGTACAACCGTTCCGTCTGGTTGCTCAGCTTGGCCAGCGCTGTGCGGCTCGGCTTGGCGAACTCGGTCCCCCACAATTTTGAGAGGGAACGCTCGATCAGTCCGTTCTTGTCCGCGTAGTTGAAAATGGCCCGCGTGCAAGCAATGCGACCTTCGAGCGTTTTCAAGTTTCGGCCTGTCGCCAGCTTCGAGCGAAGCGAAGCAAAATCGGCGGGTCGCAAGTGTTCGACAGCGGTATCCCGCCCGAAGTGGTCCGCGATCTCTTTTGCGACCTCGACATAATCATCAAGGGTGCATCGTGCCAGCTCGCCGGTGTCTACCTTCCGCTCCCGCGATTCGCAAAACAGGTCGCACAATCGCTTGACCGTCAACGCGTCGGGATCGTGCTGCGGCGCTTCGCGGCCCGCCAGTAGGTAATCCCGCTCCCGCAACCACTTCTCCAACGCGGCTTGCGGATCTGACCACGGCCCGAAGTAGTGGAGGCGGCCTCGGATCTTCTTTGCCCAGACACCTCCCGCGTGGGCGAACAGCGGGAAGTCGGGGCGCGGCTTTTCTGGCTTGGTTTTCGTGCTAGACTTCGTGGGCACTTGCTAACTCCCTGAACAGTGGTAGCGGGTGAAGTCGCTACGCCCGTTCACAGCGGGCTAGCGACGTTTTCTACACCCAATCCCTACACCCCCCGAATGGGTTATAGGTGTAGAAGCGGGTGTAGAAGTCACTTTAGGCCAACCATCCGAACGCGTCAACCGGAAGAAAACCCCACAAAAGACGGTCTAAAAATCATCGGGGGCTGTAGCTCAGTGGTTAGAGCTGGGGACTCATAATCCCTAGGTCGCGGGTTCGAGTCCTGCCAGCCCTATTTTCCGCGCCCTCTCCCACATCCGGCGGATTATCGGTCCGACCAAGGCCGGCGTTTCTCAACACGTTTGTCGTGGCAATCTCGACGCCACCGATCTGGTGTCGGTCTGTGCCTCCGTAGCCCGGTACCGCAAGCCGGAGATACGACTCGAGATGATGGGGATCGTTCGGCTGGTGTTGGAGCGCGGGCGGCCCCAAACCGCCATGGGCAAGACGGTGGGCGATGCCATGGTCGCCATCGAACGCGACAACCCGCGCTTCAAGGGCGTGCTGCCCAAGGACTACGCTCGCCCCGGCCTCGACAAACAGGGGCTCGGCGAACTGATCGAAGTTATCGTCCCATCAAACTCTGTCCTACCCAGTTCGGCAAGTCCGCGAAACTCCAGCGGGCCATCCAAGCCAACCTGAGGGGGCTGGGTTATGGCGAGTGAGGAGAGACGGTTTCGAAACACAGAGTCACGGAGGGCACGGAGAAAGCCAGCCGAGCACTGACTCTGTGTCCTCTGAGCCTCCGTGTTTCAAAACTCACGGTTGCCGAAAGGCGAGCTGAGGTAGTGCCCCGGCGCGGCTCTCCCGAAACAACCTCAGACGCCCTGGGGCCTCCATGTGAAACTTCGTCTCGCTCTTGTTGCCCCTCTGAGTGACGCACCATGCGGTCGGCGGTCAGGCGGCTTCCATCGAGACCGATTCGACCTTGGTTCGCAACTCTGCCCCCAACGCTTCCAGGATCTTGGTGACACGTTCGACCGAAACTCCGTGATACTCGTTCCGTTCATCCCGTGAAACTTGCGACTCATGAACGCCAAGGCGACCGGCCAGTTCGCGCTGCGTCATGCCCCGAGAGATTCGGAGGGAAACCAACAGATGCCCCAGGCCTCGGAGATTGGTCAATTCCTCGAACTGGCCCCGCTTGAGCCGTTCGTAACTCTCGACCTCTTCCTGAAGCTGCAGGTGAAAGGACCGGATCGGGTCCATCACGTTCTTGATCGCCGCAGCGGGCATCCCCTCGCCCTGGAGCCGCTCGCCCAATTCCTGCATCCGCTGGTTCTCAGCGGTAAGCCGCTCAACAGCCTCGCGATACTCGCTTTCATTGCGGATCATGGCGCCACATCCTGACTGGGTTTGATGATACCCCTCGCTCGGCCGTCTCGCCGAGAACGGCGAAAAGCCGCTGGGAACTCCAGTTCGTTTCCGTGTTGGTCGACAATTCCCGAACTCAATCCGGCGACGTGGGGATACATCTCCACGCGGTACGCGTGCCACATCGGCAATTGCTTCTTCGGGTAGCCACGATAGGGTTGCCGGGAGCTGGGCTCCCAAGTCCGGACCTTGTGGGGATCGAGCAGGTTCAAATCTCTCTGCAACCGGCCGCTCGCGAGGTAGTCGAGATCGCAGACGAAATAGCCATCGATGTCGTTGGGGTGATCTTTGTCCTCGGCAAAGGAACCGTCGGCAAATACCTCACTGATCCCTACCTGCCACAACTGGTGGACTAGGATCTCCAGGTTGTCGACAAGCTGCGCTCGCCAGCCAGCGTCCCAGGTTGGTTCTACTTCCAGCCCGCGGGGGCCATGAACCAGCACCAACTATCGAAGTTACGGGATGGTGACCGAGCAGTCGCCTTGCGGCAGCAAGCCATCGTTGTCGAACCCAGGAATGCTGTCGGTCATCGCTCCCCTCTATTTCAACATAATTGTCACACTTGACACTGCTGTCAAGTTAAGGCGTTGAGCGGGGGTACGCCCTTCTAGGAGAACGCTGGTTTTCCACGGCGAAATCCGGATGGGGCGCCGTTCGTTTTGCATGACAGCTCAGACGCTCCCCAACCATGGTTCATAGCGTCGCCGCTCCGTCAGTTCGCCCTGCCATGGGCCAAGCGGCAGGGCGAGCGTCGATTGGCTGCGGAATTGCCGTTGGGTGCGGGCTGGTGATCAGTCGGCCGGGATCGGCTTGCTGGTGAAGGGGCGGGTTTCGGGAAGGACGCTGACGTCGGTGGTCAGGCGGAGCGGCAAGGGGGTGCCGAGGTTGAACTCGCACTGCACGAAGGCCGCGACCCAGCCTTCGGCCGGGACCTCGATCTTGGCGCGATAGACGCCGTCCGCATCCTTGGTCAGCTC
>DITY01000332.1 GCA_002422955.1 Planctomycetaceae bacterium UBA6172
CCGGCACCCTGGCGGCGTCTTGCTTGCCCCGCCCACGCTTGACGGCCTCCGCGCCGAATTGCATGAAACTATCGACGGGCATTCTCTTGTCGCGACACACTTCGGCGATTATGTCGCACTCGGGCGGCTTGTAATCTTCCGCACCGATGCCCAGATACTCCGCGATCAGCTTCGCGGCTTCGCCCTGCTCGCATCCTCGGAACGCGGCTACGCTGTCGATGCCGTCGCCGGTCGGCCGGTTGTCAGTGCATGTGCGGCAAGCAATGCGGCCGGTCTGCTCTGCGTCGGCGGTTGGCCAGATAGTTGACTTGCCACTACAAACCGGGCAAGGGTGATCGCTGGCGGCCTTCCGCAGCACTTCGCCCGATAGCCCGGTCAGCGCGGGCAGGATGTCGCGCCATTGCCCAGCGGCGGCCTGCTTGATTCGCTCAAAGTCGATTGATTTCGCGGCGGATTTCGCCATAATGGGAGAGTCCTTTCGGGGATGATTGCTTGCCGGATGTCGCGATGCCTTGCCGGGTCAGTCGCGACGAATTGAAGACTTGCGAACGCCCCTGGGGTTGCCCCTGGGGGCGTTCTGCATTTGGGGGCGGCCTACTTAGGCGGTCGCCGGTTCATCAACTGCGTGTTGATAATCTGGCGCCACGTTTTGCGAGTGGCCGTGGGCTTGCGAACTTGCAATGTAGTAGCCCGAGATATCCACCGATTTGCTGTTGTGGGTAACTCTCCCAATGGCAACGAACGAATCCGGATCGTCGATCATTTCCTCGCTGCGGTTATGTGAATCCGGAATCCGCACCTGTAAGTCCGGACCAGCCAAAAGCAACTTGGCCAGCTCGTGTGCCGTAACGTCTTCGCGAATATCTTGTCCACGGATCATTTCAACCGACCAAACGGCCAGCGAATCGGATAGATGCTCGGCGGTCATTTCGTGAAACGAACCGTCCAGCATTGCGCCGTAATAGTGCAGCAATGTTTCAACGTCCTGAAGGTCAATCACAACGCCCATTGACGTAAGCAATCCCCAAACCGTTTCGGCAACGTAGAAGGTTTGGCCGTCGTGGTATCCTTCACGTTCCATAGTCGCCAGCCGATTAAACACGGCGCAAACTGTATGCAGCGCAATCGGCCCAGTCGTACAATTTTCAATCGTTTTCATTTTTCTTCCCTCAAAACTTACTGTGTGTGCCAACCATAAAACGCGGGTTGGCTTCGCGCTTGCGGCCAGAAGTGAACCCGTCGCGGCGGCCACAATCCGCGCGGGGTGTGTGGATTGTTAGACGTACTCGCGGCCCGGCTTGGGGATCTCGCGGCGGCGGCTTGGCTTCGCTGGCTTGGGTCGATTGCTTCGCCCGTCTAGGAACCGTCGCAACGCTTCCGGCTCTACCTTCCAACGCGGACGGCCTCCGGTCAGCGAAGTGTTGACGGCGACTAGTTCGCCCCGCTCGATAAACGCGGCCACCTTATCGACGCCCACGCCTAGCAACTTTGCGATCTGCGGCGGGGTCAAAAAACGCTCGTCTGTCATCTGCTTTTCCTCATTGGTTGCGGTCCCGATATGAGGATACTAGCGGCGGTTTTGCCCCTGAAAACGGGCATTTATGCCCATGCATCAAAACGCATCGGAATGCATCGGAATGCATCGATCCTGCATCAATTTCGCAGCATTCAAACGAAAAAACCCGCACCGAAGCGCGGGTTTTATGGATGTCAGGATCGGCCGAGCAGGGGTGGTTTTATCCTCTGCGATACGTATCCCACTTTGAGGTTCTAATTTTGAATCGCCCCGGTCCGTCTCGCTCAATCCATGGCTTGCTAGGATCGTTGGCATGGCGGCCGAGCGTCGTTTCAACCTGCATGCACTCCCTGTGGTGCACTCGCACCCATGGGTCAGCCCCCTGCGAATCGGCCGGCGCGTCGTCAACGCGGTCCACTAGTGCCGATAGCCGATCGGTCGCTTCGGCAATCGCCGCTGCGTCGTGAATGTATCCGGCTCGCACGGTCAACCGAATTAGCTCATCCAAAACCATTTTTCGGCGTGGGTCGGTTTCGCGGTTGAACCATTGAACTAGGGGGCCTGCGTTAGTTGGTTTCGACGATAGCAACGCCAACGCGGAAGCCTTCGTGATCGGCGACGGCCCTAGGTCGGCAACGTCGCCTGCGAGGACTCGCAACGCGGTGATGATTTCGGCCTCGTTCATTTCGCACCCCCTTCAACCAATACGGTCGGGCGCGGGTACAACCAGCCGCGAACATGATCGGCCACGGCTCGCAACCGATCGTCGCCAATTCGCTCCCGGTAGTGGTCGCTTATGGACGTTCCAGCGTGCCCCATGATCGATGAAACGGCAACGAAGTCTTTCGACTCATCGCCGATCGTCTGCAACGTGTGGCGAAGCGAATAGAACCCTTTGCCACGGCCCGCGATGCCTATCCGCTTCCGCAACTTCGCGAACTCGGCAGACAACGGGAAGTGACTGCGATCAGGCAGCCAAGAGCGTCGATACTTCGTGACGAACAACAGGTCCGCGTCTGCGGGATCTTTCGGCTCTGGTCGCTCCCGCTTCGCCCCCTCGATCGCTTCGAGCGTTTCGGCCCATAGCGGAACCCGTCGCGGCTTTCCCGTCTTGCTTCGAGCAAGGACTAGCCAACCGTCGCGAATGTCGCTGAACCGTATCAACGCAATGTCGGTCGGTCCCAACCCGCAGTTGATGCCGAGTAGGACCATGGCCCGCAGTTGGCCCTCGCTCGCATCGATCAGTCTGCGGATCTCGCTTGCCGAGAATAACCGCTCGGTCTGGTTGCTCAGCTTGGTCAACGCTGTGCGGCTCGGCTTGCCGAACTCGGTCCCCCACAATTTCGACAGCGAACGCTCGATCAGTCCGTTTTTGTCCGCGTAGTTGAAAATGGCGCGGGTGCAAGCTATCCGGCCTTCGAGCGTTTTCAGGTTTCGGCCCGTCGCCAGTTTCGAGCGAAGCGCCGCAAAATCGGCGGGTCGCAAGTGTTCGACAGCGGCATCCCGCCCGAAGTGGCCTGCGATCTCTTTTGCGACCTCGACATAATCGGATAGGGTGCGGCGTGCCATTTCGCCGGTCTCTACCTTCCGCTCCCGCGATTCGCAAAACAGGTCGCACAATCGCTTGACCGTCAACGCGTCGGGATCGTGCTGCGGCGCTTCGCGGCCCGCCAATAGGTAATCCCGCTCCCGCAACCACTTCTCCAACGCGGCTTGCGGATCTGACCACGGCCCGAAGTAGTGAAGTTTGCCACGGATTTTCTTTGCCCAGACACCTCCCGCGTGGGCGAACAATGGGAAGTCGGGTCGCGGCTTTTCTGGCTTGGCTTTCGTGTTAGACTTCTGGCTCATCCGTTTTGCTCCTGAACATGGCAACGGGTGTAGCGTCTACACCCGCTCGCAACGGGTGTAGACGCGTTTTTGGTTCAACCCGCATCCCGAATACGTCAATCGGGTGTAGAGGCGGGTGTAGAACTCACTTTAGGCCAACCGCTCAGACGCGTCAACCAGCAAGAAACACCGCAAAAGACGGCCTAAAATCAAACGCGCCCATAGCTCAGTTGGATAGAGCAGCGGACTTCTAATCCGCAGGTCGTAGGTTCGAATCCTACTGGGCGTATTCTGCTTCCGGAATCAGTTCTCCTGGGAGCGAGTGGCTTTCCATTGGGCGAGTGGCGAAATTTGTCCCGAGGTGCGGCTGACCGGTGGGGCGAGCCTTGCAAGTCCACCGGCGGGGGCGGGTTCAGTCAGCGGGCGACGCGGAGATTTGCGAGCGATTCTTGGAGCGATTTTTCTTGTTGGCGGTCACGCCGCGGCCTTACATTGGTTCTGCCGCTCTGCTCCTTAATTTCCTACTTCCCTTCGCCCGCAGAGACCCTCATGCGTCGTCTCGCTTTGACATCGGCTCTCGTCTGGTTCGCGGCCCTGCTGCCCGGCGACGCGTTCGGACAGGCTAGCCCCGCGCGGTTATGGCAGGACGCGTCAGGCAAGTTTCAAGTCCGCGCGGTGTTGATCGACCAGACCGAGACGGCGGTGCGACTGCGAACCGACGACGGTCGTCAGCTCACGGTCCCGATCACACGACTGGGACCGGCCGATCAGCAGTATCTCCGATCGCTGACCGCGCCGACCGACAACCCGTTCGCTGGCGGAGAGCCGGTTACCGGGGCCGCCGTGCCCGCGCGCCCCGCCACCCCGGCCGCTGGAGGTCTCAGGGCGTTGCCCGAATCGGCGTCAGCGGGTGACGTGTTGGCGTTGCCCGGGACGGGAAACACGCTCGACTTGGCCACGGCCGCGGCCAAGCCTTTTGTGGTCGATCCGGAAGTTCAGCCACTGGAAATTCCATCGGTTGTAATCCAGGTCACCCCAGTCGATGCCTACGACAAGGTCTCGCCTCCGATCCTGACCGAACCCGCAGCTGCCGTGGCGTTGGTCTCGATCGGCCGTAACGTTTCGGGGCGTCCTCAAGAAACTCGCGGGCGAATTTATGCGGCTAATTTGAAGGGCAACTCCTGCGACTTGGTGTGGGACCAACCCCAAGCCGTGAAGGTTTTGGGGCATGATGCCGCGACCGGACGGACCTTGATCGTCGATCAGCTCGACCAGTTCCAACGCGGCGGGGAATTGCTGATGCTCGAGGGCCTGGCAACCGGTCAATCACGAACGCTGTACCGCCGGTCGTTACCGGGGGCGGGGAAGCCGGGGTTCGCGCCCCAAGTCGAATGGGCCAGTCTGTTGTCCGGATCACACGTCGCGGCGGTCGTCGATGGGTCGCTGCTGCTGTGGGACATGCCGGCCGCGCGGCTGATCTATCGGGTGGAGCAGGTTGGGGCGAACCCGCCGCCGAGCCTGAGTCATGGCGGGACCTATCTGGCGATCCCGACCGCTGGCGGGGCCACGATCATCGAGACGGCGACGGGCGAAGTCTGCGGTACCGCTTCGATGGGCGGATTGCTCAAGCCGGGCGTCGCCTTTCATCCCAACGGGCGGTTGCTCTTGCTTTGCGCGGGTAACCGCTACGTCGTCTGGGATTGCCAGCAACAGGCCGTGCTGAGTGAAGCGACCACCACCGAACAGCTCGGAAGCCACCCGCTGAACTGGATCGGGCCCAAAATGTTCCGCTCGCAATTGGGCGATGCTGTGCATGTCGAGCTCGGGATGTCGATTTGGAAATACTCCACGCCATCCGCGACCGACCCGGTCATCTCGGGCAACCACATGCTGCTGGCGACCACGTCCAGCGCGTGCCAAATCGTCGGCGTGCCCCTGCCGCATCCGTCCGCCGACAAGTCGTTGGAACAGTTGCTGCGGGCTGGCGATTCCGCGATGCTGGTTCGCCCCGGCACCGAAGTCGCGATCGCGATCGAGCCGACCGTCGATGGCGTCGACCTGCAACAGGTCATCGATTCGCTCTCCGAGTCGGTCGCGAAGGCGGGTTGGACGGTGGCCAACCGGGCTGAGATCACGTTGGTCGCCAAGATCGGACGCGGCGAGACGCAGCAATTGAACTTTCGCTCCCTGGGCGGAGGCGACCGGACCGTCAGCACCGCGACGTTGACACCCTTTACGGCCGAACTGGAGATCCGTCGCGGCAGTGACGTCTTGTGGCGTCGGTCGACGACCAATCACATCCCGCCGATGTTGCGACTGAAGGAAGGCGAGACGGTCCAGGATGCTGTTAAAAACTACGAAAAGCCCGATGCGGGATTCTTCGCGTTGTTGCAATTGCCGCCCCGCATTCCCAAACCCGAAATCAGCCAGCAGGTCGGGCGTAGCATGCTCAAGGATGGCCAGTGGCAAGACCTCAACACCGCCACGCCCCCGGCCGGCCGCGGCCCGCTGCGCCGTCGCCGCTGAGCCAGCTTCGATCAACCGGCTGAAGCACGGCCGAAGCACAAGCCGACTGAAGCCATGTGGCGGTGGAACGGGCTCTGCCTGCGCTGGCCGTCTGGGTCTCCTTGGTCCGCAAAGTCGACGCGAATTGCCTTAACGCCCTGGGCGGCACATGTGGAACACCCGAGCCTGCAGAATCTTCGGATTAGGCCGATCGGATCCATTGAACCGCCTGCGACGATCGAAGGAATGACTGATCCGTTGCGATTTCGATTTCAGTCGAGGCCTTTCCAATGCTTCACCGCATGATCCGCTGCGTAGGTCTGATCCTGCTGGGCATTTCGGTCCCCCTCGCCAAGGCTGAGGAAGCCATTCTTGCGGCCGTCGATCAATACGATCAGCGAGTCGCGGAGCTGGAGGCGGCGGTGAGCGACCTCCAAAAATCCCGAGTCCGGGCAGTGGACAGAGCAACGGATCAGCCGGCGCTGTATGTCGGCTACACGTTTTTGTTCAGCAAGCTGCACTACAAAGAGTCGTTTCAGGCTACGGTCTCGGACTTCGCCACGGGGACGATGGAGTTGGTCCCTTTCGAGGGCGAGTACGAATTGACCCCGCGGGTCTGGATCGGCTTGCGGGCTGCCAATGGCATCGGAGTTCGCGGCAGCTACTGGAGCTTCGATCACGCGGGCGATGATTTGAACCTGGCAAGCAACGGGGTTCGTATCCCTGCCGCAACCTCCACATCGGTGATCTTTCCCGCCCTGATCGTCGCCCCTTTCCCGGGCGACCGTTTGTCGGTGGGTACGTCGATGGAAGCTACCACCTTCGATCTCGAAGGAACCTACGACGTCCGATTGAGACGTGCCGAGGCGACGCTGGGCGCGGGCCTGCGCTACGCGAACACAGACCAAGCTTACGACGCGACGGTCATCCCGGGACCAGTTCCCGGGGC
>DITY01000287.1 GCA_002422955.1 Planctomycetaceae bacterium UBA6172
GATCATAAATGCATGCCGTGTCGGAAGACGCGGCAGGCATTTTTAGCAATGAGCGGGAAATAAGTGTCCGGTACCTTTTGTGCGATGCACCCGAAGGGCGAGTTCCTCGCAAAAGTGAAGCGGACACTTACTTTCCCGCTCAGTGCTTACGTTCGCCCTCCCGTTCTAGAAAGGAATGCAATCATGGATGAGTCAACGCCGCTGCCCGAAGAGTTGATCGCGGGCATGAGCACGTCGGAATTGGCGGAAGTGCTCGAGGACTTGGGGATCGAGGCCGATGAAGCGCAGGCGGCCGCGATCCAGCGGTTGGTCGCCCAACTCGGTTCGCTCGAAGCCGCGATCGAAGCCATCGATTTTCTCGATGAAACCGATGACCGAATGGCCGCGTAGGCGATTTTTTGCCCTTTCGGCCACCGTTGGTGCGACTCGCTCGCTACGGGCGAACCGCCACCAGTTTGGGCCGTGGGCCGCGGATCTTACTCTCGCTAGCCTGGGCCTGATTTTTGGTTGAAACCGCTAAAATCGGAAAAAACCTACCTTCCAAGGGTCACTTCGACCGAAACAACCAAAAACCGCTGCGCGATCGGACTGTGGGTCTGTTTCGCAACACGGCAGATCTTGGGTTGAGGATAGTAGGAGGCTCTCCATGAGACGTTTGTTGTACTCGGCGGCGATCATGGCGATCGCGGTCGGCGGGCCAATTCAGGCCCGCGCCGGCGATCGCGAGATCGCACAGCAGATCATCGATCAGCTGAAAGTCCACCGTGATGCTGGTCAGTTGAAGGACTTCACGTTGGACCTGAAAGTTAACCAGGGGGTGGTGTTGCTGCGTGGCAGCGTCGCCCAGCCTGATCAGAAAACCAACGTGCTCGCCGCCGCCGATGGGATCGAAGGGGTCCTGAAGGTCGTCGACGAGATCGAAGTCCGCCAAGCCGCGACCGCCAAGGTCGCAGTGGCGACGCCGGCGAAGGCACCCGAGAAAGCGACTTCGAAGAAGAGCTTCTCGATGCGTGAAGCGCTCGTGTCGCAATTTGCTGACGAGCAATCGTCGGCTACGTCGCAACCGGTAGTGGTTGCCCCGATCGACGGGCTCGGCTCGACGCGGGACGGGGTCCTGCAGGCTGCCGCCGTCGACCAAGATGTGACGGTCGAGGGAGACTCGGCGGTCACCGCCGCCGTCGTCCAGACGCTCGGCGCCGCTCAGCGAGAAGGCCAACTGAAGGGCTTCGGCGTCGACGTCAACACCCGCGAAGGCGTGGTCTACTTGAGTGGTCGCGCTAGCTCGCCCCAGCAACGGGATTTGATCGCCCGGTTGGTCCGCGAGACGTTGGGTGTCGTGGATGTCGTCGACCAAGTCACGATCGTGGGTGTGCCCCAAGCCGGCGGAACGCCGAATTTGGAGCCCTTCCCGATGCCGCTGACCGCGACGAATCAGGGGGCCGCTCAGCCCCAGCAACGTCAGGGCGTTCCCGCCCGAACCGTCGCCGCACGTGGCCCCGGCGCCCCGATGCAAACCGCTCCCTATCCCATGGGTCAGCAGCAGGGCTACCCTGCCCAGCAAGCCAGCATCGGGATGGCACCGCAAGGCGTGGTCGGACCTCCGGTTCCGATGGCTCCTTACTCCGGTGTCGCTTCGGGACCGTCGTACGAACAGCCCTACCTGCCCAACTACGCTTGGCCCGGTTATGCCGCGTACCCGAACTACGCCGCCGTGAGCTATCCGCAGCAGTACAGCCCTTCGGCGTTCCCCTACATCGGCCCGTTCTATCCCTATCCCCAGGTTCCGTTGGGCTGGCGAAAAGTGTCCTTGGAATGGGATGACGGATGGTGGTTCCTCGACTTCACCGATCGTTAATCAGCCGAACCCCGCCCGATCGAACGTGTCGCGGCGGCCGTTCATCGGGTTGGGAACCAGCTAGCATGACGATCCGAACGGACGCCCTTCGATAGCGGATCGCTCAACCCCGATCACCTCGCCCGCCAGTCGGCCCTCCAGGCCTGCTGGCGGGTTTTTCATTTCACCGCTCGATTTCGCGAGCGTCGGCGCGACAAAGGGTTGCAGTACTCGCCCGGTTCGCGGCGGCGAGCCGCGAGCGCCGGGACGCGTCCTTCGCCGCTAGATCGCGCCCCTGCCCAGCGAGTTTTCGCCCTGCCCGGGAGAGCCTCGCGCCGCCCCCACAGCTCGGCCCGCCAGGGGGTTCGCGGGACCGTGGTCGGGCTTGGCTGACGGTTGGCGGATGGCCGAAAAAAGCTCGCGAGATTTGCCGAGAAAACCGAACTTATCCGCAAGATCGCTACAGATTGACACGATATAACAGGCAGAGTCATCCACGCCAGGGTGATGCCATGACCGGAAAACTGTCGAACCGTCCAGAGATGAATGTCATGCCACGATTGACTTTCGGGACCCTTTGGTCCCAGCCAACCGCGCTCTCTTTGCTCGCCATGGCCATGGTGGTTAGCACCGGTTGCTTCCCAATCCCGGTCACACCGCTCCAGCAGCACCGCCCGGAAGACAAGTTCTGGCAGCACGAGCGTTATGATCGGGTGCCGATCCTCGGCCCGACGACTTCGGGAGGTCCAGCCGTGGCCCTCGATCCGCCGACCGACGACGAAATCATGCGAGCGATGGAACACGCCCGGCCCGTTCAGGGTGGCGTGCCGTTCTTGTGGGAAAAGCAACGCAACAACGTGCGGATCCTGAAGGAAAAGATCGCCGACTACGTCGATCCGCCCCGGTTCTATCCGCTGGTCGGACCCGCCCAGTTGCACCACGCGCACTACAAGTGCTCGATCTACTGCAGCGAGCGGACGATCGTCGGCTACCCAATTCCCTACTCGCTGGATGATATGGAAGTGGTCGAAGTGATCTACATCGACCATAACCACCTGCACATGGTCGGTGACGTGGATCCTTACACGACCCCGAACATGTAGCCCGCGGGCCGCCTCGCTCGGATTCGAATCCAGGGTCTGGTTCTCACCGACCCCCAAAGCTTGCCGCTCGCGGACATCCAAGGCTGGCTCTTCAAGAAGCCGACTTTTGGCACAAACCGTGGTCCGGTACTCGGAGCGGCCGGGGGTGCTGAGTTACGATGAATGGCTCGCCCCGCGTCCACCGCATTGTGGACGGAACCTCGACCCGCAATCGTCTCTCCGATGTCCTCGTCAACCGCTGATCCCTGTTCCGCTGCCCGCCCCTTAGCCGGTTTGAGCGGCGTGGTGACAGGGGCTTCCGGTGGGATCGGTCGGCAAATCGCCGTCACCCTCGCCGCCTCGGGCATGGCTTCGCTGGTCGTGCATCACGCCACGAACCAAGCCGCCGCCCAGCGGACGCTCGCGGCGGTTCTCGAAACCGGCTGTCACGCGATCTCCCTACAGGCCGATTGCGGTTCCACCACCGAGTGCTTGCGGCTGGTCGACGCTGCCTTCGCGGCGATCGGAACTCCCGATGTTTGGGTCCATGCCGCCGGCGCCGATGTATTGACCGGCTCAGCGGCCCAAGGTGGTTTCGAAGACAAATTGCGTCGCCTGATCGACGTCGACCTGCTCGGCTCGATCACGATCTCCCGAACGCTCGCCTCACGCTGGGCTGAACCCGTTCCCGATGAGAACCGGCCGGCGCCGAGCCTGATCTTGTTCGGCTGGGATCAGGCCAAGCACGGGATGGAGGGAGACGCCGGTCAGATGTTCGGCCCGGTGAAGGCGGGTGTCGAGGCGTTTGCAAAATCGCTCGCGCAAAGCGTCGCGCCGCGAATTCGCGTCAACACGGTCTCACCCGGTTGGATCCGGACCGCTTGGGGCGAAAGCACGAGCGACTATTGGAATCGTCGCGCGGAAAGTCAGGCCCTGATGGCCCGCTGGGGTACCCCCAAGGACGTCGCCGCGGCGGTGTTGTTCCTGGCCAGCCCGGCCAGCGAGTTCATCACCGGACAAACGATCGAAATCAACGGCGGTTTCAGCCGCCGCTGGTACCCCCCGCCCACCGCCGCAGAGGGCCCCACGTGAACCGCCAGCCGCGCGGGCGATTTGCCCGCGAGGACCGCGCGCTTCTACAATGCTACGGCCGCCGCGATGGATCCGCCCCATCCGTTGCATCGATCCAAGACTACCGGCCCCGAATGGCTTCCGGCCCCAACGGGCTTCTACTCCGCAAGTGTTGATTGACCCATGAGAACTCGGTTGCACGTGTCGCGGATCGTTAGCGGCTGGTTGATCGCCGCGCTCGGTTGCGGCGCGTTCGCTTGGGCCGCCGAACGCCGCGCGCAGCCGCCGAGTTTCGCGAAGGACGCATATCGCGGTACCTTCTTCGAATCGGCTGCCGAAGCGATCCGCGGTGAGCGACCGTTGGTCGGTCAAGGCCTCACAGGCTCGCCCCGGACGGAGGCGACCGCGGGCGGCAAGGCCGCCGCGACGACGCCCGGCGGCGAGCCGGCAACAGCTGATACCGGATTCACGAAATTGATTTCGCCAGCGACCCTGGAAGACGAGGTCAAACGGGTGCGGTTGGAGTTCGACGGGGCGGTCAGCACGCCCGCCGCTTTCAAGGCGGGCGATTACCAAAAGGCGCGGCTCCACCTGACCACGCTCGCGTCGCTGTTCGCTGTCATTGTCGAGCACCAGGGCGAGGTCCGTTGGAAGAAGGACGCGGCGGCCGCCCGCGACCTGCTGGCCCGTTCGGCCGCCAACTGCAAGTCGGGTTCGCTGCAGGTCTTCAACGAGACCAAGCTGCGACGCTCGGATCTCGAGGACCTGACCTCGGGCAGCGGCCTCGCCAACCGCGAGGCCGAACCGCAAAACGATTGGTCGACGATCGCCGATCGCGTGCCGCTGATGCAGTATGCGGAGCAACTGCTCGATGGGCAGCTGAAGCCGAGTTCGCAAAACGCCGAGGCGGTCAAAGCCGAAGCCGATAAACTAAGTCGGGCCGCCGAACTGATGGCGGTTGTCGGCCAAATCTTGCGGACCGAAGGGCTGACCGACGCCGATGACGAAGCCTACGCGGCGCTGTGCGGCGAACTGACCTCCGCATCCCAAGGCGTTTCCTTAGCGTTGGATCAGGGAGACGCGGCCGCGGTCGGTCGTGCCGTGGGCGCGATCCAACAGGCCTGCAACAAATGTCACGAGAATTATCGTTAGGGTTTCCAGACACGCTTATCCTCGACTGAAGTCCTCCATGGGAATCCGCTTCGCCTGCCACCACTGTGGCCATCCGCTGAACATCAAGCAGGAACTCGCCGGCCGCGTCGGACGCTGCCCCGATTGCGAGCAGCGGTTCCGAATTCCGCTGGAAGATGCCCCGCAGTCCTTGCCGATCAGCGCCACCGCCGGCGAGGGGACGAGCGATTCCGTCACCGATTTGGCGTGGCGGGGTGATACCCGCGAGCCCGTCACCCCCGAGGCGGTTCCCGCAAAGGGGTCAGCAACGACACTCGCCGCGGCGCTCACGAACGCCACGCAGTGGTACGTCCGCCCACCCGCCGGCGGTCAATACGGACCGGCCGATGATGAGTTGATCAAGAACTGGATCGCCGAATATCGGATCACGCCCAGCACGCTGGTCTGGCGAGACGGATGGCCGCAGTGGAAAAATGCCAGCGAGGTGTTTCCCGAGCTGACCGACGCGGCCGCGCGCAGCCGGCCGCCAACATCCAACGCCGTTTCCGGGAAAGCCTCCCTCGACGAACTCGCCGTGGCCACCGCCGCCGCACCCGCTATGGTCGGTGATGCCGCGATCGGCCAAAAGCGTTCGGCGCGAAAGCGTCGGCGACTCCAATTGGTCATCGGCTTAGCCGCGATCGTCTGTTGCTTGATCGGGGCCCTGATCCTGTTGTGGCTATTTCGCTGAACCGGATCAGGTGGCGATCGCCCCGCTCCGTAGCCCATCGGCACGCTCGCGGATGGCGGCCAGCTCTGTCTCCGATTTGCGTTCCAAGTTTTTCAACTGCATCGCCATCCGGTGATTGGCTCGGAAACGATCGCGATGCCGGTCGAGAAAATCCCAGTACAACGTCGTGAAAGGGCAAGCGTCATCGCCGATCGACCGTTTGGGGTCATAGCGACACCCCTGGCAGTGATTGCTCATGCCGCGGATGTAGTTGCCGCTGGCGCAGTACGGCTTCGTCGCCATGATGCCGCCGTCACCATGTTGGCTCATCCCCAAACAATTCGGCAGGCTGACCCAATCGATCGCGTCGGCATACATCGCCAGGTGCCAATCGTTGAATCGCGCGGGATGGACACCGAGTAACTGGGCATAGAGCCCGAGCACCATCAGCCGCTGGATGTGATGCGCGTAGGCCGTTTGGATCAACAATCGCATCGCATCGGCGACGCAGGCCATTTCCGTTTTGCCGTCCCAGAAACAGGCGGGGACGTCGCGATCCGCATCGCAACCCAACGCATTCAGCGACGCGTACTCGGGCATCTTCAGCCAATAGATCCCGCGGACGTATTCCCGCCATCCGAGCACCTGCCGCACGAAACCCTCGGCGCTGTTGATCGGCACCCGGCCGCTGGTCCACGCCCCGACCGCCGCGGCGACGACCTCCGCCGCCGACAGCAGGTGCAGGTTCATGGCATGGCTGAGCCGCGAGTGATAAAGGAAGCCGCTCCCCGACCACATCGCATCCTGATATTCGCCGAACCTCGCCAGCCGATGATCGACAAAGTCTTGCAAGGCAACCAAGGCTTGCTCGCGGGTCACCGGCAAATCGAAGGCATCGGCCGATCCGGGATGATCGGGAAAGCGGCTCCGGACCATGGCGATCACTTCTCGGGTGATCGCATCCGGCGCGAAGGAGGGGACCGGAGGAACTTTGCCCGGGCCGGACTTGCCGAACTTTTGACGATTGTCATGGTCAAAGTTCCACTGCCCGCCGACCGGTTCGTCGCCGTCGGTCATCAGCACGCCATGCTCGCTCCGCATCACGCGATAGAAGTTTTCCATCACCAGCGACTTTTTTCCCGCAGCCCAGCGGGCGAATCGCTCGGGCGTGCAGTAAAAATCGCGATCTTCGCGAAACTCGATCTCCACCCCGGCTTGTTGGCAGGTCTCGGTCAAAATCTGCTTGACCCGATAGTCCCCCGGTCGGGTGACGATCACCTTTCGCGGGCGGTGTTGTCGGATCGCCCGCTCCAGTAGGTTGCCAAAACCGCAACCTCGGTCGTGCTGCGGGTCGGGAGATAACGCGTGGTAATCGATCGGCAAGTGCTGCCGAATCAGCGTCTCGCGGAAGTGTCGCATCGGGGCAAAGAAGCCGACCAGACGATAGCGGTGGCACCAGACGTGTGTCGCTTCCTCGTCGTTCTCGGCCATCCAAATCAGGTCGCGGTCTGGCTGCAACCCATCCAACGCCGACAGCCCGAGCGATAACTGGTCTCCCAGCACAATGACCAAATGGCGGATCGACATCGACGTTCGGCTCGGGGAATGGGTACGGTGGCGGGCGATGGACGGAGAGCGTCTGACCTTGCCGCATGATTGCTTGCAGTATCGACGATGGTAAAGGTGCCCCGCCGCGGGCTCGCGCGGCGGTTCGCGGACGAATCATCAAAAAGGAACCCTTCCGCCAATTCTTGATGCAGAATCGGGCGCTTCGTCACCGATATCGATTCAAAGAAATGCTCCGCCGATTCGTGTAGCCGACCGTTGGCTCAACTTCGCCGGTCCAGTCGCAACCCGGCCGAGTGGTAAGGTCCGATGGGATGGCGGGAGGAATGATGAGTCTGGTGACACCCCAGTCGAGCGTCGTCGCGACGGATGATTTGAGTCCGACCGCGTCGGGAGAACTTGCTCGCGTCGAAGCCGACGCGTTGGAGTTGCGAATCCACCGCCTCGGCACCCCCGATCGGCGGCTGCGCGTTCGAGTCGAGCGTTGCACCTTGGGTAGCGGCGAAGGGTGTACGGTCCGCTTGGCTGATCCAGCGATTTGCGAATTGCACGCCGTGATCCTCTCCGCGGCTGGCCGCGTGCTGATCCGCGGTTACTCAATCCCGCTCGAGATCAACGGCCAATTCGCGATCGAAGCGTTCCTGAAGCCCGGCGACATCTTCCATCTGGGAAGTTATCGATTCGAAATCCTGGCGCTCCCGGCACATGCCCAGCCGCCGTCCGTGGTCGATCCCGGTACGACGGGCACGGAGCAGGCGATTCGAGCGCAGTGGTTGCGGACGCAGCAGCGGCTCGAAGCCCTCACCCAGCGTTATCAGGAAACGCTGGAATCGCTGGAGCAGGCTCGCGAGGAATCGCACCAGGCGCGGCGGCGGATCGAAGCCTTGCAACGCGAGTGCCGGGACCGTGTCGACCTGCAAGCTCACCAAGCCAGGGCGCACGCCGAGGAACTTCAAGGCCATTCCGATCAGGCCTCGCAGCTCCAACTCGAAGTCCTGCGACTGCGCGGCGAGATCGATCAATACCGCATTCAAGTCGAACAGTACGAACGGGAGCAGGAACGCGGAGCACTTCGGGAAAAGCGGCTCCTCGCCGCAACCGAGTCCCATGAAGCGGACCGTGCCCAATGGAAACTCCGCTTAGCCGAACTGGCGGAGCAAGTTCAACGGCTCCAGGCCGAGCGGGATGCCCTCCCGATCCCACGCTCGACGGTGCAAGCAGTCGTCGATGTTCCCCGGCCCGGCGAAAACACGTCGACCGAATCGGTCGAAGCCCGGATGGGTTATCTGCTGGCACAGATCGGCAAGTTGACGGAAGAATCGCTCGACCCGATCCATGCGAGGGATGCCGAACCGAACGCCCCCGCCATCACCCCCGCCAACGTGCTGCCTCAATCGGACAGGCTGACCCAACCGAGCGGGGCGGGGCGACTGCGGTCGGAACCGAGCCTGGCTCGCATACCGGCCGCGGCACCCGTTTCGAACCCGACCGAACCGTCGGAGCAGCACGCGTGGCCGACGGCACCTGCCCTGGCGGCGATTCCCGCCGTGAGCCTGCGCCCGCGACTGGATCGTTGGCAGTACTTCGTCGTTCCGATCCTGGCGGTGTTGTTCTTCGCTCTGGGCAGTCGCCTCAGCGAACTGTCGCTGGTCTGGAATACCGCGGGCGGACTGGCCTGCGGCCTGATGGTGTTTTTCGCCTACGACATCTGGCGGGAACATTCGATCGCCCGGTGGACAACGACGGCCAACGCCCAGCGCCAGCGTCCGTTGGCATAGTCACCTCGCCATCGCCCGGTGACCTACGCACACCGCCCACAGCGCGGGGTGCATGACACAGGTCTCAACGTGAACGCTCAGTCCACATACAGCAGTTCGTTGCTGTTGAGCATCGCGATGCAGAGCGTGAGCAACCGGTCGTTCAGGGTGTCCGGTGTCGTCCCCAAAAAAGCGAACGCTCGCCCAGACTCCGCCACGCTCGGCGGCCGTGAGAACGCGAGGCGATACAACCGCTCGATGAGATGCCGACGGTCTGGCGACGTTTCGCCGGACTTCGTGGCAACCGCGTTCGCATCGCGCGGCGAGTCGGCTTCGCGGAGCAGGCGATCACGCAGGCCCAGGGCCGTGGTGAAGCTGAACTCGCTGTTGAGCATCATCAGCGCCTGGGTGGGTGTGGTCGATGGGTTGCGGCGGCCGCAAACGGCGCCGGCATCGGGGCGATCGAAAGCTTCGAACAGCGGGTATCGGAGGTTGCGACGGGCGAACAGATAGACGCTGCGCCGCGCATGGTCGGCCGCGTCTGGGCTGGTTGTCCATTGCCCCTTGAGCAACGTTTCGACCAACTCCGCGGGCAACGGTGGCATCACTCCAGGGCCACCGACTCGGTGATCCAATTCACCGCTGACAAACAGCAGCGTGTCCCGAATCGCTTCCCCTTCCAATCGTCGCCGTGGGTAGCGGCTGTAGTGGACGTTGTCGGGGTCGTGGCGGCGGTTGTGCTCGAGCCAAGCCGTTGGCGGCGAATCGTCCGACCTCACGTCGCCAGCTTGACGAAAGGTCGCGGACAGGACGATCTCGCGATGCAACCCCTTCATGCTCCAACCGCCATCGCGAAGTCGACAGGCGAGGTGGTCCAGCAACGCGGGATCGCTCGGGCCATCGGCGATCAAGCCAAAGTCGTTCGGATTGCCTGCCAAGCCGCGGCCGAAATGGTGTTGCCAGATCCGGTTGGCCATCACCCGCGCGACCAGCGGATTCGTGGCGTTGGTCAACCAAGCGGCGAACGCCGCCCGGGCATTGCCGACGTCGAACGATTCCGGGCTCTCATCGCCAACCGCGATCCGCGGCGGTCGCGGCCGAACCTCCGGACCCGGTTGGTCGAGTTCGCCCCGATGATAGAACCGCGGTGTCACTTCGCCCGCTCCGGACGCGAACTGGGTGACCGCGACATCGCGTTTCAGCGGCGGAATCGCCGGTTCAAAGACAGCTCGCAAACGATAGAAGTCGGCTTGGCTGATCGGGTCGTACTTGTGATCGTGGCACTGCGCGCATTGCAACTGCAGACCGAGCAGCACTTCGCCCACGGTCGAAGTGATTTCGTTCAACTTGTCATGACGTCGCAGCTCCTGCTCGTTCAGGTCCGGCATGTCGGGGCCGGCCAAGCAGAAGGTCGTGGCGATCCGGTCAGCGGGTAAACCGGTCAAGTCGCCCGCGATCTGCAGCCGCACGAACTCGTCATACGGCAGGTCGCGGTTCAGCGCGTCGATGACCCACTGACGATAGCGCCAGGCCTCGGGNNCGTTGGCCATACTCGGGTGAGGCGAGCAGCCGATCGACCAACCGTTCGTACGCGTCCGGCGAGGCGTCGTGCAGGAATCGGTCGACCTCCTCCGCTGTCGGCGGTAAGCCGGTCAAATCGAAGTGCAGTCGTCGCAGCAAGGTCGCTCGATCGGCCTCGGGGGCCGGTCGCAAACCCCGGGCGAGCAACTCGCGGATCACGAATCGATCGAGGTCCGTGCGGGACCAATCATCCTGAGCGATCAGCGGCGGTTGGGGAACTAGCAGCGGTTGATAAGCCCAGTGGTCGCGATCGCTCGCCGAGATCGGAGCTTCGATCCGTTCGGCCAGCGACGGGTCCGCCACTTGTGAAACCTCCGCCGCCAACTCAGGCTCGTCCGCGGCTCCCGGGCGGACGCCGCAAAGTGCCAGTGCGATGCCAATGCAGCGGCTCGCGCGTCGAGCCCCGTAGCGACTCATGAGAGGATCTCCGTGACCACACGCGCGTCGTCGGTGGGGCCGATCAACCGCTCTTCCAAGCCGTTGTGGTAATAGCTCAACGCCCGCGGATCGACACCGAGCAGGTGCAGGAGCGTGGCGTGAAGGTCGCGGACATGGACCGGGTTTTCGGTCGCGCGCAGGCCGATCGGGTCGGTGGCGCCATGGGCGATGCCGCCGCGAACGGCCCCCCCGGCGAGCCACATCGAATAGCCCCAAGGGTTGTGGTCGCGGCCCTTGCCGGCTTCGCCCATCGGCATCCTGCCGAACTCACCACCCCAGATGACAAGCGTGTCTTGCCACAGCCCCAGTCGCTTCAAATCGCTCAACAGCGCCGCGACCGGTTGATCGGTCGCCAGGCAATGCTCGCTATGGTTCTTCAACACGTCGTTGTGCGCGTCCCAACCGTTGGTATCACCGGAGTAGACCTGGACGAAGCGGACGCCCCGCTGGACCATCCGGCGAGCCAACAGGCAGCGGTTGCCAAAGTCCTTGGTGTGTGGCTGATCGAGCCCGTACAGCCGCCGGGTCGCGTCGCTTTCGTCGGCGACATCGACCAATTCGGTAGCGGACGACTGCATCCGAAACGCCAACTCGTAAGCTTCGATCCGTGCAGCCAGTTCGTGATCGTTGTCGCGACTTCGCCGATGTTCCCGATTGAATGATTGCAGCAGTTCGATCGCCTCGCGTTGCCGCGTCGCCGAAAAGCCGTCCGGCGGCTTGAGGTGCAGAATCGGCTGCGGACCGGACCGCATCGTGACCCCTTGAAAATTGGCCGGCAAAAATCCGTTGCCCCACGCCGGGGGACCTCCTTTGAGCCCGCCAGCGGGATCAGGCAGCACGACGAACGTCGGCAGATTTTCGGCTTCACTCCCCAGGCCATAGGCGACCCAACTGCCGACGCTCGGACGCCCCATCCGGATGCTGCCGGTGTTCCATTGATAAACCGACTGCGGATGGTTGACGCTGTCGCCATGCATCCCCCGGATCACGCACAGGTCGTCGGCATGCCGCGCGATTTCGGGAAGGAAATCGCTGATCTCCAGCCCCGACTGTCCGCGGGGGCGAAACGGCTTGATCGGTCCGAGCAGCGGGTTCTCGGCCACTTTTCGCCGGGTGCGGACCGGCCCGAAACTTTCCGGCAGCGGTTGCCCGGCGAGTCGGCCGAGTTCCGGCTTGGGGTCGAGCAGGTCGACATGGCTGGGACCGCCATGCATGAACAGCCAGATGATCCGTTTGACCCGCGCCCGCGCGGGATCGAACCAGGGACGATCCGCGGAACTCGCCTCCGAGATCGCTTCGCCGGCTTGGATGCAGCGCCGCTCCTGGGCCAGCATCGCGTCCAAGGCGATCGCGCCGAAACCGCCGCCGGCCGATAGGAGGAATCCTCGGCGATCAGGCAGGGCGAGCGGGCTTATGGTCATGATTTGCCAACCTCGGATGCCAGCTCTCACTAGCGGACGCGGTTCTCGACCCCGTTGTCGTCTTGTCGTAGCGTCAAGGGCCAACCGGGGAATTGGTTGTCGGGCTTGCCATCGGTCGCATCGACGAGGAAGCGGAATGCTTCCAGTTTGTACGTTTTCGCGTCGGTGTCCATCGTGACCATCGCGAAACCGCTCCCTTTCTGATGCGCGAGTCGGTAGCGATCGGACTCTGTCCCGACTTCCGGATTGCCGATGGCGTAGACATAGATGCGGTTGCCTAAGCCGTCGAGGTATTCGCCGGTGTCGGGGAGGCCATGCCGCGGCCGATTGGCGTGCGGGATGCCGAGTTCATCGGGCCGCCACCAACGCGGGTAGCCGACCGCGATCGCCGGTGCACAAAAGGACCACACGCTGTCACGTTGCCGACCGATGCCGTACTGGATCAGCGACGTGAGGTGTTGATCGCCGTTGAGATGCAAGGCCATCGAACCGGACAACGCCCGCAACGCTCGGTTGCGCGGCGTCTGCGGCCAACCGCCGCTATCGAGGTCGGCCTTCAGGTAACCGTCGTATTTGCCGTGGTGGGTGGCGGCGGCGGCGAACAGGGTTTGGCTGAGCAGCACCTTCAAGCCATGGCCTCGCCAATCCTGGGACCACTGCCGCAGGAACTCTTCTTGTCGCTCGCCCAGCAACACCAGTCCCGGTTGGTCGAGCGTCGCCGTGTCGAAGTCGGGCGAGACGACATGGTCGGCGCGCGGCCCGTCGACCTTGACCCGTTCGGGTCCGCTCTTGAATTGACGGTCGGCGATGATCGCGAAGCTGACCCCGCCGTAAACGAGGTCACCGTGATAGACGCTGATGTCTTGCTGGACCGGCTCACGATCGGGGAAGTCGGGATGGTGCGATGTGCAGGTGGCATGGACGACGTTGACCATTCGCGCCGGCTGGTGGTAACCACCTCGAGAGGGATTCTGCGGGTCGACGGTGAAGTCCATCGCGGCACCCGCTTCGCCCCAGATATTGCCCTGGAACACGTCGTGATCATCTGGCAACACGACGGTCGGTCGCGACCGCATGATGTCGCCAAACGCCCAACCGAATTGGTAATACTTGCGAAGGTAGTTCAGGATCGCCGGTTCGGCGGGGCCACGGATGATGCCGAAGCCGCCGTGGTTTTCGTACAGCTGATCACCCGAAAAGTAGAGCAAATCGGGATCGAGCTTGCGGAGGTTTTCGGCGACCGGTTGGTAGGGAAAAGCGTAATCGTTCTGGCACGTCAGCGAGGCCATGCGAAGCGGTCTGCCGACCGGGTTGGCGCGAATTTCCCCTTCGCGGTAGGACACCGTTTCGCCGCCATCGCGCTGCCGCTCGACGTACACCAAACGATAAGGTTTGACCTGAGCCGCATCCCACCGGGCGATGCGGAAGGTGGCGGTCCACGCGTCGCGATCCAGTTCGGCTCGGCCAACGCTTTTCCAAGACTCGCCATCGCGCAGTTGCAACTCGACCTGACGATTGTCCTGCTCGCCCAGCGGACCGGTCAACGCCGTGAGTTTCAGGACGAAGCCGTCATCCGATCGGGAATCGCTGAGCGTGTACATCGACCACAGCAGCGGGCCGAAACGATGTTCGGGGCTGACGGTGAAGGCATCGCCGCTCACGAGCCAACGCGAAAACCGATAGCGATTCATCCCGGCCTGGCGGACTTGCGCTCGGGGCGCGGCCGGGGCGTAATTGTTCACCAGCGCGACATTGCCGAGCAGCCTGCCCCCGGCGAACCGCTGCGTGAGTTGGCCTCGGACCTCGCCGGCTTCCGTGCGCGCGACCAACGTCAATCGCATGCCGTCCCCCTCGGGCTCGCCAGAGAGCGTCAGCACGCACGGCTGATCAGGGGGTGCTTCGAGCAGCTGACCGGTCTGGCCACCGAGTGCCAGTTCGCCCTGACGGATACCGGCGTCGATGCCGCCGGGGGCGAAGCAGTTGCTGCGATACTCATTGATGTCGCTGCGGATGCCGATGCGAAAGCCGGCGCCGCCACCCCGCGTTCCCGTTTCGACCGCTCGCACCCGGACCGACATCTCGAACGGTTTGCTGGGGTCGGTCAGCTGATGCGTGAGCAATTGGACGTTACGTCCCCCACCTCCGAACGTACATTCCGCTTCACCGTCGACGACCCGCCAATCTTCCATCGGGTTCGCCCAATAATCCGCCCCCAACCAGACGCGATCGAAGCTCTGCTCCCAGGGCGTTTGGGCGATGGCGACAGGGACCGCGCTGAGCAACATCATTCCTGTCGCGAAGGACAGGCTGCGAATGAGGGCATGCATGAGTGGGTTCGATGAGCGAGTAAGCGAAAAGGGAGGCGGCACGAGGCGGTTGCGCGCGGTCAGATCTTCAGCTCGGCAACTGTCCGAGTTGGTGCCAGAGCTGCGCGCTGGCCATGGTTCCGCGATGGTAATCTTCGACCCGAAACTTTTCGTTGGGACTGTGGGCCCCATCGTCGTTCAAACCCCAACCCAGCAGCAGACAATCGGCCCCCAATTCCGCTTGGAACTTGGCGACGATCGGGATCGAGCCCCCTTCGCGGATCATCACCGGCGCCACGCCAAACGCTGCCTGAATCGCGGTCGAAGCGGCCGAGATGAACGGGCTGGTGGTCGAGGAGACCATTGCCGGCGCGCCATGTCCGGGCACGATCTGAAGCGAGACGCCAACGGGCAGATGCCGCCGGAGGTGCGCCGCGACGGCCGCCGCGACCCGCTCGGGATCCTGACCTGGGGCCAGCCGGAAAGTGAACTTGGCGGAGGCGTAGGAAGGGATAATCGTCTTGCCCCCTTCTCCCTGATGCCCCGAGGTGAGGCCGTTGATGTCGAAGGTCGGTCGAGCCCAGCGCCGGACGTTCGTCGAAAAGCCGGGTTCGCCGAACAGCGAGGGAACGCCCAACTGCTTGGCCAGCGCGTCGTCGTCACCGGCCAGCGAATCGATCTGAGCCAATTCCTCGCTGCTGGGTGGCAGGCAGCCATCGTAAAAACCGTCGATCGCGACCCGGCCGTCCGGACCCATCATGGATGCCATCAACTGACACAGGGCGATCGCGGGGTTCTTCACCGCGCCGCCAAAACTGCCGCTGTGCAGGTCGTGCTTGGGACCGTCGACCCGAATCTCCATCGCCAACAGCCCGCGCAAGCCGTAGGTGATCGCCGGTTGGTCCTCCGCGTACTGGCTGCTGTCGCTGATCACCACGCAATCACAGGCCAGCAGTTCCTTGAGCCCCGGCAGCGAAGCGTCCAGACCCGCGCTGCCGACTTCTTCTTCCCCTTCGATCAAGAACTTGACCTGCAGCGGCAGCGGCGTCCCGGTTGCCAGCCAGCGGACGACGCTTTGCACGTGCGTCAGGACTTGGCCTTTGTCGTCGGTCGAGCCTCGGGCATACAGATTCCCATCGCGGATCGTCGGCTCGAATGGCCCGCTGATCCACAGGTTGAGCGGTTCGGGCGGCTGAACGTCGTAGTGGCCGTAGACCAGCACCACCGGTGCCCCGGGTACGGGTGGGGTTGCGGCATAAATCAGGTCCTGGCCGGTGGTCGGGATGCGCTGTGTCTGCAGGCCCGCGGAACGAAACTTGGCCTCCAGCCAATCCGCCGCGGCCCGCATCGCTCCGGCCGCGGCCGGGTCGCTGCTGACACTGCCGATCCGCAACCACTGGCACAGGTCATCCAGCGCGGCATCGCGATTGGCCACGAGCGCATCGTAGACCGCGGGCGGCAGGGGCGCAGACGGCGCGTCGGGGCGGGGTGGGTTCATGGGTGGCGTCAAGGCAGGAACAATCGACAAAGTTTCTGCCCGCCGGCCCCCGGCGAGCAACAAAAACGTTGCAGGCGAGATAAAAAGCATTACCGCGCCAACGCGAACGCCTTACACTATAAGCCGTCGCGCAAGGTCGATGGGATGGCCTGCGGAAGTTCGAGCGTTCTGATTATTCGAGTGCGAATATCATGTCAGAAGACCAAGCTGTCTTGGATGAAGTGATTGTCCGCCAACCGGCGGAGACGGAGCCGGAAACGAAGCGGCGGAAAGATGCCAAGAAGGATCATCGCCCTCAGCCGCAGCCTCGCTACAACGTGATCCTGTGGGACGACCCGGATCACAGTTACGAATACGTCATCTTCATGGTCAAGGAATTGTTCCGGTTCCCGATCGAACGCGGCTTTCAGATCGCCAAGGAAGTCGATTCCTCGGGCCGTGCGATCCTGCTGACCACCACCCGCGAGCACGCCGAACTGAAACGCGATCAGATCCACGCCTTTGGCAAGGATCAGTACATCGATCGCTGCAAAGGGAGCATGTCGGCGACGATCGAACCGATCGAGTGACCGAGTTTGGGAGGATGTGCTAGCAATGTTCGTTTTTTTGACCGGAAAGTGAGACGCGCGGAGCGGCTTGATATTCACCCCCGCGCGGCGACCTGCGATACTTGCGGCTCACCGCTGACCCTCGCTTCAGTCGCTTCGTCACTCGGTCGGAACCCACGCATGAAACGGATCTCGCTCAGTCAGTTGACCACCCTGCGTTGGGATCTCAACCAGGATCTGGAGGCGGCGGTCGAGCGAGGTATCGGGGGCGTCGGACTGTGGCGTCCCAAGGTCGAGGATTGCGGGGTCGAGGAGACCGTGGAGCTGCTGCAAAGCTCCGGCTTGAAGGCCTCGTCACTCTCGTGGGCGGGTGGGTTCACCGGCAGCGACGGCCGTCGTTTTGCCGACGCGGTCGACGACGCGATCGACGCGGTGCGGCTGGCCAGCCAACTCGGTGCGGAGACGTTGGTGATTCTTCCCGGTGGTCGGAACAATCACATCCGCCGACACCTGCACAAGACGATCTGCAAGGCCTTGATCGAGATCAACTCGGTAGCCCTGAGCCATGACGTGCGGCTGGCGATCGAACCGTTCCATCCGGGCTGCGGCGACGAGTGGTCGTTCATTCACGACGTCCGGTCAACGCTCGATGTCCTCAGCTCGGTGCTCAGCAGCAACGTCGGCTTGGTGCTCGACACCTATCACCTCGGTCTGGACGAGAATGTCCTGGCCGGCTTGTCCGAGATCATCCCCTGCCTGCAACTGGTACAGCTGGGTGATAGCCGCCACTGCCCGTTGGGCGAGATGAATCGCTGCTTGCTGGGAGACGGACGCCTGCCGATCCCCGCGATTCTGGAAACTCTGACCGCGGGTGGCTACGACCGCTGGATCGAAATCGAGGTGCTAGGCCAGGACGTGGAAGCCCTGACCTATGGCACCGTGATCGACCGCTCGCTGAGCTATCTCGGACGCTTCCGAGAATTGGTGGCGACTTCTTCGCCCGACTCTATTCGAGAAAAATCTTGACGCCCGCGGCCTTGAGCGCTTCGAGCTGTTCACCCTTGGCTTGATCACTGAGCGGATTCTCGCCGACATACAGCCGCAGGTAAGGAGCGAACCGTTTCTCGCCTTCCGCATCCGCCTTGCACATCTCAACCAGCGGTGCCAGGTCGGCGATCTTGTTCCCCGTGAGCAACAAGAAATCGAGCTCCTTCAGCGGGGCCAACGGTGCTAAGCCCTCCACCGCGTTCTTGCGGATGTCAAGCATGGTCAACCACGCCAGCGCCCCGACCGGATCGAGTTTCGTCAATTTGTTCTCCGAAGCGTCGAGCGACCAGATCTTGGTCAGACCGGCGATCGGATCGAGCGTTTCGAGGGCGTTGGCGGCGACATACAGCGTCCGGAGATTTTTCATCTCGCTCAGGGGCGTCAGGTCGGTCACCTGATTGCGCGACAGATCGAGCAACTGAATCGCCGTCAGTTCCTTGAGCGGCGTGATGTCCTTGATCTGATTGCCGGCCAGGGTCACCGATTGCAACCGCGTCAACTTCGCCAGCGGGGTCAGGTCCTCAATTTCGTTATTCGCCAAATCGACCAGCATCACCGCGGGGCAATTTTCCATCCCCGCCAAGCTCTTGATCGCCTTACCGCGGCCAATCACGCGGGAGATGTTCTTGACATCGTCAGCCGTCAGCGGCTCTTGGTTGTACCGCTTCGCATAAACCTCGGCTCGCACGGCCGCTTCCAAGCCCGGATCGGGGAACAGCGGTGCCGGAGCCGGGGCAGGCTCGGCCGGAGCCGGTGCCGGGGCGGCCGGTTCTTGACCGCGGACGACGGAAAGGCCGTGCAGGGAGGCCGCCGACGCCACGGCCAACGACAGGGTCAGGAAAGCACGTCGCGGAAGCGAAGGGAGGTAACTTGCTGATTTCATGGTGTTCACCGAATGGATTCGCGAAAGCAAGTAGCAGGTGGGTGGGGGGCAATGAGAGTGTTTAACGGTAGTTTAATTCAAACGCAGGTCGACGTGCGAGCCAACCCCTCGGTGGGAGGCGATTCTGGGCAGTTTCCAGGTCACCTCAACTCGATCCGCAGCCCGTCGTAAGCCGGTTCGACGCCCGGAGGAAGCGACCGTTTGGCCGCGACGTACTCGATTTCATGGGCCATGTGCGTCAAGTAAGTTCGTCTCGGCCGCAACTCGCGTACCACCTCCAACGCTTGATCGACGCAAAAGTGGGTCGCGTGCTCGGTGTATCGCAAGGCGTCGATCACCAGAGTATCGAGGCCCCGCAGCTTTTCCAGACTCGCGGCAGGCACGTCGTTGGTGTCGGTGCAGTAGGCGACGTCCCCGATGCGAAAACCGAGCACGTCGCTCCGCGGGCCATGGCGCAGCGGGATGGGGGTGATCGGTGTGTTCCAAATCGTGAACGGCTCTGACCCGATCGTTTCGAACACCAGACTCGGCCGCGATCCGCTGTGCGTTTCCGGCAAATCACTGAAGGCATAATCGAAGGAATGCCGGATCCGCCGTTCCACCCGCGGTTCGCAATACAGCGGCACCGGTCCGCCGATGTAAAACGGGAACAACCGCAGGTCATCGAGCCCGAAAATGTGGTCAGCGTGCTCATGCGTGTACAAGACCGCATGGACCAAGCCGATCCCTTCTCGAATCAACTGAGTGCGCAGATCGGTCGCGGTATCGATCAGCAAATTGCCGCCCGGCAGGCCGACGATCGCGGAGCAACGGGTCCGCTTGTTTCTCGGGTCGGGGCTCATGCAAACGTCGCAACCGCAGCCGATCGCGGGTACCCCGACGCTCGTGCCGGTCCCCAGCAAAATCATCTGGCCACGAATATCGGCTGAAACGATTTTTTTGGGCACGCATCGCTCGGGGTGTGAGAGTCTGACGCCGGAACCATTCGCGGACCGGGGCGGTACCGCGGATTCTCCGTCGCCGAAAGGCATGCAAAATCTTGAACCGCGGGCCGAGAAATGACAACCCGCCCCGGGGCCGGATCACGCGGTGGACCCCACCGCGGAGTAGGGCTCGGTTCCCCGCGCGGCTGCCCGCCAACCGTCGACCGTCGCCCATGCTAAACTGTCGCCGGTCGAGTCCCGCAGCACCCTGACCCCTCGCCCGCATCCCGCCGATTCGCCCCCGTTGGCCCCATCAAGTGGCCCCAGCAAGATTATCCAAATCGAAACGCTCAGGCGGCCGCCCTGCCAAGTGTTCCAAAGCGATTCTTTCACGCCATGAAAATTACCCAAATCGAAACGCTGGTCTGTCACGCCCGGATGCGGAACTGGATTTTCGTCAAGGTCGTGACCGATCAGCCTGGGCTGCATGGCTGGGGTGAGGCGACGCTGGAATGGCACACCCGTTCGGTCGTCGGGGCGATCGAGGACATGGCGGATCTGCTGATCGGCCAAGACCCACGGCGGATCGAGTACCTGTGGCAAATGATGTTTCGCCAGCACTTTTGGCACGGCCATGGGATCGTCCGATCGACCGCCATCTCGGGGATCGATATCGCGCTCTGGGACATCGCCGGCAAGGTCGCGGGCATGCCCTGCTCCCAGCTTTGGGGCGGGCCGGTCCGCGATCAAATCCGCACCTACTGCCACCTCGGCGGCGGCAAGATGGAGGATTTTTACGGTACCAACATCGATGATGCCAAGCGATTCGGCGACCTGGCGAGCGCCGCGGTCGAGTCCGGCTTCACCGCGATGAAGAGCATGGCGGTCCCGCCGACGATGCCGATCGAAGGCTTGCGTCCGATCAAGCTGGCCGAGGCGGCCGTCGCGGCGATGCGCGACGCCGTCGGCGATGAGATCGATCTGATGGTCGACTGTCACGCCCGGCCCTCCCCCGCGATGGGGCTGAAGTTTGGCAAGGCGCTCGATCCCTATGGGCTCTATTTTTTCGAAGAGCCCTGTTGGCCCGAATCGCTCGACGGTTTGGCGATGATCAACGCCGCGTTGACGACGCCGGTCGCCACCGGCGAACGGATCACCAGCCTCGCCGGTTTCCGCGACCTATTCGCCCGCCGCGGTTGCGAAATTTGTCAACTCGACATCACCCACTGCGGCGGACTGACCGCTGCCCGGCGGATCGCAGCACTGGCCGACGCCCATCACATCGCGTTGGCACCGCACAACCCCCAAGGGCCGGTCAGCACAGCGGCCTCGCTCGAGTTCGGCTTCTCGCAACCCGGCTACCTGATCTGCGAAACCGTTCACGCCGATGTGCCGTGGCGCGACGACGTCGTCCGCGAGGGCTTCACGGTCGAACCGGTCGGCCGGATCGTCCGCCCCAACCGCTTGCCCGGGCTAGGGATCGAGATCGACGAGGCTCAAGTCGCGAAACACCCGTTCCAACAAGAACTGATGCAACGCGTCTTCTATCCGGACGGCGCGATCGGCGACTGGTAATTATCCCTGAGAACACCCACCTGAGAACCGCAGCTTCCCATGCCTCACCCCATCGCCGGCGTCTTGCCCGTCGTTCATGTCCCCTTTTTCGATGACGAGTCGATCGACTACGGCAGCCTCGAGAAGCTGATCGAATGGGCGTTCGCTCAAGGCGCGGATGGCTACTGCACCGGCATGGTCTCCGAATTGCTGCGGCTGACCAGCCTGGAACGGCTGGAACTGACGCGTTGCCTGGGGAGTCTGCACCGCGATCGCGGCACGGTCGTCATCGGCGTTGGGGCCGAAAGCACCAAGCAGGCGATCGAGTACGCGAGGTGCGCGGAGGACTCCGGTTGTCACGCCGTGATGGCGATCCCGCCGATCTCGTCAGCTATCCCGGCCGATGCCCTGCGGGAGCACTTCACCGCGCTCGCCGATGCCGTTTCCTTGCCGCTGATCATTCAAGACGCTTCGGGTTACGTCGGTAAGGAGATCCCGCTGTCGGTCAGTCGCGACCTGCTCGACCGCTACGGCGCGGACAAAATCCTATTCAAACCGGAAGCTTCCCCGTTAGGCCCCAAGCTGTCGCAACTCCGCGACGCCACCGCGGGGCGGGCTCAAATTCTGGAAGGCTCGGGCGGTTTCGCGCTGGTGGACAGTTTCCGTCGCGGCATCGTCGGCACGATCCCCGGCATGGAATTCCTCCCGGCGATCGTGCGATTATGGAAAGCGCTCGGTGATGGCGATGACCCGACCGTCTACCGGATCTTCCTGCCACTCTGCGCGCTGGTCTCGCTGCAACTGCAGGCCGGTCTGGATGGCTTCCTGGCGGTCGAAAAGTATCTGCTGCATCACTACGGCCTGTTCCCCAACACCAACCGCCGCAAGCCCTACAGCTGGTCGCTGGACGAAGAGACCCGGCAGGAACTCCATCGCCTGCTCGAGCTATTGGAAGTCGCCACCCGCTCGACGAACTGACCGCGGAATGACTTCCTCAAGACCCAAGGCGAGGCGGATGGAGATGGTCGTGTCACGCGTCGTTGGCCTACTGATCTGGCAACTGATGTTGGCGACTTCGCTCTTGGCCGCGGAGCCAACGAAGCCGAATATCCTCCTCATCCTCGCCGACGACCTCGGTTATGGCGATGTGCGTTGCTACAACGACCAGTCGAAGGTTCCGACACCGCACATCGATCGGCTCGCGCGGGAGGGGATGCGATTTACCGACGTGCACAGCCCTTCCACGGTCTGCACGCCGACACGCTATAGCCTGATGACGGGGCAGATGGCCTTTCGCGTGCCGAATGGAGGCACGGTCTTCACCGGAGTCGGCGGGCCGTCGCTGATCGCGCCGGGTCGGCTCACGCTACCGAGCATGCTCCGCGACGACGGCTACGCCACCGCGTGTGTCGGCAAGTGGCATGTCGGACTGACGTTCTTCGATCAGGGTGGGCAACCGGTCCGCGGTGATGGCGTCGAGGCGGTGCGTCAGGTCGATTTTTCACGCCCCATCGCGGGTGGGCCGCTCGATCATGGTTTCGAGCATTTCTTCGGAACGGCCTGCTGTCCCACAACGGACTGGCTCTATGCCTTCATCGAGAATGATCGCGTCCCGGTGCCGCCGACCAGGCTGCTCGACAAGTCGCGATTGCCAAAGCATCCCTACGCGAACGATTGCCGCGCCGGGCTGATCGCACCCGATTTTCCGATGGAGGAAGTGGACCTCGTCTTCCTGGAAAAGAGTCGCGAGTTCTTGGAGCGGCACGTCCGTCAGTCACCGAGCAAACCGTTCTTTCTCTTTCACTCCGCGCAGGCCGTGCATCTGCCCTCGTTCGCCGCGCCGCGGTTCCAGGGGACGACGCAGGCTGGCCCGCACGGCGACTTCATCCATCAACTCGACCACGTGGTCGGCGAACTCATGGCGACGCTGGAAGCTCTCGGCGTCGCCGATAACACGATCGTCATCTTCACCAGCGACAACGGCCCGGAAACGACCAGCGTCATCCACATGCGCGCGGACTATGGTCACGACGGCGCTCGCCCTTGGCGCGGCGTCAAACGTGACAGTTGGGAAGGCGGCCATCGTGTCCCCTTCCTCGTCCGCTGGCCAAACCGAGTGCAGGCAGGCACGACCTGTTCACAGCTCACCAGCCTCACCGATGTGCTGGCGACGGTCGCCGCCATCCTCGGCGCGAAGCTTCCCGATAACGCCGCGGAAGACAGTTTCAACATGCTGCCCGCATGGCTTGGCGAGTCACCGGCACCGATCCGTCCCTACCTCCTGCAGCAAGCCTTCGGCGGGCAACGCACGCTTTCAATCCGTCGTGGCGACTGGAAATATCTCGACCACACCGGCTCCGGCGGCAATCGCTACGAGAACGACCCCCGCCTGCAACCGTTCCAGCTGCCCGACACTGCCGCCAACGCCCCCGGCCAACTCTACCACCTCGCGACCGATCCCGGTGAGACGAGGAACCTCGCGTTCGAGCGTCCCGAAATCGTGACCGAATTGAAAACGCTCCTCGATCAATCCAAAATCGGCGGCCGCAGTCGGCCCAGCCAACCCTGATGCGGCAGGACCGACAACGCCCCAGCCGCGGATCGCTTCCGGATTCCCGATAGTTTTCCAGCGGATTCAGGGTCGGATGGGGTTCGGGGCCGAGTGAATCTCGATCGCGCAAGCTAGGATGATGCTTCTCAAATCCTCGGTAAAAACGGCAGGAATGTCTCCCATGAAGATCGCACGCATCCTGGCTCACCGAGTCGAACTGCCGTTGGTCGAAGGCTCGTACAAGTGGTCTGGTGGGAAGTCGGTATCGGTGTTCGACAGCACGATCGTGGGTGTCGAGACCGAGTGCGGGCTGGTCGGTTACGGCGAAGTCTGTCCGTTGGGGCCGTTCTACCTGCCGGCGTTTGCCGGAGGGGTGCGCGCCGGACTTCGCGAACTGGGACCCCATCTGATCGGCTTCGATCCGCGGGAACTCACCAAGCTCAATCATCGGATGGACGCCGCTCTGAAGGGGCATCCGTATGTGAAATCGGGAATCGACATCGCCTGCTGGGACATTCTCGGCCAGGCCACGCAACTGCCGGTCTGCACGCTCTTGGGCGGCCGCTTTGGCGACAGCGTCCGGCTGTACCGGGCGATCTCGCAGCAGGATCCCGATGAAATGGCGAAGAACGTTCAAGGCTACCGTGACCAGGGCTACACGCGGTTCCAATTGAAAGTGGGCGGTGACCCAGATACCGACATCGAACGGATTCGCGCCGTCCGTGCGATGCTGCAACCGTCGGATCGGCTGATCGCCGACGCCAACACCGGCTGGACTCAGCATGAGGCGATGCGAGTGGTCCGCGCGGTCGGCGACATTGACGTTTACATCGAGCAGCCCTGCCTGACTTACGAGGAATGTCTCGCGGTGCGACGCAACACCAGCCATCCGTTCGTGCTCGACGAGAACATCGACTCGCTCGACATGCTGATGCGCGGCAAAGCGGACCTGGCGATGGACGTCGTCAATCTGAAGATCAGCAAACTCGGCGGGCTGACAAAGACGAAGCAGGCTCGCGACCTGTGCGTTTCGATGGGGATTGCCATGACGCTGGAAGACAGCTGGGGCGGAGACATCACGACGGCGGCAATCGCGCACCTCGCGCACAGCACGCCCGAGGAGTTCCGTTTCACCAGTACGGATTTCAATAGCTACGTGACCGTCAGCGCGGCCACCGGCGCGCCTCAGCGTGAGCATGGCTTCATGAAAGCATCGACGGCACCGGGACTGGGAATCACCCCGCGATCGGAAGTGCTCGGCCCACGCGTCGTGGAGGTCGGCTCAGCCAAGTAGGCATCCGCCCAGTCGACTCAAGACTGACGTGAACGCGGCGCATCCCGTTGTCCTCGATCGATCGCTGTTCCGCGAACTTCCCGAACTCGTGAAACACGCAACCGCGCGTCGATCCATCCGTGGTGAGTCGTTGGGGTCGGAGTAACTCGGACCAAATCCGATTCCCATCGGCGCATTCGCGCCGCGGCGCAAAAGTAATGCCCACCTCCGATTTACCGGCACCTGAAAACGGACGACACCATGATGCGACCTGGGAACACGATTCAAGCAGCCACCTTGGCGTTGCTTTCCTTGACGATGGGAATTTGCGAACCTCGGGCGCAAGACGTTCCCGATGCGTCGTGGCAACAAGAGACCGAATCCCGCCTGAAAGCGATCTACGAACGCCGTGAGTTTCGTCCCCGGATGTTCGACGCGGAATGGCTGCCCGACAGTTCCGGATACACGCTCCAGGAACGTGATCCGAAAACGGATCAGCTGATCCGGGTCAGTCACGATGTTCGCACGGGCGAACGGATCGAACCGCAGTCCGAGCAGGCGAATCGATCGCAACCGGGGCCGCTCCTTTCACCTGACGGCACCCGGGTGTTGGAGTTTCGAGAGCGACATCTCTTCGTCCGCGATCTGGCCAGCGGCCAGCTAATCCAGTTGACGGAGCCTTCACCCGAACGGGACATCGACCATCACAATCCGCTGTGGAGCCCCGATGGGAGTCGAGTCTTATTCGTTGAGTCCGATGCCACCCAGGTGCGACAACGGTCGGTCCTGGTGCCGGATGATCCGTCGTATCCCGGAGTTCGGAATGATCGGTTCGCGCGGGTCGGCGAAACGATCGAGAAACTTCGCGTCGGCGTCGTGGACTCCGACGGACAGAACCTGCGCTGGCAGCCCCTGGAATCGCCAGCAGAAGGTTTTTATCTAGGACAAGTCGAGTGGGCGGGAAACTCGGAAGAAGTGCTGGTGGAGAAACTGAGCCGCTTCCGTGACCAGCGCGAATTTTTGCTGGCCACCCTGGGTGGTGACGTGAAGCGGATCTATCGCGAATCCAACGACGCCTGGGCGGAGTCGAGTCAGGGGAAGAATTCGGGGTTGACCTGGATTCGAGGCGGTCAGGAAATGGTGGTGGTGAGCGAAAAGGATGGTTGGAGACACGCTTTCCTCTGGTCACGCGAAGGCAAGGAGTTGACGCTGCTGACTCCGGGCGATTACGACATCATCGATCGCGCGGTGATCGATGAAGCGGGAGGTTGGTATTATTTCTATGCGTCTCCCGACAGCGGCACGCAAAAACACCTCTACCGTGTCCCCCTGGACGGATCGGGCCAATTGGAACGAATCACTCCCGCGGACCAGCCCGGCACGCACAACTACCGATTCTCGCCTGACGCCAAGTGGGCTTTTCATACCTATTCGATGCTCGATTCACCGCCGATCGTGGAGCTGGTCGAGTTGTCCGGGCATCGGGCGGTCCGAACGCTGGAAGACAACAGCGCACTCCGCGAGAAGATGAAGGGCGTTATCTCGCAACCGACGGAGTTCATTCAACTCGAGATCGGCGACGGCGTTTCGATGGATGCCTGGATGATCAAGCCCCAGGGCTTTGATCCGTCCAAAAAATACCCGGTCTTCATTTACGTTTATGGCGAGCCTCATGCGCAGACCGTTTTGAATGAGTGGGGAGCAGCCCAGATTGACTTTCATCGCGTGATCGCGGATCTGGGATATCTCGTGGTTTCGATCGACAACCGTGGTACTCCCGCACCCAAGGGGGCTGCCTGGCGGCGCTCGATCTTCGGCAGCCTGGGACCGCTGTCCACCGAAGAGCAGGACGCGGGGCTCCAGGAATTGGGGAGAAAATATCCGTACGTCGATCTGTCGCGTGTCGGCATCTGGGGTTGGAGCGGTGGGGGGTCGAACACGTTGAACGCGATGTTTCGTAAACCCGATTCTTACCATGTGGGAATCGCGGTGGTGCCCAAGCCACAACCACACCTGTACAACGCGTGGTTCCAAGAGATCTTCATGCGCACGCGTGAGGTGAATCCCGACGGATACGAACGAGCGGCGGCGATCAATTACGCGGATGGCCTCAAGGGAAAGCTGCTGATCATCACGGGCTCGGGCGAGACGAACACGCACATTCAGATCATCGAAGGCTTAGTCGATCGGCTGATCGAACTCGGCAAGCCGTTTGACTACATGGTCTACCCCAACCGCGACCACGGCTTGAGCGAAGGGAAAGGCACCTCAGTCCACGTACGCCGGTTGATCCTACGTTACTTGACGGAACATCTCCCACCCGGACCTCGTTAATCCCACCGATAACCCTGTACAGAGGAACCACATTGAACGCCGAGATTTTCCAGGGCTGTATCCCAGCGCTGATGACGCCGTGCCAAGCGGATCGCACACCGAATTATCCCGCCTTGGTGAAGAAGGCCCAGGCCATGATGGCGGCTGGGATGAACGGAGTTGTGTATTGCGGTTCGATGGGAGACTGGCCGCTGCTCACCGANNCCCTCGCTCGCCGCGGCCCACGCGGCGCACGCGCAGCGTGTCGGTGCCAGGGGCCTGATGGTCATCCCACGCGTCCTGTCACGCGGGACTTCCCCAGCGGCCCAGCGAGCGCACTTCGCCCGCATCCTTTCGGCGGCCCCCGATCTGCCCGCGGTCATTTACAACAGCCCCTACTATGGGTTCGAGACCAAGGCAGACCTGTTCTTTGATCTGCGGAACGAGTTTCCGAACCTTGTAGGTTTCAAGGAATTTGGTGGCGCTGATTCTTTGAGCTACGCCGCCGAACACATCACGCATGCGGACCGCAATGTCCTGCTGATGGTGGGCGTCGACACGCAAGTCTGCCATGGATTCATTCGCTGTGGTGCGGTCGGCGCGATCACGGGAATTGGCAACTGCCTGCCCCGCGAGGTGCTGCACCTCGTCTCGCTCTGCAAACTGGCTGCGACCGGTGATGTCGAAGCCAGACGTTTGGCGCGAGAACTGGAGGACGCCCTTGCCCTGTTGTCGCGTTTCGACGAGGGTCCTGATTTGGTGCTCTACTACAAGTACTTGCTGGTGCTGCTCGGAGAGCCTGAATACCAATGGCACTTCAACGCATCCGATCAGCTCTCAGCCAGTCAAAAGCACTTCGCCGAAGCGCAATTGAAACTTTTCCAGCGGTGGTGGAGTCAGTGGTCGGGGAAGCCGATATCGTGACACGGCGGCATCGTGACGAACTCGTCACCCATTTCGCCTCTGTCGATTCAGGTCCCTTCGTGAAAATGAAGGTTTCGCACGCTCGCCGCATTGCCTTGGAAACTTGCGGCAATCCGCGAGTTGCTAGACACGGCGATGTTTAGGATCGCCTGACGCCGGCTTGAGCGGTCGAGTAGGCGGGGGAATGCCAGGGTTTGCAGGAACACGACCGATAAAAAGAAGCGAGACAGTCGAGTGATGCGTCAGTAAAACGGAATTGCCCTCGTCTTCACGCTTCTCGTCGCCAGACCCGCCCTAGCCGCTATTGTCAGCACGATTGGAATCTCGGCACGACCGGGCTGCGTAGTTCGATGCACTGCGACAAACTGGTGACCACCGCTGCGCGCGAGATTTCCATCACCGACGTGCAAGCGGGGTCCCCAGCCGACGGCATCTTCCTCGTCGGAGACACCCTCCTGGGTGTTGGCGGCAGGCCGTTTTCTTTCGATCCGCGTACCGAGTTTGGCAGAGCGATCACGGAGGCTGAATCGGAAGCCGGCGGAGGAAAACTGATTGTCAGCCCTAAAAGGGATGACCACACTCAGGATGTCGTCGTCCCACTTCCGGTGCTCGGCAGCTACAGCGACGCAGCCCCTTTCGGCTGCCTGAAATCGAAGCGACTTCTTGAACAAGGGTGCAAGGCCCTCGCCGTTCGCATCGCGGTCCCGGCATACCGCCAGGATTCCGGCCTGGATGCCATTCCGAGAGCCCTCAACACGCTCGCCTTGTTGGCCAGCGGGAATTCCGACTACCTCGCGCTGGTCAAACAAGAAGCCCAATGGGCGGCGGACTACTCGGCCGACAGCTTTCGAACCTGGCATTATGGCGGTGTCATCATGCTCCCTTCCGAGTATGTGATGGCGACCGGGGATCCGTTGGTCATGCCGGGCCTGCGGCGTCTCGCGATGGAAGCCGCCACGGGGCAAAGTGAGTCGGCTCGTGGGGCCACGGCTTCGCGATTCCTGACGGACGCCTCGGCGGTTACGGGATGATGAATGCCCCGGGCCTGCCGCTGACCATTTCCCTGGTGTTGGCCCGAATGGCCGGCGTGCAGGATCCCGTGGTGACTCGTGCCATCGAGCGGAGTACCCGCTTGTTGCGATTCTATATCGGCAAAGGTGCGATCCCGTACGGTGACCATCACCCCCGGATCGAGACTCATGAGGACAACGGCAAGTGCGGCATCGCGGCTGTATTGTTCGACCTTTTAGGCGAGGCACATGGCGCGGAGTTCTTTTCCCGTATGAGCATCGCCTCGCACGGGGCGGAGCGAGACGGCGGGCACACCGGTAATTATTTCAACATCCTCTGGGCGGTGCCCGGCGTCGCCCGTTCCGGTTCCCACGCGACCGGGGCATGGATGAAAGAGTTTGGCGGTTGGTATTTTGACCTCGCGCTCGAAACTTGGATGGTACCATCCGGTGGCACTGGTGGATCGCTTCGCCTGACGGGCAGGTTTGCCGGAAAAAGCCTCTAAACGAAGTCCATCTGACTAACGGCGGCTGTGGTGTCCAATGTCGTCGGGTCAAGAATCGCCGCACCGATGATTGCGTTTTCGTGGTCGCTCATTTGGTCCTCCGTGATTGGCCCAGTTTCGTTTTCACCATTGGCGTCGCTGGCTTCGGCGGCGGAACGGAATGATTGCTCCCGCCTCGATCCTGCTTAGGTGGGAAAATGCCTGTCCAGCCGCTTGAGATTGACGCCTCGATAGCGGCCGCTCCCGATGTAGGACCAAGCCGCTCCAAAGTGCCAAGCAACTTCGATGCGGATATTTCGGTGATCGGCTTCCGCATCTGACGGCGGTGGTCAACGAACTCCAACCAGGACTGCCGGAACGATCCGCAATCAAGGGACTTGGGGAGCGGGATTGCCTTGGGGTCGAATCGCTTTCCTGACTTGCTCGAACCAGACACGAGCGAAGCGTCCCTTTTACCTTTAGGTGGGTACTGGGTACTGGGTTCTAGAATACGTTCCGCGACGCGTTCCGTTTCGTGTTCCGTTTCGGAACGTGTCGCTTGAATGGAACTAGCCAATTTGGGGTCAAAGTCCAATAGGACGGCGGCTTACTTCGCGAACCCTCGACATACTGCAACAGTCCAGCTTTTACCGCTGATTGTCGTGCAGCAAGAATCCGCTTCGGTGAACCGATGCCGAGTTGTTCCATCAACTCACCGCGCCATATCAACGGCGGCTTGTTGTAGTGAAGACGGTCTTCTCGGCTTGCAACCAGTAGAGCGAGCATCACCGCATCACTTCCGTGATGTAGTACGGCACCGCTGCGGAAAATCGCCTTTGCGAACCTGGCGAAGTATCCGCTTCGCTTGCGTTCCTGGCTCGGGTAGTCGCTCACCATTTGGCCTGCCTTTGCTCTGCCCTATGGGTCGCATCGAAAACGATCTTGAGTGCCGTTCTCGCATCGACCAGGCTTAGGATCTCAAAGTGGCGGCGGTTCGCCTGGCGGGGTGACACGTCGCAGTTTTCCGACAGCCAGTCGATCCCAAGCCGGCAGCGTCTCGACTGGTGAAGGAGCCACCGACTCAGCCGCCATGGCGGCTCGGCTCGAAGCGAACGGTGGCATCCTGAGCTGCACGGGTCTCTCGCGTTGTCACCATCCGTCAGGTGGCAACACCCGTCCGGACATGGTGCGATAACGCATGCCATTGCTTTCGCTCGGCGGGGCCAGATTTGCGAGCCCCAGACTTGCGAACCATCGGGTCCTCGAATCAGGCAGAGAGAAACCGATCAGCCTACCCTTTGCGTCAAAATCGATTCCGCATGCGCAGGCACAGGTTCCCCAACCCTACCTTTCGTAACGCATGGCACTGAAAAATAGGGCGTCCCACGTTCTTGAGTGTTTTCTTAAACAGTTCCGTGCGTGGGGGGGTCGATGCACGATTCAGATGTCACGCTTTGGCGGACTATCGCGAAGAGGGGGTCATGGACGTGCTCTCGATTCAGAACCCACTGTCTTAACCGCGATCGAGAAAACCTAATTCAATCCGAAGGGCGGCCCGCAAATGACGAAGAAGCTTTTAACAGCGGCGACAATCTTGGCGACATGTGCCGTCTCACCTTGGTCGCGCGCATCCGAGCCCCCGGCTATTGCTGTGGCACCAACATCCGTTGAAGCGCCGAAAGACGCTGGCGTCATTCAGCCCCAGCCACTACTAGCGCAACTGACAGAACCTCCGATCGAAGAAGATTTTTCGTCGCTCGGCGGAAGCAGCCGTGCGTCCGCCAACAACGCTTGGGTGCGTGCCGAGTTTCTGATGTGGGCGATCAAGCGAGGGCAGTCGCCACCGCTTGTGCAGAGCAGCGACACGTTTGATGGCGACGCGACGACGGTCTTTGGTGGCAACCTCGATCACGGTCTACGACTCGGTGGTCGCTTCACCGTCGGAACGTGGCTCGACTCCTGTCAAACGCACGGCATCGAAGGCAGCTACTTTTTCTTGGATGGGCCATCGGACGGATTCAGCGGGTCTTCTTCTGGCACCGGTGGCACCTGGTACTCTCGTCCCTATCTCGATCTCGACGGCAACTCGCAAAGGCAAGACATCTTCATCCCCGGTGTAGCTGGCGGAACGATCGACGTCTCATCGTTGAGCCTGCTGCAGGGCGCCGAGCTGAACCTGTTGTCGAATCTTTGTCCCTCGAGTACCGCCTGCGATTCGTGTGATTCCTACGGTTCGTGCGATTCGATGTGCGGCCCGCGCTCCGGTCACCGCTGGGATCTGATCTCCGGCTTCCGCTACATGAATCTCCAAGAAGATCTCTCCATCAACGAGAGGCTGTCTATTTTCCCCGATGCACTTCCGATTGGTGTTGTGCCTGGTTCGACGATCGCGTTGTCCGATGACTTCGCGACCCGCAATAACTTTTATGGCGGGCAAATCGGTCTCCGACACCGGTGGTGGCGAGATCGTTGGTTCGTCGATGTGACGGGCAAGGTCGCCCTGGGAACGACTCACCAACAGGTTCGCATCGACGGCACCACGGTCTTCACCATTCCCGGGGATGCCGGTTCGCCTTACACCGAGGAGGGTGGCTTGCTCGCCCTGACGAACATCGGCAGCTATAGCCGCAATCGCTTCTCCACGATTCCCGAGGTGGGCATCAACATCGGCCGTCAAGTGACCGACCACTTGAGCGTCTCGGTGGGCTACAACTTCATGTACTGGAGCAGTGTTGTGCGGCCCGGCGATCAACTCGATCTCGTCGTCGACGAGTCGCAGTTTCCGTTCCCTGGTGGTCCCGACCCCGTCCGCGAACCGTTCGCGTTCAACAGCACGGACTTCTGGGCGCAAGGCATCAGCTTTGGCCTGGAGTATGCTTGGTGAGCGGTGGGGAGATCAAGCAGCTCGCAGTATCAGCAACCTTCGCCGGCAGGGTTGCTGACACTTCATCGCCCGCTCGCTTAAACGGCAGCCAACCACGACTCGAGCGCGGAGTCGGCATTCGTGTCGCAAAACAACGAATCGCGAACGTTGTCACCGTGAGCAACCCGTGGGGGACGAGCCGCAGCGACAAGATCGACAACGTCGTACCAGCTTTGCTCCTCTCCATGGGCGTCGAAGGAACTGGTTAGCGCGGCGCGCTGTTCCACCATCGGGTTGTACCGTTCCACGGCATCCCGATTTCTCTCTCGCGGGATACCCGCGGCATCGACGACGAGCATCGGCACGCCGTTGACCGCAGCCAGATTTGCGGATGACTCGCCGGACGCACCCAGTGAATTACGAGTCAGTTGCTGTCGGTTCAGGTGATTGAGCACCAGCAAGGCGTCAATCGGGGTCACCCGGCCATCGCCATTCACGTCCGCTGCCGTGATTTGCATCGGGGTCGATTCGGATTCCCCAACCCCTTCGGATACTCCCATCAACGGGATTCGATCCGCCGGCTGCTTGTTCATGAAATGAAGCACCAGCAAAGCGTCCATGGGCGTCACATCGCCATCCCCGTTCGTATCCTGTACCACCAACGTATTGTGCAGGGCGAGCGGTTCCAGGGACGTGATGGCGATCCAATCTAGGTTCGCGTCTTCAGCCGTCCCCGCGACGCCCAACGGCGTGTCCGTAGTGACAGTGCGGAATCCCTCGCCTTCCGGACCCAAATTGAAATCACTGCGAAATCTTGCAGTCACCTGGGCCTCGGTGAAGCCGGATTGAAACAGAACGAGATAGAACTTGATGCCAGCGAGATCGGGCGCTCGGCCGAGTAGTTCTTGGTAGAGCTCCTCCGCGATGAAGTTGGCCTGCGCCGCAAAGACTCCGTTCGTTAAGTTGGCGTAATTGTTGCGCGTGAACAGACGCTTGCTGACCGTTACCAGATTCAGCACGGGGATATTGCCAAAATTTCTCCCGGTCAGATCGACGCCGCTGCTTACGGTGACTACCGGGTTGTTCGTCATCTGGACGAAATTCGCCTGCTGAACTTCGCGGATGGTGTAAGTACCCGGCGGCAAGTCGGTGAAAGTGTAGGCACCTCCGACACCCGTTACCGTACTCGGTTCAGGGCCATCGGGTGCCTCGGTATCGAGTTCGCCGTTGCCATTTAAATCGAGGTAAATCGTCCAGCCGGCCAAGCCCAATTCGCCAGTGCCAGGCAGCCCGTCGCCATCGTTGTCGGAGAACTTAATGCCGCTGATCGAGACCAGCTCGAAATCGCCGAAGTTAATACCGGTAGCAGTTTCTCCAGCGCCAAGTGTGATGTCCTCGGGGTTTTCTGTGGTTTGGACGAACCCAGGCGTGGGCACCTGACGGATCCTGTACGTCCCCGGTTCTAAATCGGTGAAGCTGTAATTGCCAAACTCATCCGATGTGACACTTACCTCGTCGTCCACATCGAACTCACCATTCAGATTGGCATCGATAAAGACGGTCATGCCGGCCAGTCCGGGTTCATTGCCCTGCCGAATTCCGTCACCATTGAGGTCCTCGAACTTTTGGCCAGAGATAAATATCTCATCTGAGGTAGTGCCGGAACGGCAGTCGTCCAGCGTGATCACGTTCGTGTCCAGCGTGACCGCACCGTTGCGGGCCAATGCCCTACCGGATTCGATGGTAGCACCGGTATTCAGGGTGATACTCGTCAGCGCGACGATGTTTCCTATGAAATCCGTGGTTGTCCCGAGTGTCGCGGAGCTACCTACCTGCCAATACACCTCACAGGAACTGCCGCCCACGAACTGAACCGACGAATTGCTGGCCGTCGTGAGGGTACTGCCGATCTGGAAAATGAATTCTGCATCGGGATCGCCCAGCGTGTTAAGGGTTAGCGTTCCGGTCAACTGCGCTGACGAGTCAAACTTATAGACGCCCGGCGTCAGCGTGAGCCCGCCGAGATCCAGCCCGGTCAGAGTTGCGGTGACCGCTCGGCCCGCCAAATCGTTGTACGCCGTGGTCGTGTCACTCTGGGCCTGCAGGGCGACCGCATCCGTTTGGTGCACCGAACCTGTCAGCGTGATGCCGGCGGAACCCGTGATGGACGTGCCGGGGGAGACTCCAAGATCGCCACCAAGCGTGGTCGGACCCGTGTTAGTAACCGCGGAACCACCCAAGACAGCGAAACTGTCTGCCGTACCGAGGAGAGCAGCCAAGACCCTGCGATCTTCCAGACGCTCCAGTCGCAACGCTCGCATGGAGCGTTCTTTGATCACCAGCCGACGAGTGCGAGGCTTTGTGAACAGCCAATCGAATTGAAATTGAAACATAGTAGTCCGTTAAGTTTACGCAGGTTCTGAATTGATAATGAAACGCGTCTGCACACGTTTTTTGAAACCCGCAAACGGGTTGCCTTGAAGCCGTTGGCCATGAACTGGCCGGCAACATGCCGAATTCGGCTGATCACGCCAAGGGACTTTTTCCGAGACGACTTCACTCGTCTGGTGATGCATTCGGATTGCATAGCGGCGTGTCAAACCTCAATACTCACACGGCAAACTGGCGCCGCAGGATGTCTTTGAAGATACGCTTTCGCGGCGAGTTGCCTCATACCAGACTTCCTGGAAGAACCAGGAAATCTCTTAGCTAGTCACCCAACAAATCAGGTGGCTGACAGAACACTTCCGCAGGAATTGTCTGACTTCAGAAGCCATCCAAATGCGGTGCGCGACGGGATCGCAGGGGCCATTAATGAAAAGATACATGCGAGACTACATCGACGTTTGCTAATGCACCCTCGTCATCCGAAACCTCATTATCTGCTTTTAAGAAAACTTAAACAAGAGCCGCGCCGCCTATTCCACTAGTTGGGTGTCGATTCGTCCGCTCGCTACGCGGCATCGGCTAACACCGTATTGGGTACCGTGAGGCCCTGTTGGGGTTGGTTTTTCAGCACCCCGTTACTCATTTAAGGAGCGATTCATGCGGATGCCCAAGGCGAGGAATGCTGAGACCATTTCCTCGCCTTGGGCGAGCAGCGCAGGGCCGCTATCGGATCGGAAATGACGACCCTTAGCCCCGGGATCGATCTTTCCATCAACTACCAACTGCCCGCTCCGCTGCGACGCCCCGCCCCCTCCCATTGGGGAAGAATCCATTCCCTTGCGGATGGCGAGGGCCGCGCGGCCCCAGCCCGGACCGCGTTGCCCGAAAGGCCGTCCCCGAAAGGCTGTCTCGGCGCGTGTTCCGCTCACGCCGCTCGTCCTGGCGGTGATGACGGATCGACCCTGGGTGCGCCGCCCACGGTTCAATGGCCTGCTAATCTGCCTTGACTGTATTGCGTTATGCAATACATTGTGGCCAGGGAGACACAGATGAAAAAACGCGCTACAGTCACTGCGACGCCCAGTCCGCTGATGGTCCGGCTCGATGCGGAAAGCAAGCAGGCTCTCACCGACGCCGCCCAGTTGCGGCGGATCAGCGTCAGCGACTATGTCCGAACCGTGACCGTGGCGCAGGCACGCCGCGAAGTTGCCAGTGCCCGCGATCAGACGATTCTGCTCAGTCCTGATGAGCAACTGGCCTTCTGGCAGGCTCTGAACGCCCCCTCGAAGCTGACTCCGGCACAAAAGCGGTTGGGGGCCTTGATGCGTGGCGCGAAGTGAGCGGGGTCATGTTTCCCGCGGGCTTTTCGCTCGAATCGCTTCAGCGACGCCATCCGCGTTCGGCGTTTGACTGCGGCCACAGCGAAGTCAACGACTGGCTGCGAACCAAGGCAGTCCAAAATCAGGAGAAGCGGCTTTCCGCCACCAAGGTTCTGTTCGATCGAGAGGGCGGCATCGCGGGCTTCTATACCCTGGTCACGAGTCAGGTCGATTTCGGGGACCTACCGTCGGAACTCGCTCGCAAGCTGCCACGGCGAGCGCTGCCGGTGACAATCCTGGAGTGGCTGGGTGTGAGCACGGTTCGTCAAGGCCAGAAGCTGGGTGATCTGCTGCTCGCGCAGTCGTTGCGAGACTGTCATGAAGCAGGGCAGACTTTCGCCTTTGTCGCGGTCATTCTGGACTGTGTCGATGAGCGAGCCAAGGCGTTCTACCAGCGCTGGGACTTCGCCGAATTACCCGGCAGCCCGTTCCGTCTGTTTCTGAGATCGCAGACCCTTTCCGCCTTGCTGACGCCACGGTAATCGGGGACTGGATGCTCAGCGGTGCAGCGCCCTTTTCCCCGCGGGCGATGAGCCGGTCCCCGCGGGCGATGAGCCGGTCCCCGCGGGCGATGAGCCTGCTGCTGCACTGGGTAACAATGACGCCTACGGCTCGGTATCATGCGCTTTACCACACGGCCGGCATGGGGCATCTTTACCAAGGCCGCTTCAAGACTTTTCCGATTCAAAGTGATGAGCATTTCTTCGTGGCCTGCCGGTACGTCGACCGCAATGCGTTTGCCGCTGGCCTCGTCACCGCCGCGCAAGACTGGCGGCTCGGAAGTTTGCACAACCGCGCCGGTGGACGATGCGGCGTCCAATTGACGGCTTGGCTGATGCCACGGTCACCAGGCTGCATCAAACGGGTCAACCAGCCATAAAGCAAAAAGGAGAAAGGGCAGTTGCGGACTGCGATCCGTCGCGGCCAACCCTTCGCCGAAGCTGGCTGGCAACGACCGCGCGCCAGTACAACCTGGAATCAACCGTTCGAAACCTTGCCCGCCCCAGCAGTCTTCTCAATCCGCCAGCTAAGCTCCTGAGCTTTTTCCTGCAACACATTTGACATGGACTATGAATCAATCCCAGCCCAACAACCCGCTGCATGGCGTCACCCTGAAAGCGATTCTCGAATATTTGGTTGCAGAGTATGGCTGGGAGCGATTGGGGGAGCGCATTCCCATCGGTTCTTTTTGCCAAGAACCGAGCATCAGCAGCAGTCTAAAATTTCTTCGCAAAACGGACTGGGCGCGCGCCAAGGTTGAGCGGCTGTACTTGAATTCGATCAGCTACGACGAGCGGAAGGGCAAGAACAAACCGGATGCCAAGGAAGCACCAAGCGAAACGGATGGCATTTGAGACCGAGCAGGCCGGGACTAACGGACGTTGTCCGTCGCGACTTGGGGGCTCCGAGTTTCAGTGGCGATGCCCTTTAAGCCATTGCCCCCACTTGAATTCATCAAGGCGGCGGTCCCAAAGTAACGTTGCCACCTTTTGCGACGGATCGCGAGCCCGGCAGGCGCCTGGCTGGCGAGCAGCACATGAATTCGAGGTGCGATTCGTTGCATGACTTAATCCGTGAAGGACGCGCATCACCACGGTCGCGACAGGTGACGCCCCATTTGAAAACCGGTTCACCCGCGACCCCGATTGCCTACGATTGATCGGTCGTCCTGGTGCCGTATCGAACCGTCAGTCGCTATTGGGCCATGTTAGTATTGCTGAAGCCGGATTCGAATTCTCAATGAGCGACAACAAAGGACCGTCAATTTTGACCTGAATCCAGGATCCCACGAATCTCTAAGTCTGTCTCGGTCGACTTTAATCTGTTCTCTATTAGCAAATTCCGCTAGGATCTTATCAATCTCATCGGCGGCTTCACCGTCGATTCCGTGCGAACACCAACCTCCCCATTTCGGTCCTGTGAAGTGAGAGCACAGGCGGTCAACGATGTCCTGCCTGTCGCCGCCGATTGGCACAAGGTATCCCTCACTTTCTGACTGATAGCACGCGTATCCACCGGTTTGATTCCGGTACACGATACCTGTCTTCGCTGGGACGATCAGCGCCAGCCCGCTCATTTCGTAGAGCAAAATTGTCGTTTCAGTAGACATACAAACTCGCAAGGACGAACGACCCAAATCACGTAATCGCTGGCGGCGATGACTGGCCAACCACTTCAAAACGCCCAATTTAGCCGCTCACTCGCATCGGAATGCTCTGCTTCCTTGTGTCAAAAATCCCCGATGGAAAGCCGAATTCTACGATTTTCCGGATCGACAATGAGCAATGTGCCGTTGTGCCATCGCAGAGAATCGCAACATCATTCGTGGGCACTATATAAAATCTCCGATGAATCGAGGAGGTTTTCCAACTCCTTATCACCGAAGTTTTTGGTTTTCCCGCCGTCGAAGCTGAGGGCAATGACGCCCTCCGTCCCAAAGCTGCAGAGGAACCCGATCTCCGTTGGCACGGGACCGGATTGCCATTGAGACATTGGCGAGCGAGGTTGGGTCGCGAGCAAGTAGTCGATCTCTGACTGATCCAGGTCAAAGACAAGGTGAAATTCGCAATCGTCATGAAACCCGTCGTGGTTGGCACCGGACGAGACGATCGCAGCTTTCGACGGCCACTTCTCAATCCCGTTTCATTTTCAAAAACCATTCGTGGGCTTGAGGAAATTGAAAGATAAAGCATTCCGCCGCCGCACACCAGAATGAGTACCGCCAGGCAGCCAAACGGTATCGCAAGGCAACCGACCCAGCTCTTTTTGGGATTGCGCGGTGAGTCGTCCATATGGCCTTGAATGCCGAATAGCCAAGTTTCTCCGGTCGCGGGCGAGCAAGAATGACATGAGGAAACGCCTGGTCCGCAACTCGGGCGTATCTTCTATTCGTTACGATTCCGAAATGCGGGCCAAGTTTTCGCGAACGCTTGAGTAAAAGGGTGGAGCCTGAACTCCCGCAAGCTCAATCAAGCGGTCGATGGTATCAATCGCTCGATTTCTTGCATCAGGTGGCAAGGCGACACATTGCGACGACATGTAGGCATCTTGACCGCGAAAAACACAGTTCAAGTAATGGGAAACGTTCTTTTCTCCGCCACGAAGGAGCAGTTGCGCCGCGAGGCAGGAGACGAATTGGTGATATACAGCGAACGAAGCCTTCGAGTACAGGGTTTCTGCATCGTAAAGATCACGGATCAGTTCGTCGCTTGAGGTTTCAGGTGATGAAATCAGGACCTTCGCAATTTCGCTCCGGAAGGTGCGATTGTCGTCTCGAAGATCTGCCCCTAGCTTACCATTCGATGCAAACGCGATCCGCTGCCGATCGGCAGGTGTGTAGGCGGCGATGAAGGCTTCGTAAGTGAACACGGTGCTGTAGTGGCGTTGCTGTAGTGACAAACAAAACTGGGTTTATCGCTCGTCGCACGACGATGGGCGACAAAGGCAAGTTGAACTGAGCCGCGGTCTCAGTCACGAGGGTACCGCACCGCCGCACCGGCTGCCAACTCGATGCGACAGCGAACACGGCGAGCCGGCTCGACAAGGGATTGCGAGGGGTTTGGGCGGCCTTAACCAATGAGATTTGACCGGGATCCCGGGACGGCATTGGGCGTGTCGGGCGGCCCCAGGACCCGGGACCGCGGGGCGGCGAGAGGTGTATGACTGAATGGGGGTCGTGTGATCAGTCCNNGCACTTTCCGAGGGCCTTATTCCAACGCCCCATCGCTGCACTATGGAACAACGACCCTCTCAGGGTCCTCAATCGATTGGGGCGCACCAAGCCGATCGGCAGTCGCCTCGTCCTCAGCTGCTTTATCTGCCATACCTTGTGCTAGGCAGCAAGCGGCCCGCAATCGATACGCTTCACCAAAATTTGGTCGCATACGAATAACCTCATTCAGATCCATTTGCGACTTAGAAAAACTTTTCAACTTCAGCATTGCCGCCGCACGCAAAAAATATCCCTCTGGCTGATCGGGCTTAATTTGAATCGCATCACCGTAAGCCAAAAATGCGCCGTTCACATCTCCTGCATCAACCTTTGCCTTGCCATTGCTGATCGCGGAAGTATATCGCGACTCACCTCGCATCATCGACAATCCAAAGATCACTGCAATTGCCACAGGAATTCCGATTAACAACCGTAATACACGAACCATGATTCTTTCACCTTTAATCCTTGCCGGCATGGAATATCAGAGCCTGCACTGCTAACGAATTTCATTCGTACCGATTGATGGCATTTCCAATCGACGAATGAAAAAAGTTTTGTCGCTCGTCAAGCAGCTCTGAGCGACAAAACCACGTTGAACTGAGTCGCGCATCTGCGGGCGCGATCATTTTGGGGATTGTACCGAACCAACGGATAGGTTGCCAACTTGATACCGCAGCGAATACGGCGAGCCGGACATGGGAGGGTGGATGAGCGAATCCGGATCGGTGTTCAGTTCCCGTTGCGTTAGCCAAAAGGGGCGGCACTTTCCGAAGGCCTTCATCATTTCAGTCTATGCTCTTCCATCATTTGAATCATGTGAAATTAGCGTTCATAAGTGTTAATTGGCGGTTAAAAATTCTCGAATCCTTATCGTCGGCTTATTGGATTGTTTGGCAAGTTAAAATTTTTTAACCGCTGATGAACACTTATGAACGCTAATGAGAGCTTGAGGCGTTTTCTGGAAACACCCCGCCGGGAAATCATCAATTGGCAGTCCCTCGATGCAGTGATGCCAACGTCCGTCCGCTCACCAGTGATCAGCCACGCAGTAAAGAGGCCTGAACCGCTTGATTTTTAGGCCATCCGGCCCGACGGCGTCTCGTTTAGTTTTCGGTGGGCGGCACGTACGG
>DITY01000210.1:0-43025 GCA_002422955.1 Planctomycetaceae bacterium UBA6172
GTGGGGGATGTGTTCGAGTCCTTTTCGAAGCACCCGGGCGACCTGCAGCAGCGGCAGGCCGATGAGAAGGCGAGGTTGGGAGGGGGTAATTCCCCCGGTACCGTTCGCCCCGTTCCGTAGTGCTGCCGCGAGTTAGGATGGCCAGATGCAGCTGGGACTGATCGCCAGGGAGCAGGCCGCAATTCCCGGTCCCGTGCCGTTTGGAGCCTACCGATGTCTGGTATTTCGATTGTGTATCTCGTCCTGGCCACCTTGGGACTGATGGTCCCCTGGTTTTTCAACCTCCGTTTCCTGCAGCAGGGAACGTTTTGGGACTTTCTTGCCGCGACCTGCGTCAACGACGCTGCCTGTTCGATCAGTGCAGACGTCCTGATTGCGGCCGTCGCCGGATGCATTTGGATCGTCAGTGAGGCCCAACGGCTAGGAATGCGGCACCGGTGGTTGTGGGTTCTGCTGACATTTTCCATCGCCTTCGCCTTCGCGTTCCCCCTTTTCCTTTTCGTCCGCGAGAGACACCTGCGGGGAAGCGAGTTACCGTTCGGCGAATGCGACCGCGAATGAGCGAATGAGAACGGGTGAGTCGGAACGCGTTCGGTCGCGCCGCCGCACAACGACAACGCTTGCCGAGCGGAGGCAGCGAATGTCGCGAGCCAGCAGGGCAAGCGGATGGGGTGGGATTCGAACCCACGATAGCCTTTCGACTACGCCGGTTTTCAAGACCGGTGCCTTCAACCGCTCGGCCACCCATCCGATTCGCGATTGGAAATTGTAGGACTCATCCTCATCCAACCCGCGTTTGCCCCTGAGGCGCTGCTGAGCCAGAGAGTTTAGTCTCTGCTGGCTTTTCGCGAAACCACGAACTTTCCAGCGAGATTCATTCTGGGGGCAGATCGCTAGGAGACGATGTCACGGGACCTACCGCTGTTCTACAATTCGGCGGATGGGCGAAAGGGCAGGGGGGCGATCGTCAAAGGGGAAAAGGAGCGTGATCCGCGTTTGGCTCGATCTGCTGCTGCCACCGCTGTGCGCATTGTGCGGTGGCGATGCCGACGGAAGTGACCTGTGCGGCTCTTGCGAAACGTTGATCGAGCGATCATGGCCAGCATCGGCCGCGGCTTGCCGCGGTTGCGGCATGCCGTCGCCCGCGATCAGCCCCAACCGGGAGCCTGCGACAATTCCCGGCGATCAGGGAGTGGGGGTTCGGCCGTGCCCGTTTTGTCTGCGACACCAGTTTCATTTCGATTCGGTGACCGCCTTGGCACTTTACCAGGGGGCCGTCCGCGAAGCGATCGTCGCGAATAAGCGGGCCGGCAGCACGGCTTTGGCCCCGGCTCTGGGAACTCGCTTGGCCAGGCTCGTCGAGTCTTCACGCGGCGAATGGACGCCCGATTTGGTCACTTTTGTTCCGGCCCATCTGTCCCGGAGGCTGGCACGGGGGGGAATGGCCGGCTGTCAGCGGATCGCTCAGGCGGTCAGCCGATCGTTGCACCTGCCGCTCGCGGATGTGCTTCGAACCACCCGCCGAGTGCGTAAACAATCGCTGTTGCCCGACGAATTGCGCCAGCAAAACGTTCGCGACGCATTCACCTTGAAATCGAGCTATGCTTCGAGAAAACCCGTTGATCTAAGCGGCCGGAACGTCCTTCTCGTCGATGACGTGCTGACGACGGGAGCGACCGCGTCGGAGGTCTCGCGTATACTGAAGCAGGGCGGGGCCGTCAGTGTCCATTTGGCGGTCGTGGCCCGGGCGGTTCGCCGCTGACGGATGCATTTTTGGTTCCACCTACTGAGTTGTCTGAATGGCCTCGATTGAGGAGACAAGTACTGAGCTTGGTTCGGCCGTCCGGCCGGGTACGTTCCGCCGCGCGGTGCTTCGCGGTTTGGGCGTGGTTTTGCCGCCGTTATTGACGGTTGTGCTGCTGATTTGGGGCTGGAACATCATCGAAGCCAACATCTTGAGGCCGATCGAGACCGGGCTTCGTCAGGCGTTGGTCCTCGGTTTGAACGATACGAAGCGTGCGCTCCCGGAGGGCGGACAATTGCTGGACCCGGCGGTTCCGGGAGCAGGCTTTATCTACAGCGGCAAGACGTATGTGCCGGATCCCACCGGGCGGCAGTTTTTGCCCGACTATGTCGTTTCTTATGTCGACAGCGAGCTCGATCGGCTGGGGGCTTACGACGAGTCCCCAGGCACTGCCAGTGCCTATTGGCATCGCTACGTCGAGCTGAAGTTCTTGCCACGGGTTTTGACGCTGCCACTGTTTTTAGTGGGTTTCATCACGGCACTGTATTTCCTTGGAAAAATTTTCGCCCACGGGATTGGGCGCTGGTTCGTAAATCGATTCGAAGCCGGTATCGGGCGCATTCCGTTGATTAACAAGGTCTACGGCTCGGTCAAGCAGGTTACGGACCTGGCCTTCAACGAGCGGGAAATTCAGTTGAGCCGGGTGGTGATGGTGGAGTATCCGCGAAAAGGCATCTGGTCGATCGGTTTCGTGACCGGCAGTGGCTTGCCCGGCCTTGCGGAACTGCTGGGTGAGCCGGTGCTGAGTATTCTGATGCCCACCTCACCGATGCCGATGACCGGTTTCGCCATTACGGTTCGCCGCAGTGAAGTGATCGATTTGGACATGACGATCGATGATGCGATCCAGTTTTGCGTCAGTTGTGGGGTGGTGGTGCCCCAACCCAAGGGATTTTCCAAAAAAGTGGGTGGCGTGAAGGTAATCCCGCCGGAGCCGGCTTTGTCTGCGAACCGCTCTAGCGACTGAAGCTCCAGCCCGACCCGCCGGGTTGGGGTTGATCGCCCGAGAGACAAATTCCCCATAATCGGCTCGCCACATTCCACAATTCGGCTGGACTCGACACCGAACGAGTCGTTAAGACCGTTTTCAGGTCCGTGGGCGCTGGAGTCCCGGATGGAAGCCTCGGTTCGGGAAGGGAAAAGCCATGAGTGTCAATTTTTTCGAATGGATTCGCGACGGCGTGCGTCAGTCGGTGCTGTTGGGGGTGAGCGACGCGATTGAACAGCTCGGAAGCCCGGCTCAGGCCGACGAGATTCATCCAGGCGTGGCCGCCTTCATGGCCAGCGAAAAGGGGGACAAAAAGCACGTCGGTGTGACGTCGCCTTCGGTCCCCGCTGGCCGCAAGCGACTGGGTAAATCGCTTAAAGATATCAATCCGTCGCCCTCGCCGTCGGCTTAGCGCGAACTGCTCGGCCCCATAGGAGGTCGTTCCGACTGCGGGTCACCCGAAGCCGGAACGAGAGGAGAGTCCTCAAAGGAAGCGTTGAGCGTCGACTACGGCAATTCGATCGTCGCCAAAGCCAGGCGTTTGTCCTTGGTTTCTTGGAGGATCACGCCATGGGCATCGCCGAGCTTTGCCAATTGGACCACACCGGTGAGCGAGTCGATCTTGCTGAACGGCACTCCGGCGGTTCCGCCGCCACGAACCGGTTCGGTCAATTCGTCCTGTCCGGCTACATCGGCGGTGTCGATCTTCATCACGCCACGAGCGGTATTGGTGACGAGCAGGTAGGTCTTGCCGTCGCGTTCATAGACGATCATGTCGAGCGGGCGGTTTTGATTACCGAGTTCCGCGACGGTGGTGCCGCGAACCTTGTCCCCTTTTTGGAGCGAATCGAGTGAGAAGCGAACCAGCGGGGTGCAGGTGTAGCCCGCCAAGAGGCTCGGCTTACCGTCGATGTTGATCGGAATGAAAGCGCGGATCGCCGCATAATCTTCGTCCTTGCCATGAGCGGCGTGGAAGATTTCGATCTGCGCCGAACTGCCCGTCTCCCGGAAGGGAAAACCGATCGCCCGAACGGTCGAAACCGGGGTGGCCCCGGCCAGTCCCGAGACCAACAGATTGCCTTCGGCAAAGGCCAGGTCGGTAATCGATTCGAGACGCTTGTTGCTGGCACGACGTCCCTCACCCGTGATCTTGTCTTCTGGAGCGTTTTCCAGTTGGGTTGTCGCCGCGAGAACCTTGTCGAGATTGAGCAGCTTGACCGTGCCGTCGGTCTGGACGGTCGCCAACGCAGCCCGATCGCCAAGCGTCACCGAGAGGAACAGCGATCCGGCTTCCGGGTCGATCGCCATATCGACCACGTTGACGTCACCGGCTTGGCCATCGACCAGCGAGGCCAAGGCGGCTTTCAAATCGGCCAGTTCATAGCGAGCGGTCTGCAGATTCAGGGCCGCCTTGGGGCGTTTAGTCTTCGTGTCGATCGCATGAACGGCGGCCGATTTCGGATCGCTGACAAACAAAATCCCATCCGGCCCGAAGGCGAGCGGTCCAACGGATGCCAGTTCGATCGGTTTGGGTTCCAGGCCGTAATGATCCGCTGCGAACGCGGACGTCGACACGATCGCTGCCAACAAAACTGCCAGCTGCGGGCAGGCGAAACGGAACCGAGTCATCTTGGACATGATCTGAATCTCCCGGATAGGGGAACGCGAGGATGGAGCGGTTGGGCCAGGTGGCCGAGAAACCGCGGGCCGCGTCATTCTACCGCAGTCGGTGGGCCGCTGTGTCCGTCGAAGCCAGAACTTTCCTTGGGAGGCTGTCCATTTTGATCTAGGGCCTTCAGGAATCGACTGTGGGATCATCCCGCAGATCGCCCTCGGCGAGCAGGCGAAAGCCTTGGCTGGCGAGCGTCTCCATGGCCAATTCGGGGTTCTCGACCATGATCGCGATCGCTGCCCGCCCGGACGGCAGATGAATGAGCGGGTAGGCCTGCTGAATGTTCAGTTCGGCTTGTAACAATGCCGTGCAGATTCTCAGCAGCGGTTGATTACCGGGGGGAAGTTCGACCCCGACGAGATCAGTTTCGATGATCGCTAAGCCAGCGCGTTCTAGAATCTCGCGGCCGCGCTCGTAGTCGCTCACCACAAACCGAACCACAGCGCACTCAGCAGAATCATTGATCGACATGGCGGCGACGCGAATCCCCGAGCCCTCGAACCGCCGCAACACTTCGAGCAATTGGCCAACGCGATTCGCGAGGAAGATCGTGAATTGGCGAATCGTGGGAAAATTACGCCCGCGAATGGTTTCCATGCTGGTTCCGGCGCCCTCTCCGTAGCTCATGTCGATTCCATCGCGGTTCAAGATCGGGTGAGTTCGCGGGTGAGACGCGAAGGCCCGCCCCGGGTATTATTCGAGGTACTTCTGTGAGTTTAGGCGTGTGCCGCAGACGGGGTCAATTCGGCTAGACGAAGTTCAAATCGCCGAGGCAACTCGGGTACAGGGAAAGGCGGGAAAATGGAAGCTCCAGTGGAGAGGGGTTGGCAGGCGGGGGATATCGCGGCAACTCGCGAGGTCCCGCCGAACGGGGCGGCACCATGCCACGTGTTTCGAATGACGGTTCGCGTCGGCTATCACGAAACCGACGGTCAACGCCGCGTGCATCACGCCAATTATCTAAATTACTTTGAACAGAGCCGCGTCGAAATGCTGCGGGCTGCCGGATTTGACTATCGACGCCTCGAGGACGAGGGGTTGATGCTGGTCATTAGTGAACTGAATGTCCGCTACCGAGGCGCCGCCGAGTTCGACGACATCTTGCAGATCAGCACTTGGGTCACGAATGTCCGGGGTGCACGCATTGCCCATCACCACCAAGTCGCGCGCGACGGCCAAGTGCTGGTCGAATGCGACTTGATTTGCGGTTGCATCGACGCGACTGGCAAGGTTCGTCGTCTGCCTCCGAATTGGGTGCGGCACTTCGCACCCGATGGAACCTCCGGCGGTTCCGCCGAACCCTGAACCGCCGTCGTTGCCTCAACCGCGGGACGATCGCAATTCGCGATCTCGATCAGCTCGCCAAGAGCGTGTCCATCGTGGCAACTAACGATTTGACGGCTTGGACGCTGTGATCGAACGCGGCCCGTTCGGTCGGAGTTAGGTTCAATTCGATGATTTTTTCAACCCCGCCGGTGCCGAGGATTACTGGGACGCCGACATAGTAGCCGCCGACGCCGTATTCCTTGTCGCAGTAGGCGGCTACCGGGATCATTCGTTTCTTGTCTCGGACGATCGCCTCGACCATTTGGGCGCAGGCGGCGGCCGGCGCGTAGTAAGCGCTTCCGGTCTTGAGCAGCGATACGATTTCGGCACCGCCATTACGGGTCCGGGTGACAATTTCCTCCAAGCGGTCGGCGGCGATCAGTTCGGTTACAGGGACCCCGCCGACACTGGTGCAACTCGGCATCGGGACCATCGTGTCGCCGTGTCCGCCCATCAGCAGAGCGCTCACGTCCTCGACACTGACGCCCAATTCCATCGCCAGGAAAGTTCGATAGCGGGCGGTGTCCAAAACGCCGGCTTGACCGATCACGCGTGACGAATCGAAGCCGGTTACCCGCCAAACCTGTTGAACCATCGCGTCCAGCGGGTTGCTAACGACAATCACGACCGCGTTGGGGCTGGTCGCCTTGATCTGTTCCGCCACCATGGAGACGATTTTAGCGTTGGTGCTCAGGAGGTCGTCGCGGCTCATGCCCGGTTTCCGCGGAATCCCGGCGGTGACGACGATGACGTCGCTATCAGCCGTGTCGGCATAATCGTTCGTGCCGATGACATTGGAGTCGAAACCGAAAATTGGCGAGGCCTGCATCAGGTCCAAGGCCTTGCCCCGAGGCATGTTTTCGGTTTGCGGGATGTCGAGCAGGACGATATCGCCCAATTCCGCTGCGGCACACCAATGGGCGCAGGTGGCACCGACGTTTCCGGCACCGATGATCGAGATTTTGGCGCGTCGCATGGCTTGGTTTCCTATTTCCTCTTCGAAAGGGAGCGGGTTGGGGATGACATGGGGGCGGGTGAAGCGGTTAGGGATATCCTGAGGCTCAACCGCGATCGGTCAAGAGGAGGCACGCCGCTTGGTTTGGGCGATAGCGTCCGCACGACTCGTTCGATACAGCCAAACGCAGGTGATCACGAGCATCAACACCCCCGCAAATGCGGCGAAATGGCCGATCCGATCGACACCCGCGAGGTCATCAGGAAGTGGTTCCATGTCCGCGATGTTCGAGGCCATGATCAACGGACCAATTTGCCGGGCGTTGCCCAATCGCCCCATCCGATCATTCTCGTAGGCCCAGAGCCGGTAGAAAAATCCGTCAATCAAAAGCTGGCGAGAAACCAGGGCAACGTCGCTGCGAACCGCCGCTGTCCCGTCCCCCGCTGAAACAAAGGGTTCGAAAAATGCTGGCAGCCGGAGGGCTACGATCGATATCGGAAATCGATTTTCAAAGACCGCTGCTTCGGCCCCCTGGAGCCCCGAATCGATACGGATGGTAAGATTGCCTAGGTCTCCCAGTGCGTCAATCTGCCAGTAATGGTCAGTGCCTAGTCGCTCGCGAAGCTCTGCACGATCGATACCGACCCGAGTGATTCGTATCGACTGGCAGGGTAATCGAATCCGCCGCCCGATCGTCTGGGATGCCTCTCGGAGCAGCTTTCCGGCGTCTACCCGGGGGGGGGCAGGGACGGCCTCACGGCCGATCTGATCGGCGGCTCGGAGCAGTTCATAGAACGCCACCTGATCATCGGCCACCAGCGGTTTGCCGCTGCGTTCCCGGATCGCTTCGATGTGCGAGAGATCGAAACCGTGGCGAGACAATAAGGCCCAATCCTCGGCGGAAGGGCTGTCGGTTTGGTCCGTCGGCAGCCACGCCAAACTCGGGGCGGCGATGATGGACGCCCGGTTTTCGGACGCGGGAACGACGACCACGCCCAGCGCCGACGTCTGCTGATACAGGCCGTCGGATTGAGCCGTGGCGAGCCACGCGCGGGGAACCGAGCTCGACAACACGTGGATGCGAGTTGCGATCCCAGTGGCATCCTGAGTCCGACTTTCCGGTTCCTCGACGAGCACCTGCGTGTGATAAACCGTATCGAACTCGAGCACCTCCGCTAGCTCGGCGGGCAGTGGGGTCGACGAGATCGAGACCGCGCGGCCTCGTAGGAACAGCGAATCGCCCACGCGGGCAGTTCGGTAGTCCGGCTGATCGCTCGTGTCCTCGGGCTTGGTCGAGCTAGCTGCGTGTCCGCCCGCGCTGACCGACAAGCCGAATCCCGATTTGGCCATGCGGTTGACCTGATACAGCAGTTTGGCAATTTCGGCGAGTTTTTCAGGGTCGTTCGGGCGTTGGAGCCAATCGCCCGCGGCGGTGATGCGGGAGGCATCGAACCCGCTCAGTCGATCGATCGCGCTGGCGGTGTGGGTGCGGGGGAGCGGAGGCGAATCCGCACCGACTCCGAACCCGTGACCGAAAATCAAGCCGGAGAGGATGAACCATGCGGCCATGCGGCTGTTCATGGGAGTTGATCTCCGTTCGGTCTGTTGGCTGGGGAAGGCGGCGACGACCCGGCGACGCCTAGTGAGTCCAAGAACGGGGGCGCGTCGGGGCCGGCGACGCGCCGGGAAGCGGCGGAACGTTTGGCTGACCGGTACGATGGGATGAAGAGCAGGGCCGCGACCGACAAGCCGACCAGGACCGCCCCCGCTAGCCACCCGAGTTCTCGACCCGCGACGGGTGCGGCCGGAGTCTCCGCACGGACGGGATGCACCCCCTCGATCGTTCGCAAAATGCCAACGATCGCAGGCGCCAGTTCCTTTCCGGCGGCCGATCGGTAGGCGATCCGCTTGAGGTACATTCCCTCGGCCCAGACCGCTGGCCCCTCTTCGACCGTTTGATCGGCGGGGATTGCCGCGATGGCTGGCGGAACACTTGCCGTGAACAAGATCCAAGGACGCTCACTCGCATCCGCGGGACGCAGCCAGAGTTCCCAGTATTCTTCGATCCCAAAAGGGTTGGTTCTCGCGGCACGGCGAATCGCGCGTGCCACCGTACCTCGCAACATCACTCGCTGCTTGAGATAAACCTCCGGTTGCTGGATGAGTGAGATGATGCTCGCCTGGAGCGCCGGTTGGTCTCGCCAAGCTTCGATGGCGGAGGGGTCGAGAAACCGATAAAACGCCGCCGAATCGGCCCCTTTCCAGACCGCTGCCGTGTCGACCCGGCCGATCGCCCAGAGGTCCAGTTCGCGTTGTAGCCCCCGGGCCACTGCGGGGTCGTCCGCATCGGCAACCCAACTATGAAGCCACGCGGCATCCCCTGCTAGATCGCGTGCTTGGTTGGCGGTCGCCATATCGGACCGCTGATCCGGCGCCGCCAAGGGACTCGTTTCCCGAGGTTCGGACAGCAGTCCCATCATTCGCATCGCATCCTCGTCGGTCAGAGAATCGACGGCATAACGCAACCGCTCGCGAAGGGCCTTGTCGGGTTCCGCGAGTCGGACGGCCGAGGCATTGTTGCTCGTTGCGTCCGATGGCGACTGATCGGCCGCGACCAGAACGCGGGTCACCGGCGCTGGACCGGGTTGGCCGACCGGGTCGTCGGGCGGTAGGAATGCCTGGTAGATCGCAGGGTTGCCAGCTTCACGCATCACGAGTGCGACCAGAATCCCCGCGAGCCCGAGACGAAGCAGACGCCGGTAGGGGCGGAGCTTGACCTCGGACGCCCGCCGGCGGCGGTAGAGGTTGTCAGCGTTCAAGGCCGAGGGGATTCGCATCGTTCGATTGGGCCCGTGAGGGGTGACTTGAGTATACTGACATCGTAGATTGATGGCGCTGATCGGCCCACTCGGATTCACTGGCTTCCGCCCGACCGGGTCCCTTTTTCTCCGCAGGTCTTGTCCATGTCATGGTCCCCGCTCGCAATCGCCGTCCGTCTCTTCGGAGGCCGGGCTCCACGCGGCTGGCTTTTGGGGGTCGGCGTAACGGGTTGCCTCGCGGTCGGGCTGACTGATTCAGGCTCAACCGCCGCCGAGCCGGCTCAAGATTTTGTCGCACGCCTTCGTGGGGCAGGTTACTACGATACCGCGATCGCTTACCTCAATCGGGCAGATCGGTTGCCAGGCGTGCCCGAGGCCTTCTTGAACGCGGTCGCGTTGGAGAAGGCACAGACGCACATCGATGCCGCGGTGGCTTCGCGAACTGCCGCTGATCGCGATCAATTTTTTCTGTCGGCGGAGCAGGAGCTGAAAAAGTTTTTGGAACAGAGCGAGCATCCACGGTTTTCGGAGGCGCGGCTGCAGTTGGGTAAGTTGCAATTGTTGCGAGCCCGGCAACTGATGCTGTTAGAAGATCCCAGCGATGAGGCCAGAAGCAACGCGCGGGAGTCTTACTTGGGGGCGGCGGAGACCTTCACGGGGATCGAAAAGGATCTCCGGCAAACGCTCGAAGGGATGAAGGGACAGCGGATTGACGCGGTCAAGGAGCCCGATAAAGCGTCCCAGCGTGATCAGTATCGATTTGAGTTTCTGCAGGCATTGTCCCTGGGCGCCGAAGCCAAGCAGTTGGCGGCGATGACCTTTCGCGCCCCCGATGTCGATGGTAAGGCGTTGCTCGAGGATGCACTGGTTACGTTCGGCGAATTGAGCGACAAGTACGACGGCTTCCTTCAGGGCGCGCTGGCGATGCTCAATCGCGCACAGATTCAACGCCAACTGGGTCAGTTACCGGAAGCTTTGGACAGTTTTCAGCGAGTTCTGGAGCAGCCTGATGTTCCGGTACTGCGACCCGCCCGACTGCAGGCGATGACATCGCTCATCGAGATGCGGTTAGCGGCACAACCGCCCAAGATCGAAGAGGCGATTGGCCAGGCCAAGCCGCTCATCGATGCGGCGCGTCCCGACGAGCGTCAATCACCCGATTTTGCCGCGTTTCAGGTCGCAGTTGCTAAGGCTTATTTTGCCAGCGGCGAAAAATTGAATGCCGAAGGCAAGGCCGGCGAGGCGAAGAGGATGACGTCCACGTTCGCTCGACCACTGCTCAATTCCGCGGTCAAGATTCCGGGAGCACACGAGACGGTGGCCCGGGAAATGCTCGCCACGCTCGGCATCGAGCAGCCCGAAGCGACCCCCAAAACGAACTTCGAGCAACCCAAATCGCTCGAGGAGGCGTTGGCAAGTGCCCGCGAACTGCTTCAGGTCAACGAGGAGTTGATCAAGACCCGTGCCCTTTTGAACCAGCGCATCGAGGCGGGCGGAGAGGAAGCGGCCCAGGCAACCCAAGAGCTACAACCGCTCGAGCAGCGTGTTGCGGAGGGCCAGGCTACCTTGGTTCAATTGCTCCGCGCCGCCTTGGCACTCGATGAGCGGGATATCGAGTCGCTAAAACAGGCCCGGCAATTCCTTGCCTACACGCTGTTTCAGCGGCGTGATTTTTGGGACGCCGCCGCGGTCGGAGAGTTCTTGGCCCGCAGCGCGCCCGGTCAGGAAGAGGGACTGCGTGGCGGTTTGATCGCGCTCTCCTCATTGCAGTCACTGATTCGCGAACTTCCGGCCGAATCGAAAGGCGGCCTCGTACGCCAGATCGAAGTGCTCGGCGATTATCTAACCCGCACCTGGCCCAACGACCGTCAGGCGGCCGCTGCCAAAGGGGTGATGATCCGCCTAACGCTCGACGATGACCGCTGGGATGATGCCCGGCAGTTGATCGGTCAAATGCCCGAGGGCGCCGATCGCAGCAGTTATCAACGGCTGATGGGGCAATTGCTCTGGAACCGGTCACTGATGCTCCGTCAGGAAAACCGAGCGGAGGAATCTACGGCCCTGTTGCCGCAGGCGGCGAGCGAGTTGCGGGCGGGCCTGGACGGACTGCCCGAACCGACCGTCGTTCCCGAGCCACTGCAGGCCGCGTTGGTACTGGCAAAGGTCGAATTGCGTCAGGGAAATCCCGCCGCCGCGTTAGCAGCCCTGGATCACCCCAAGTATGGTCCGGTCAAGTTGGCCGGCACGGTCCCTGACCCGAGTGAGGGTTTTGCCTCGGACTTACGGGGCGCCGAGTTGCAAGCGGTGGTCGGCTTGATGACGACGGATGGGAGTGAGGCGGAGGCTTTGCTTTCCCGGGCTACCGAGGTGATGGAGAAACTCAGGACGAGTGTGGGCGACCAGCCCGGTGCGAACGAACGGTTGGTGCGAATTTATCTCGGTCTGGCCCGTGACATCCGTGATCAACTCGACTCAGCCGATCCCGCCCGCAAAGCGAAGCTGATCGACGCGTTCAAAGTGTTTCTCGATTCGATCGCCAGCTCGACCCGCGAGCCGACGACCTTACAGTGGGTGGGCCAAACATTGATGCAACTGGGCGAGTCTTCGATGGGGGCGAATGAAATTCGCGCTTCGGGGCAGGCCGCCGCGCTGCTCGCTTCGACGACGAAGACGTTCGAGGGGTTGCGTGAACAGTTGGGTGCCGAGACCCCGGCCACGCTCAAGTTCCAATTAGGCCGCGCATTTCGGCTTTCGGGTGAGTACAAGAAGGCGATCGACCTGTTTGACGAGATATTGAAGACTTCTCCGATGATGCTCGATACCCAAATCGAGGCAGCTCGGGCGTACGAACAGTGGGCGGGGACGCTCGAGCCCCGATTCGCCACCAAGTCGTACGAGTCGGCATTGTTGGGGGCGAGGCCCGGGCAAGATAAGAAAAATGTGATTTGGGGGTGGGGTAAGATCAGCAAGCTGATTAGCGGTAAGGCAGAATTTCGCGACGCCTTTTTTGAAGCCAGGTACCATGTTGCCCGCTGTCGGTTCATGATGGGCAAAACCAGCCAAAACAATAAATTGATGGAGCAAGCCGTCGCCGATGTTCAGCAGGTAGCCGCTCTGTATCCCGAATTGGGGGGGCCGGATCGCCGTCGCGACTTCGATATTTTGATGAAGGAAGTCCAAAAAACCCTGGGTAAGAAAGCAGACGGCTTGCCAGCGCTCCCGGCGCCGCCGAGATGATTCGGCTCGGCCGACAGCCGTGCCCTTCGATCGCGATCGCGATCCCGGGCCAGACGCTCGGCCCGAGTTTCGCAGGGCTCAATCGCTCGAAGTACCTCCCACGATAAACCGGACGGGGACTAAATCTCCCTCGTCTCGCCTCATCCCCTGTTAGTGAATTTGATGACATGCGACCTGTGAAAACCCGTTGCCTCCGTACGATCCGAATTCTTCCGACGACGGTCTGTCTGCTGGCATGGTTGGGTGTGGCGAGCGCTTATGGCCAGGTCGATCGCGTCTATCCGAATTCCGGAAGTCCGGTATCCGGCAAAATCCAGGAGATCCTGCCACAGGGGGTCGTCATCGAATCGGGTGGCAAGCAACAGAACATCTCCGTCGACAAGATCCGCCGCATCATCTTTCAAGACGAACCCAGTTCGCTGACGCGCGGTCGCGACTTTGTTTTGGATGGGCAATTCGAGCAAGCCATCGAGGCGCTGGGGACGGTCGATTTCGCCGCCATCAAACGCGACGTGATCAAGGCGGATGCGATGTTTTATTTGGCTCGTAGCGAGGCGGCGATGGCGCTGATGGGACGCGGCAACGTCGCCGAAGCGGCGCGAAAGATGAACGCGTTCGTCACGGCGAACCGCCAAAGCCTCCACTTTTTTCCGGCCGCGAAGATCCTCGGCGATCTGGCCGTTGCCAGCGGAAATTATGACCAGGCGATTCGCTACTACACGGCGCTCGCCCAAGCTCCGACGGCCGAAATGAAGATCGAATCCGAGTACCTCGTTGGCGAAGCGCATTTGCGTCAGGGCAAGTTACCCGAGGCGGAAGCGAGTTTGGCAAAGGTAATCGGTGCGAGCATCCAGTCGCCGCAAGGACTTCGTCTCCAAGCTTTGGCCAAAGCGGGGCAGGCGGTCGTTTGGGCCAAGCAAGGTCAGGGTGAAAAGGCACTGGAGCAGGTCAATTCCCTCGTCGGGACGCTCGATCCGGTCGACTCGGCCTTGGCTGCCCGAATTTACAACGCACAGGGCGCTTGTTTCGAAGCCCTCGGCGATCAGGAGGGGGCTGTGTTAGCCTACCTGCACACGCACCTGATGTTCTCCAGCCAAGCCGATGCGCACGCCGAGTCACTATCGCGACTCATCGATCTCTGGCCGCAAGTCGGGAACGCCGATCGCGCAGTGCAGGCGCGCCAGGAACTTCAGCAGCGATATCCCGGACGGTTAAAATGATGCCATAGACGCTGTCTGCCTGAAGCCGCGGCTCGCTTGCGAAAACCCTGCTTCATCGCGGCTCGCGTCGGGTCGAAATCGTAATGAACGAACATTTCACTTTTCAAATAGCTTTCTCAATCTTCCTAGGGTCTGTCGCACATGATCACGCATCGCGAGTTTGCCACGCACTTCTGCGGGCGTTGGAGCCGGATGTTCGGCCTCGGATTGTTGGCAGCCGTGCTCTGGCTACCGGCCGTCAGCGCCCAGGATGAATTGAACGAGTTTGGCGATGCCGCGCCGGTCGCGGCCCCGGCGGAGGCGCCTGCCGCGGCTCCCGCTGGAGCGCCAGCCGCAGCCCCGGATGCGCCCGCCGCAACGGAGCCTTCGCCCAGTCTGCTGAAGTGGACGATCGACTCGCTCGGTTTGCAATACACGGCCGTTTTTCTCGCGATGTCGATCACGTTGGTGTCGTTGTTCGTGATGAACATGCTGTCGGCCCGACGCGACACCCTCGTCCCGCAAGAGCTGATCGAAGGGTTCGAGGAAAAACTCAACGAGAAGAAGTTCCAAGAAGCCTATGATTTGGCCCGGGCCGATGAATCGGTCCTCGGCCAAGTTTTGTCCGCCGGATTGGCGAAGCTTTCCAAGGGATACAACAAAGCGATCGAGGGGATGCAGGAAGTCGGCGAGGAGGAGAGCATGAAGCTGGAGCACCGCCTCGGCTACATGGCCTTGATCGGCAATCTCGCTCCCATGGTCGGCCTGTTGGGCACGGTCCAAGGGATGATCTCGTCCTTCCAGGTGATCGCGCTAGGCGGGGCAACGCCCAAACCCGCCGATTTGGCGGTCGGGATCTCAACCGCCCTGTTCACGACCTTGGTCGGTTTGATGATCGCGATCCCTGCGATTGCGGCCTACAACATCCTTCGCAATCGGGTCGCACGGCTATTGCTCGAGGTCGGCGTGACGAGCGAAAACCTGATGAGTCGGTTTGAGGATTTTCAGCCTCAAGTTAGCAAGAAATAACCAGCTTCCTCGGGTTTGCCTTCGATTTGAGCCGATGCGATGCGCGTAGTATCCAAAAAATACGAGATGGCGGAATGCGACCTGACTCCCATGATCGACATGGTGTTTCAGTTGATCGCCTTCTTCATGGTGTTGATCAATTTTGCGCAGACGGAAGCCAATGATCGCGTCGTCTTGCCAAAAAGTGTGCTGGTTAAACCGCCCGAAGAGGCCTTGGAGTTTCCGATCGTTCTGCACGTTACCCAAGACGGTGAGATCATTCTCGGCGGCGAGAGTTTTACCACCGACACGTTGCGCATCGGTTTGGGCCGAGAATTGGCGGTGATTCGTGCTGAGGGTAAATCACCCGCGGATGCGAACGTGATCATTCGCGCTCACAAGGACACCGCCGCGGGGGACGTGCAGGAGGTTATCCGCGTCGCGCAAGATCAGGAACTCGAACGCTTTGCCCTCCGCGTCAAAGAGGACCGCACATGAAGGTTCGAAACCGTAACGAAGCGATCAAGCAAGACGTCAACATGACGAGCATGATCGACATCGTCTTTTTGCTCCTGATCTTCTTCGTGATGAGCTTCAAGATCGTCGAAATGGAGGGGGATTTCAGCGTCCGAATGCCACTTGCCAGCGACCAAAGCGGTGCGATCGATGATACCGAATTGCCGCTGAAGTTAAGGCTCCGCGCGGACGTGTCCGGAAAGTTGGCTTCCATTCAGATGAATGAAATCCCTTTGGGTGTCGATTTTGGTGCGTTGCAAAATACCGTGATCGGACTGATCGGTGCCGCCTCCCCAGGGGAAGAGAGCGGACAGGGACCCGAAATCGAGATCGACACCGATTTCAACCTCAAGTACGAGCACGTCATCGAGGCGATCACGGCGGTCAGCGGCTACAAAGAGGGAGACCAGACCGTCAAATTGATCGAGAAAATCAAGTTTGCCAAACCCCGCCGCTAGGGTTTTTGTACGGTCGAAGCGTGGCTGCCGACGCTGCATTGCCCTGGCGAGCAGCCCAGACCAACTTGGGGGCCGCCTAGGATCGGCCCCCCCGCAAACTCTTCCCAGATTGCCTGAGGCGACCTGGCGCTGGCTTCGTCAACTCGGACAGCCGCTACAGCCGATCCAATCGGCATCAGCGGGTCTGGACGATGGCCCGGTCAATCGCATTCATGCTCAGGGAACCGGGCTTTGATTCAGCGGCTAACAAAACAGCAGCAGGTTGCAGAGTCCGAAGCCGGGCTGCTGCTTGCTGATCTCGAACGCCGTCAAGACGATGTGCTTGCCCAACTCGACGAACTCGATAAACGGCTTTGCGGAATTCTCAAGAACTTGGGCGTGATGCCCGCGGATGAAGAGCAGCACGAGTTCGAGAATCGGTATTCCGATGACGCTGCAGAAGAAGCCGATCCGCTCAGCATTCCCCATTTCCGCCATCGCCAACAGCCTGATTTCGAGATCGAGGAGTGTGCAGGCGGATTTTCCAAGCCACCGCGGGAACGACTCGACGGTCTGGCCGAGGCCGATCGGCGTCCCAACCCCCAAACCAGCCGACAAGCTCGCGCCGCGTGATGGCGGGCGCCGAGAGGATCGCTGCGGACCAACTGAGGAGTTCTCGGTCCATCAGTCATCCCGGATATCGCAAGATTCGGACTCGTAGGCTTCGCGTTCGAACGGATTCTCACGGTATCCGTCGCGACCGCGCGCATAGAGCCAAATCGAGATCACGAGATAAGTGGGGATGAACAAAGGCCCCCAGCGCTCATATTGGCGAACATGCACCCGCTCGTGCCGGCGGGTCCTCTCCAGTGATCGCGGCGAATTGCCGAGGACGCAATGCCCCAGGGTCAGCGCCGCGGCCGGAACCCAAAGTTTCGCGAGCACACGTCCGATCCGCGGCCCATCGACTTCGATCACGCCGGCGACTCGCCTGAATCGCCCACCCAGCACCAGGCCGATCGTGAGTCCCAAGGCAGTATTGGGAACGGCCCACAGATACCCGGCCATGCGAATCATCGGGTACGGCGGTCGCATCGAGCGTGCTCAGTCGTTAAGGTCGGATCGGAAACTGGCCTGCTCCGAGACAGAAAACTCGGAGGCCGATTGATCTACATCCGCGTCCCGTCGTTCACGCTCCTCAGCGCCCAATCGAACGTAACCGAGCGATCGGATGACTTCCAGAATTTCGCTGCAGGTTGGGAACATCCGTCCGGATCGACGCTTGTATTCGTCCATCGCTCGCATGAAGTCCAACTCGTCCGGATCATAATCCCGCTCACAGGTAGTCGGATCGATGTGGCGCCGCCGGGATTTTTTGTCTTGACCAGGAAGTCCATTGCCGTCAATGCGTTCTTGTCGACAAACGGTTTCCCGACGATTGGAACGCTTGACTGGGGCCACATCGAACGAATTGACGGTGGTGACCATGCGGTTGACTTCCGAAATGAGCGTTGTGAAAAGTGGTCAGGCAGTCCCCGTTAGGCGGGACATCGCAAAGATAGTTTCAACTGCAACTTTGCCGCTCAAACCTAGCACGCCAATTGCGTTGACCTGCGGGATTGGCAGGGCTTTTCTGCTTGGGTGCTCTGTTTTGCCTGCTGATGGGCTTGTCATGCGGATTGTAGCGGTTTGACCCATTCGCATGCAGCCATGAGCGGGAGCGACCGATCGAATCCTAGGTGGGACTCCCCATTGGACCGAATCCGCCTGAGATGAAGATTGAAGCATTGATGCGAAGTAAGTCGCTGGTCTTACTGTTGGCGATGGTAGCCGGTGCGCTGGTCGCGACCGGCGCTGGACGCCTGACCGGCGAAAGCCAAGCGCCGTCCGAGTCGGATTCGGTCGAGGTGCTGGTTGCTGCTCGACAGATCGATCCAGGCGACTCAATCACAATCGAAATGTTAGCGATCAAGTCTTGGCCGGCCACTCTGGCACCTGTCGGGATCGTTAGCGAGATCGGTTCTCTCATTAGGCAAAAGGTGATTGAGCCCGTTCCTGCCGGCAAACCGATTTTGGCGAGCAACGTGATCGGTGAGTCACTGGCGGCCCTGAACCCGGTACAGCCGACTCCGGTCGAACGAGCCGACTCGCTTCCGGAACCGCCGCGACAGCCTCAACCAGTTACGCCGGTCGGCCCCATCCCGCCGCCAATCCCCGCGGGGTTCAGCGTGGTGTCGTTGAGGGCAGACGAGTCGACGGGACTTGCCCGCTTGGTCCAACCGGGTGACCGAGTCAACGTCACGGCATATTTCACCCCGACCGAGCATTGTTCCGCATCAGGTTTTCGGCCCGTGTTGCGAGGTGCCAAGGTCTTCTCGGTCGCTGGCCGAGTCCTTCATCAGGTCGGCACGCCCGATGAACACTCCCCCGCGGAGATGATTTCTTTACTCATTCGCTCAGCGGACGAGGAAGCTTGGACCGTTGCCCACGAACTGGGGCGGGTCAACTTGTCTTTGGCCTCGGCGGATGACCAGCTAGCGGATGAGAATCCGGCTCCGACGTCCCAAGATTTTCTCGCCTGGGTCAGTGCGCGCCTCCAGCCTCCCGCGAAGGCTTGGGTTTCCCAGCCACAGCCGGAATCGGCCCCGGAATCGGTGAAGCCAGCGAAGCTCCCCGCTGGCTTTCGAATGCTCAAGCTGCATGGTGGCGAATGGACGGAATACGAGGTCGCGTCCGCTGATCGTCCTCCGGTCGTGATCAATAGCAGCCGACGACTCGCCGATCAGGACCGCGCGGGCGTTGGCTCGCGAATCGAGGGAGGCCGGCTCTCGAAAGGCATCGCGGAGCCGGAATTGTCGTTACCTGGTCGGAAGGGGCAAGCCACGGAACAGCCGTCTCCTGAGGATGGAGTTTGATAGCGGGGGCGCTACGCATCGCGCGTGAACACCCGCTTCGAAAGGTGTGCCTGTCCTGGCGGGCGATGAGGTGTTGGTTCGTGAACGTGGGCTCCGGCCTGCGCTGCGCGATTGGGCATGGGGCGGTAGGACGATGAGGACAGGGATGTCGACTGTGCTGGAGGTTGAGGGCAAGATGGTTCTTAGCGAAATGCTCACAAAACGATGGATTAGCCGTTGCGTCGAACGGTCGCGAAGTCTGGCGGGTTGCTTGTTGATGGGAATCGCAGGCGTGAACCATGCCCAGGCGGAAGAATTGATCCGGGTGGCGACGGCCGACCATCCTGAGGTCCGGCGCGTGGAAATGGTCGTGAGGACCACCGAGGTCCTTACGATCGATGGGCGAATTCCCAAGTTTCAGGTCGACGACGAAGAGTTGCTTGTGGCGACCCCGATTTCCGCGAATCAGATCCGCGTTTTCGCCAAATCGCCTGGCATCGCCCGGATCGATATGTGGGATACCGAGCAACGTCACTATCCGGTTCAAGTCGAAATTGTTGCCGACTTGCGGCCTCTGGAGTCGCTGCTGAATAGCCAAGTTCCATTTGCCAATTTGCGACTGATTCCGGTAGCTGACAGTGCCATTTTGTCCGGCACCGTTCGCGATCCGGCAGACGCGGAGTTGGCGATGCGGATCGCTCAGCGGACGGTTCCCGATGTGATCAACAACATCAAGGTGATTGGGGCGCCGCAGGTCCTGCTCCACACGAAGATAATGGAAGTCTCCAGGACCAAATTGCGTGATCTGGGTGTCGATTGGTGTTTCGATGGTCAGCATGGTGCTGTCGATTCTGCCCATCCCAAGGGCGGTCCGGGATTGAGATCCCAGGTAGTCGGTCGTGATTTTCCCAAGTTGCTCGCGGCGTTACGGCGCGAAAACTTGATCAAGCTGCTTGCCGAACCGACGGTGGTCGCGACTCATGGCCGGCTAGCGAGATTTCGTGTTGGCGGCCGAGTGCCGAGCGTCGTGGCCAATACGCAAGGAGTGGCCGCCGTCGGTTACGAGGACTACGGGACGTCCGTCGATTTCCTTCCGTACGTTTTGACGCCACAACGCCTACGCCTGGAGGTCAGGCCGGAAGTGAGTGCGCCGGACGAGTCGCGAGGCGTGGTTGCGAGCGGGGTCGCGCTATCCGCCTTCACGAACCGTTACGTCGAAACCGCGGTCGAAATGCAGTTCGGTCAAACCTTGGTGATCGCGGGCCTGACGCAAACTCGGTGCGAGTCGACCGTTCAGAAGACGCCGCTTCTCGGAGAGTTGCCAGGCATCGGCGGTCTATTCCGCCGAGTTCGCAACCAGCAGAATGAGATCGAATTGCTGATCATGATCACGCCCGAGCTGGAGCAGTATCCCGAGTTTTATGAGCTCCCCGGTCCGGTTCCCGACGCCGACCTTTCGACCGAGGATTTATTGATGGGCGCGAAGGATGCGTTTTCCGGAGAGGTCGTCGAGGAGCTTACTCAGGTATTTCCCTAAGACGGCGACCGGCAGAACGGCTCACCGGAAGTCACTGTGCGATGATCATCCAGAAATCATCGCCTGCGGCAACCGCTCTAAAAATCGCAGCAAGCGGTCGATTTCAATCTCCGCATGCGCGGACGAAAGGCTGATTCGCAGCCGCGATGTACCTGCAGGGACCGTGGGCGGTCGGATCGCCGGAATGAACAGACCCTCGGCAAGGGCCTGAGCGGCTGCCCATAGGGTTTGCTCGTTGCTTCCCAAGATGATCGGAATGATCGGAATCTCGGATTCCTGAGTCGAGCATTCTGAAATCCCCAGGTGTTGACGGACTCGGCTCGATAAAGATCGAACACGTGCTCGCCGGTCGGGTTCTTGCTGGATTGTCTGGACACTCGCGATCGCGGTTGCGATCACGCCAGGGGGGGCGGCCGTGCTGAAGATCAATGGTCGACAAAAATTGATCAAGTAGTCGATGACCACTCGGGGCCCGACGACAAAGCCGCCCTGCGCCCCGATCGCTTTGCTGAGCGTTCCGATGCGGATCGGGACCCTCGACTTGACCGCACAATGACTGCAAGCGCCCGAGCCGTCTTCTCCGAGCACGCCCGTTCCGTGGGCTTCATCCACGATCATGATCGCGTCATGAGCGTCGGCAAGGTCGCACAGTTTCGCTAGCGGAGCGAGTTTACCGTCCATCCCGAAGACCCCTTCGGTGACGATCCACACACGGTCGAACTCAGCCCGATGGCGGATCAATCGGTCCTCGACGATGGCTGTCTGGCCATGAGGGTAGATCATCTTGGTTGCCGCCGATAAGCGGCAACCGTCGATCAGGCTGGCGTGGTTCAACTGATCGCTGAGGATCAGATCGTTCGCTTGCGGGAGCGTTGCCAAGGCTCCGCTGCAGGCAGCGTAACCGCTGGGCAACAATACGGCCGCCTCGGTCTGCTCCCAGGCCGCCAGCATCCGGCTCAAGCGTTGATGAGGCTCGGTGTAGCCACAAACCAGCGGGCTGGCCCCGGCGCCACGAGCCTGCTGTGCGTTCTCCCCCAGCCGCTGGGAGGCCAGTCCGAGGTAATCGTTGGAACCAAAATTGATCAAACCCGAGCCTGGCGTTTCGGTCGGGGGTGCCCATTCCTCTGGCCAGCGTTTGAGTGACCGCAGAGAGTCCTTCGCCACCAAGCTGTCAAGCCGCTGTTGGAGTGTTCGGAAGCGGTTGCTCATCGGTAAAACTTCAGGCCAGCGCGCGGTGGTGATCGCGAGCAACGCGGGTCAACCTGGAGGCCATGTCAGGGGTCGCCCGCCGAGCAGGTGAAAATGGAGATGGGGAACTTCCTGCCCACCTTCCCGCCCGCAATTCACGACCAGTCGATAGCCGTTGTGCAACCCGAGCTGTTCGGCCACCCGAGAGGCGACCAGAACGCAACGGCCCACGATCGGTTCGTCCTCTGGCGTCAACTCGGCGAGCGAAACGATCGGCTTCTTGGGAATCACCAAAATATGGGTCGGTGCTTTGGGAGCGATGTCCCGGATGGCGATGCAAAGTTCGTCTTCGTGCAGGAACTCCCCAGGGATTTCCCGAGCGATGATCTTGGCGAAGATGGTCATGGGGCAGCCCTGTACTTAGGAATCGGCGGTTACGCCCGAAGCACGAAACTGAAGGAACGCATCCAAAAAGCCTTGCAACTCGTTACCGTCGAGCATGGCATGGAAGTTCCCGACATGGTAGCCGGTCCTGACGTCCTTAACCCGCTGATCCGGATGGAGGAAGTAATTGCGAATTTGCGAACCGAATCCCGTGCGGGCTTTGGCGGCGTATTTGTCGGCTTGCTCCGCTTCCCGACGTTCCTCTTCCACGCGGGCGAGCCGGGCACGCAGCATCTTCCAAGCGGTCGCCCGGTTTTGGTGCTGACTTCGCTCGCTTTGACAGGCGGCCACAATCCCGGTCGGCAGGTGGGTTAGACGTACCGCGGAGTCGGTCTTGTTGACGTGTTGCCCGCCAGCACCCGAGGCTCGAAAGCGGTCTTCGCGAACGTCCTTCTCCTGAATGTCCACTTCGAACGAATCGTCAACGTCAGGCGATACGTCGACCGCCGCAAAGCTCGTTTGCCGCTTCCCTTCACTGTTAAATGGACTGATCCGAACCAGCCGGTGAATCCCTTCCTCGCCCTTCAGGTAGCCATAGGCCATCGGGCCCCGAATCGCTAACGTGGCATTGTTGATGCCCGCTTCTTCGTTGTCGTTGCGATCGAGCAATTGCACTTGGAAGCCCTGCTGGTTCGCCCAGTTGATGTACATCCGCAACATCATCTCGGCCCAGTCATTAGCATCCGTACCGCCATCGCGAGCGTTGATCGAAAGCAGCGCATCGGTATTGTCGTTGGGGCCACTCAGCAGGGCTTTCAACTCCAACTTGGCCAGCACGGACTCCATCCGCTCGATCTCTGATCGAACCTCATCATGCATCGAAGGGTCTTCGTCGACCATTTCGATCAGCGCGGTGAGATCAGCACCCGAACGGTTGAGCTCTTCAATCGGGCCAACCACGCCCTTCAGACCCTTGAGCTTGGCAACGGTTTTCTGGGCAGCTTCGGCGTAATTCCAGAAATCGGGCCGCCCCATATCGTGCTCAATGTCGACTATCTCTTGACGTTTAGCAGCGTAGTCAAAGAGAGTCTCCGAGTTGAACCAAACGGTCTTGGATCGCTTGCGCACGCTGGGTCAGTTCGACGTCCATGGGCAGTTTCGATTTCTCAGGCAGTTGGATGACAATGGGTGGATCGCTCATCGATCCTTGATCGTTAGGTAAGATTATACCGCCAGGACCTTCGTAAGCGAGGGTCCTTGGGCATCGGTTTCAGAAGCATTGGCGAAGGTTGCCGCGATTCCAGGTTCGACAGGCGCCCCTCGGAGCGCCGTATGCCCTGGACGGGTTTCATCGGCCGGATCAGGAATCAGGCGGTACGTAATCATCGGAGTTCATGTCAGCTGCGGCCCCCGGCGCGCCTGACATTCCCGGCGCACCCGACATTCCCATGCCTGGAGCACCTGACATCCCTGGGGCGCCCATCATTCCCGGTGGGCCTGACATGCCTGACATGCCTGACATGCCAGGCATTGGCATGCCCATCCCAGGCATCATCATGTCACCGCCGTTACCCTGCCTTGCGGCCATGCCTTGGGGGCCCGCAAGCGCCGCGATACCGCCCTGGGTCAATGCGAGTACCTGAGGCACGAGCACATCGAGCTCGCGATGGAACGCTTGGCGATTGGGAGCCGCCTCGAGTTTTTGGAGCGACTTGTCGATCTGCTGAATGATCCCAGCCATCGCAGGAGCCAACGGGACGGAGTCGTCGCTGAGTGAGGCGATGGATTGCGTCCACTGTTGCCAGCGGGCCGTGGCGGCTTCCGGCTTCTCGCCCCACCAAATCCAGCGGCCTTCTGCAGGGTACATCACCATCGAACCGAGGGTGCCGATAACCGGAGCGGTGAGGCTGACGGTCGTTCCGCCATCCTCTGCCGGCGCGGTTTGCATCCCGCCCAAGATCGCGGTCAACGAAGAGGTGGACTCACCACCCATTGTCTGGAACAGCAGCGGGGCGAGGGCGGCGTCAACCTTCGTGATCGAATCGGCCAGCGGTAGCGACCTCAAATTCTGCACGCCAGTGACATCATCGGCGAACAGGTCCCGCATGGCGGCGCCGAGGGCCAGCCACTGAGCCTCGTTGCCAGCAATCATCGGCTCGAGCATTGGGTGACTGAACAGCCACCGCTGTCGGGAGACGATCAGATCGCCGACGGTTGCGAGCGTGTTTCGCGCCGAATCATAGGATTGTGGCTCCATTTTCTTGACCGCCGCGGCGAACCACTGGTCGAATGCCTGTCGCTGGCTGTTCGGCAAGGAGTCGTACAGCACCCGCGCGTGTCCCGCAAGCAATTGGTTGCTCATGACCGTTAGCGATTGCTGTAGGTCCAAGTTTTCGGCAACGGGCTGATAGGTCGGGGCGGTGACGGTGGCGGCCATTTCCTTGGGCGCGGGCGCGGTGGCTTCCCCGGCAACCACGCGTATCTCACCACTTCGCGTGGCGATCAACTGCCGCAGTTCATCGAACCGCTTTTCCGCTTGAATTCGGCTTTCCGCGCGCAGGTCGCTCATTTTGACGGAAACCCGTCGTCCCCCTTCCAGCTTAAGCAACACGCGTCCGTTCCAGATGCCGAGCAATTCGCCGGAGACACTGCTGGTCCCGGTTAAATTGGTCCACTGGTCGGCCGCCAAGACAGAGGAGGATTGCCCTAAGCCCTGGGGCAGGAGCGCAGTCAGGACGAGGGTGATCGAGAGCCGATATCGATGAGTCAACGGTTCTTCTCCTGCCGAGCGGGCGCATCAGGCCGCTTTTCTAGCGGCTAACCAACGCAGTTTAATCGGCCGCAACTTTCGCTTCTACGGTTTCCATGGTCGCGCGGCCGTTTGTGATCCATTCGGATCGTAAGACCGTTCGCGTAATCCTGAATCTACACCCTTCACTGTCCAATCCGCAAGGAAAGTCTTCCCTTAGTGCGATTTCTGGGTTTCGAATCGCCGTTTCGGGACGTATCATTTGAACGGCACTTCAATCGCCACCTCTCGAAGATCCTCCCAAACCCCGTGATGCCTGTCCGTGCTCCCGTCGCCAATGCAAGCCGTTGCTGAGCCCCTCCGACAAAAACACTACAACGCGACCGTGATCGATCGGCATGACGTTACCGAGGACCTGTTTCGGATTCGCGTTCGCCCTGATCGCGGGCTGCCGAAGTTCAGTCCGGGGCAGTACGTTGCCATGGGCATGGGATTCTGGGAGCCACGGGTTCAGCCATCGCAGTTCGAGGAAGTGCCTGAAAATAAGCAGGAAAAACTCATTCTGCGGGCGTATAGCATCTCGTGTCCGCTTCTGGACCCGTCCGACCGCTTGGTGACCTGCGCGGACCTCGATTATCTCGAGTTTTACATCGCGTTGGTTCGCGGGGCTGATGATTCGGAGACGCCGCCCCCGGCGTTGACGCCAAGGCTGTTCGGCCTGTCGCGAGGAGACCGGCTCTTCGTGGCCGCCAAGATCACAGGGACGTATACGTTGGCCGGGGTTGAGGCGAACGATACGGTGCTGATGATCAGCACGGGGACCGGCGAGGCCCCGCATAATGCAATGACCGCCGAATTGCTTCGTCGTGGGCATCGCGGGAAAGTGGTGAATTTGACGACGGTTCGGTACCGACGCGATCTGGGTTATGTCCGCGAACAGCAGTCGCTGATGCGGCAGTTTTCGAATTATCGCTACCTATCGCTGACTACCCGCGAACCGGAAAATTTGGATCCGCAGTGTCCCGCTTATGTCGGCAGGCAATACGTCCAGGACCTGATCAAGCGAGGCGAGCTCGCCTCGATGGTCGATGATGCTTTATCGCCTGAAAACACGCATGTCTACCTGTGCGGCAATCCGGCGATGATCGGGTTCGTACCTCCGGGTGGTGCCCCGTTATTGCAGCCCGGCGTTTTGACGCTCCTGCAGCAGGCCGGATTCACGCGAGCCGATGCCGGTTGCGGGCACGTTCGCTTCGAAAAGTATTGGTAAGCGGCATCCGCCGGCGCCACGGCTTCCGCCAAGGACATCCGGGGAGACAGCTGCGTTGATCGGCAATTTCAGGCCGCGGTCCGACTGCTGATGACTTCCACGCAATCGATGCCGTGAACTTTGGCCCATCGGGCCAACTGGCGGCGAAAGGTCTCCTCGCCGCCGACGATCGAGCGGCTCGACTCGAATCGTTGGGCGAAGTCGTCGAACCGCAACGGTCGAAACGGGGTATGACCAGCGGGTGGAGGGGCATCTCCGTAAAGCGCCGTGAGACGGCAGCGGTGATCACGGGCTGCGATTTCGAGGTAGACCGCGTACAAAACGCGAACCGAACCTCGCAGTGATTCAGACGGTGAAGGGGCTGGGCTTTTCGAGACCATCGATGAACGCTTCCTTGCTGAATTGATACGTTGTGGCGGTCAACCGGTACCGCGGTATGCTCTCCAAAAGTCATCGGCAATTGCAAGAGCGAATGCGGCGCGATCAACCGCCAAATAAAAAACCCGGGGCACGATTCGATCGTGCCGCGGGTCAATTGCATGGCAGCGGGTGCTGCACGCCGACCGGTGTTGCCCGGTCGGCTACGCGGAGTCGTTGAGCGTTTTACAGCTCCCAGCCCGCGCGATACTCGCGGTGGACGAAGGCATTGATCTCGGGCCGATTGCTGCTGGTCAGCGACTTGGGGTCCCACTCGATCTTCTGTCCCTCGCCGGCGCGGAGGGCCAAATTCCCGACCAAAATCGTCTCTGTCAAACGGCCAGCGTAGCCAAAGTTGGCCATGGTGCCGGGGTAATCGCCTTTGATCGTCGACACGAACTCCCACTTTTGACGCTGGTCGTTGCCAGCGCGGAAGGGGATTCGCGGAACGCTCTGTTCCGGCTTCTTGAAGTCTTTGAAGTTGGCTTCGGGAAGCAGCACGTACTGAGCCCCGTAGTCGTCGGGCGAGAAAAGCAGCCCCTTCGAGCCGATCAGTACCGCGCCGCTGGTTTTGCTCTTACCTTCTCGCTGGGCCTGAACGCGTTTTTGGAACGCTTCGGGAAGCTGCTTGATGATGTTGTCGCCCGGCAGGTTGCCACCGTCGTACCAGGAGAACGTGCAGGCCGGCAAATCGCCCCGCTTGGGGAACTCGAACTTGATGGTTGAGCTGCCGGGATAGGTTTCTCCCTGATAAATCCCGGGGTTGGCAATTGCGGTTACCGAACTGGGGTCCCACAGTTCCAACGCCATCACGGATAGGTTGGTTGTGTGGCAGGCCATATCGCCCAGCGCCCCGGTTCCGAAATCGACCCAGCCGCGCCAATTGAATGCGTGATAGACGCCCTGCTTGTAGGGGCGCATCGGCGCGGGGCCGATCCAAGCATCCCAATTCAGGCCCTCGGGAACCGGATCGGAACCCTCTGGGCGACCTTGGCCTTGGGGCCAAATCGGCCGATTTGACCAGATGTGGATTTCGGAAACGTCGCCGATCGCCCCGCTGCGGATCACTTCGACCGCTTCGCGCAGCCCATCTTCGCTCGTGCCTTGGTTTCCCATTTGCGTGACGACGCCCATTTCTTCGGCGACTTCCCGCATCATCCGTGCTTCACGGATCGACCAAGTTAGGGGCTTCTGGCAATAGATGTGCTTCTTCATCTTCATCGCCTTGATCGCCGCAACCGCATGCGTGTGATCCGGCGTGCTGACGGTGACAATGTCGACCTTGTCTCCGAGCTTATCGAGCATTTCGCGGAAATCGGTGAACTGAGCAGCGTCGGGGAACTCCCGAGCCTTCTTGGTTAGCGTTCCGGTATCGACGTCGCACAAACCGACGATCTTGACTCCCTGCTCGGCGATGTGGCTGGTATCGCTACTCCCTTTGCCGCCGACACCAATGCAGGCAGCCGTCAGGCTCTGAGCCGGGGTGTCCGCCTTCAATACGGCTTCGGTACCGAGCCAGAAACCGGCCCCGGCCCCGGCGGAATGGCCGATGAACTTGCGGCGATTGGTCTTGCCAGCCTGGAAAAACGGATTTGTCACAAAACTACCTCGGGTGGGACAGGAAGGAGAGTCGGAAAGGAAAAGTTCCCCAACCCTCTAAATTAGTGACGGGCGAACCGACAATCAAGCGACCGCGATGGCTTTCTAACTCGCCGTTGATTGCTTCGGCACGGGTTGTCTCTTAACCTTGAGGGTATCCGTCCGATGTAACTCGCTGCCCGCTAGGCCACTCAGCTTCCCCCCACTTTCCACGCTCCCCATTTCTCATGTCCCGAATGAAGATGATGTTTTCTTCCTCTCGCTCGTTGTCCGTCCGGCCCCATAGCGCCGCGGCACCGGCCGCTTTCGTCGGGGGCGGCGCACCCTTCTGGATCGCGATCGCCTCGGTCGCGCTCCTGGTGGCCGCAGGTTGTGAGCGTCAACCGCGTCAACCGGCCGAGCCGCCAGTCGTCGCGAGCGGGAAAGGGGAAGTTCCGGTCGCCGCCGCATCCGTTCCCGACGACGCGGCGGCGGTCGAATCGCTGCGTGCCGCGGGCGCCATTTTGACTATCGGTAGCGATGGCAACGTCACGGAGTTTTCGCTCGCTAGCCAAACCGATGTTTCGGCTCAGTTGGTGCATCTGAAAGGCATTCCCAGCACGACCTCGGCAACCTTCACCGGCCCCGGGATCACCGGAGCCGGGATGGAGCATTTGGCTGCGCTCACGCGTCTCAAGCGACTCGATCTGACGGACTCCGCGGTGGATCCCGCGATCCTCAAAGTCATCGGCCAACTGCGTGAGCTGGAGGCGTTGTCGCTGCGTCGTACCCCCGTGACCGATCAGTCGCTGGCCGATCTGACGCAATTGCCCAAGCTGCGCGCGCTCGACCTTCGCAATACCAACATCACCGACGCCGGCATGGAGTCCGTGGCGAAGATCAAAACCTTGGTCGACGTGCAACTCGAAAAGTCCAAGGTCAACGATCCTGGCGTCGTTCAGCTTGCTGGGCTTCCGCTCAAATCCTTCAACGTCAACTACTGCACCACGGTCAGCGATGTTTCGATGGAGACCCTAGGCAAGATCAAGACGCTTGAATCGATTCAGCTCGATTCGACCAAGATTTCGGATGCCGGGATGGTTCACTTGGCCGGTTTAAATCGTCTCAAACGGCTGCGGATTCGCGATACGGATATCACCGGCGAAGGCTTCAAGCAGATCGCCGGACTTGTCGGCTTGGAGCGACTCGAACTGCGCGGAACGTCGCTGGATGATGCCGGCATGGCCGTCATCGCCGAGTTGCCGAAGGTCAAGTTTCTTGATCTCGCCGAATGTCGGTTGGTCAGCCCGGAAGGCATGAAGCCGATCGGCAAACTGACTGGCCTGACCTATTTGGGTTGCTGGGAAACCAAGCTCGATGACGAAGTGCTCGCGGCGTTGACCAACTTGACTGCCCTGACCGAACTCGATCTCAAGGCGACTCAGATTACGGATGCCGCGATCCCTTCCATTTTGCAGTTTCGCGAATTGGTCGACCTCAATGTCGCTGGTACCCAATTGACCAACGACGGCTTTCGAGAGTTAGCCAAGCTTCCGAAGTTGAAGAAAATCAATGTGGCTAACACGAGCATCGGCTACGATGTGATCGACGAGTTGGCCGCGGCCAACGGCGGGATCGAGGTCGTGGAATCGGGTGATTGACCCGGTCGCTGTTCCGTGATCGTCCGACCGCAAACCGTGGCGATGCTTGCGATCGCGTCAGCACGCAACGCACATCATGATCTGACCAGACCGGCTGGGGTGCGCCCGGCTACTCGTTCTTCCTGCCTATCCCTCCCACCATGGTACCCATGAACGATCTGATGAATTTCCTGACGCGGTGGGTCGGTGCCGCGGGGGTGCTGCTGTGCCTGACGACCTTGGCCCGTGCCGCGGATCCTCAACCGCTGAAGGTGCTCTTGGTCACGGGCGGTTGTTGCCACAACTATCCGCTACAAACACTGGCGATGAGGGAAGCGTTCGCGGAGGCCGGTATCAAAGTCCAGTGGACCGTCGCCGACGAGGGCGGGACAGGGACCAAGGCCATGATCGACCTGTACGACAACCCGGACTGGCACAAGGGTTTTGATCTCGTGATTCACAACGAGTGTTTTGCGGAGACCGACGACCCCGACTACATCCGTAAGATCACAAAGCCCCACTTCGCCGGGGTAAACGGCGTCGTGATCCACTGTGCCATGCACACGTATCGGTCTGCCAAGATCGATGACTGGCGCGAGTTTCTCGGCGTGACCTCCCGTCGCCATGACCACCAAAGCCGTTACCCGGTTGATTTGGTCGCGGTCGATCACCCGATCATGGCCGGCTTCCCCAACGACTATCGCACGGCGATGGACGAACTCTACATCATCGAAAAGGTTTGGCCCAATACCGAAGTTTTGGCCACCAGTACCAGCGAAAGGACCGGCGAGAAGCAAGCCGTCTTTTGGACGAATCGTTATGGCCAAGCCCGAGTCTTCGGAACCACCTACGGGCACTCGGAAGAGACGTTTCGGGATCCTGTTTTCCTGAGAACCTTGGTCCGTGGATCCCTTTGGGCCGCCGGCCGATCGCTCGAATAGCCGGACTGGCAGCACCTCCACGCCTGATCCGTCCGGCTGTCACCGCCAGGCCCGCTGCCATCGCCAGCCGGAAACGCCTCACCTGCCGACGGAACAGCTCAGGTCAACCTTCCGGCCGGGGCACTCGGCTAAACGCGCAACCCGGTCTCGACAAACTCCAGCGGCTGTGTCGCGAAAGGGTCGGCGACTTTAATCGCCAGGTTGCCCTTCAGCAGGTCGCGAAACGCGTCGCCCACGATATGTTCTCGCCAGCCACAAACCAGCGCTGGAGGCTCGCCCCCACGCTCGCCCTCCAGTTCGTAGTGGATCAAGTCTCGGACGTCCTCGGTGTTGCCAACGATCATCGGAGCGATCCGATGTTGGCGGCAGACACAGGCGATCGAAGTATTCAGGAATTGCGCTAACATCGGTGCCGTGCGGTTGGGCCGCCCCCGATCGCGTCTCGGCAATTCGGACTCCGGCGCGTCCAGCGCCCGGCGGATCGCTGCGGCGAGATCATCATAGTGGTCGTGAAAGTGGCGGAACTCCATTCCCCGGATACCACGGATCACCTTAGGATCCGCCGAACCGCTACGGGCGACCTCGACCAGCAAATCGTCGCGGAAGACCCACTTCGCCGGACGATCGAGTTGGCGTGCCCGCTGGTCTCGCCACCGCCACAACTGGCGAACGATTTCCAGCTGGCGAGGCGTCAGCCCGGTCGCGCCGCTGACGCGCTGCCAGTTCTCGCGTCCTTCCGCCTCATGGATCGACTGCTGCGTGATCGCGGTTTCCTCCTCGAGCCAACTCATCCGGCCCGCTTCGGACACGCCATCGCGGAGGATGCGATGCATCGCTTCCAATTCAGTGACGTCCCGGACGGCGTAGTTCAATTGGGCTTCGGTGAGCGGCCGGGTTCGCCAATTGGTCCGCGTTTCGCCTTTGGTTAACTTGACGTTCAGCAGTTTGGCGACGAGGTTTGAAAGCGACGCGGGATATTCCAGGCCGATGAAGCCCGCCGCCAGCTGAGTGTCGAATAATCCGGCGATCGCGCGCCCCGAATGACGGTAGCAGAATCGCACCTCCTCTCGGGCCGCGTGCGCGATGATCGTCCGCCCGGGTTCGGATAGCAGGTCCCAAAACGGGCCGGTATCCTCGATCTGCAGCGGATCCACGACCGCAACGATCGATTCGGCCGCGACTTGAATGAGGCAGAGTTCGGGTCGGTAGCGATCTTCCGAGACGAATTCCGTATCGAACGCGATGACGCTCTTGGTGGCCAGGCGATCACAAAGCTCGCTTAGGCCACTAGCGGTGGTGATGATTTCGTATTTCAACTGCCTGTCCAGCGATGCGGATGATTGACGCCGGTTCTGCTGACGACGAACATCGACTTTAATTGCGTCGACGATCAAAGACTACCCGCCAACCTCAATCGCCCGCGCCGGCTCTCGCCTCCTCGCGGCCATGCCGCGGAACTCATCCATGCTCATTGACGCCAAGGCCAGTTCTCCAGCGACTCGGCCAAACGACCACATCGGCCTGTTAGTCAGCGTCCGGGACCTGAATGAATGGCTGGCTATCCGTCACTTGCCGATCGATGTCATCGACTTCAAAGAGCCTCAACTCGGCCCGCTGGCCGCCGCGAGTCCCTCGCTGTGGCGATCGGCCGCCGCCGATCCGTCCTGCCGCAGCATGCTTTCTGCCGCCCTGGGCGAATGTCGGGACGCGGTCGAGATTGCCCACCAGGTGCCAGACCGCTTTGCATTCGCAAAAGCGGGACCAGCTGGGATTTCGACAACCGACGAATTGGCCGATGCTTGGCGACAGCTTCGGGCGCTACTCCACGGCGCTACCAACCTGGTTGCCGTTGCCTACGCGGATTTTCAAACTGCCCAGTGCCCTAGCCCCCTGACGATTTTTCGACAGGCCGCAGCGACCGGCCTGCGGACCTGGCTACTCGACACTTACGAAAAGGTTCCTGGCAACGACTCGCTATCAAGGTTGGGACCCCAGACGCTCCGATCAATAGCGAGCTTGGCGGAACACGCCTCCGCGACCTGGGTGCTAGCCGGCTCGATCAGCCCCGCGATTGCTCAGTCCTTGACCGACTTAGGAATTCGGCCCAACCTCCTCGGCGTGCGCGGCAGCCTCTGCGACGGAGACCGTCGGAACGAGATTATCCCCGCAAAAGTTGAAGCCTGGATCGACTGGCTGCGGGCGGATTGCACCGCTCAAGCGGCTTACCCAGAGCAGGTCGACCTTTCGAAACCTATCGCTGAAGTTCCCGCCAGGTTGCCCAGCTCATGAAGATCAACATCGCCCCAGCGAGGACGAACGCCAAGTCCATCATCAAGCTGGCACTTCCCAAGGGAGCGGACGCACTCATGCCGGCCATGCCCATCACCGCATCGGTGAGAAACAGAACGACGATCACCACCGCTATCACTAGGCTGGTCAGGCTAAGAGCCTTGGGCATTCATGAACCTCGGATTATGATCGACTTCGGCATGAAAATGGACGGGTGCCGCATCCGCCTATTTGGAGCAGTATAATTAAGGGACACGACATGTTAATCACCAGTCCTGTCGGGAAAATAAACCGCTTGGGAGTTTTGGGAGTTTTTTCGGATTCGCCGACTGTTCTGAATATTCCGAATTTAGCGTCCGAGCCGCGAGGAGCCTGCAGCCCCGCGGTTCAGCGACGAGCTGCCCCCCCGATATGACTATTCGCACTCGCCCCCTACCTCCCGCCGTTTCAGCTGGCAACCAGCAAGATTCCGTTCGCTCAGACCCATGGGGGTGGTGGCGGTCCCAGATGCCGGTCGTCGAGCAATGGGCTTATCTGGACCATGCTGCGGTAGCCCCATTGTCTGCTCCAGCAGCAGAGGCGATCCGCGAATTCGCCGATGAAGCCGCCCGAGAAGGGGATACGCTGTGGCCGATCTGGGCCGAGGAGAATGAGCGGTTGCGGGACGATTTCGCCGCCTTTCTGCACACCGATCGCTCCGAAATCGCGCTCGTTCCCAACACGACCTACGGGATCAATCTCGTTGCCGAAGGTTTTCGCTGGCAGCGAGGGGACAACGTGATTATCCCCGCCGGTGAGTTCCCGTCGAACGTTTTTCCCTGGCAAAACCAGCAACGACGCGGAGTTGAACTCCGGGTGATTCCCAATTTGCCCGATGGCAGCGTGGACCACCAAGCGATGTTGGCCGCCATCGATGCCCGGACCCGTATCGTCGCGGCCAGTTGGGTCGGCTTCGCTTCCGGACATCGCATCGACCTCGACGAAATGGTTTCGGCGGTACATGACGCCGGTGCGCTCTTTTTCCTCGACGCGATTCAGGGCTTGGGCGTCTACCCACTGGATCTTGAGCAAACGCCCGTCGATTTCCTTGCCGCCGATGGGCACAAATGGCTCTTGGGACCCGAAGGGGCTGGGGTGGCGGTGATCCGTAAGGAACACCTCGAATCCCTCGATTGCGTCCCGATCGGTTGGAGCAGTGTTCGCGGTGCCTACCACTTCGGCGAAGCCCGAATGGATCTCAAGCCCGACGCGTCACGATTCGAAATCGGTTCCGCTAACATGGTCGGATTGCGGGCTCTCCGTCAGAGTTTGTCGATTTTCCTGCGGATCATCGCCGCCCATGGGCCAGCCGCGATTGCCAGCCGAGTCCTCGATTTGGCTGATGAACTGAACGCGAAGTTGGTGTCGATCGGCGCGGTGACTGCCAGGCACTCGCAACGAGCCCATCGCAGCGGGATCGTGACCTTCAATCCGCCGAGGGTTTCGCCTGCCCAGTTTCGGAAGCTCGCGGCAGAGCAGCGGGTGGCCGTCAGCTGTCGCGGGATCGGTGTTCGGGCTAGCATTCATGCCTACAACGATTCGGCCGATATCGATCGCTTGATCGAGGTACTGCGGTAGGTAATTTGCCTCCGTTTCCCGGCCCGTCACCGGATCGGCGTTGCCGCCTACCTTCCCCCCAGCATCCTCCACCCGAGGCACCTCGCCATGTCTCAAGACGTCAAGGCCGTTTACACCGGATCGTTCGACCCGGTCACGCTCGGCCATCTCGATATCATTCGGCGAGCGAGCCGCTTGTTCTCCCAAGTGATCGTCGGCGTCGGGATCAACAAAGATAAACGGCCGCTCTTCGATCCCGATCAACGGGTCGCCCTGGTTCGTCGAGTAACTCGGGACATGCCTGGAATCGAGGTCGCAACCTTCGATGGTCTGGCTGTCGACTTCGTCCGGCAAGTCAACGCCCGTGTGATGGTCCGAGGAATTCGGCCGCTAACCGACATCGCCGGTGAGTTCACGATGATGATGGCTAACCGCCAACTCGATGGCGGTGTCGAAACTGTCTTTCTCATGGCCGATGAGCAATACGTGCATATCAGCAGTTCATTGCTCAAGCAGATCGCGACGATGAGCGACAACGACAATCATCTTGCCAAATTCGTCCCGCGCGAGATCATCGGCGATGTCCGCCAGCAACTCGGTCGCGCTGGCTAATGCCCTGCGGGCGCAGCAAGCTCCTTGCACCCGCTCATCCGCGAAAAGGCATGCTTTGGTCAAACGCTTAGGCGGCCGTCCTCGTCGACTGTCGCTTGCCAATCTCGAAACGACCGTTCTCGCCACTTGACCAACCCATTTTCTCCAGCAGCACCTCAGCCGCCTTCGCGATGCCTCCTGGACTGCCCTGATTGGCGCGCAATTCTTGCAGTTGATCGATGAGTGATTCGTAGTAATAGCGATCGTCAAGCATCGCCGTGATGCTTTGGGTCAGAAAATCGATTCCCGGTTCTGGGCGACCCACCGATACCATCTCGGGAAAAATGGTCTTCCCGGCCATCAGGTTTACGAGGGTAATGCTTTTTACCCTGACCATCAGCCTGGCATAGCTGTGCAAAATTCGCCCGACACGATAAATCACGGCTGCCGGTTTCCCTCGCGCCAACAATTCCAGGCTCACCGATCCGCTGACCATCATCGCGCACTCACAGGCCTCGATCACTTCGCTGGTTCGGCCTACGAAGAATTGAACTGGTAGCTCCCGAGCCGTTTGGATTAAGCGGTCACGGCACCAGAGTGCATGGGCGTCGCGGTGGGCGCCGACCAGAAATCGAACTTTGGGATTTTTGGCCACGATCCGCCGCATCGATTCGAGCATCAGCGGAAAGTTCTTGTGTACCTCGTGGTCTCGCGAACCGGGTAGAACAGCCACCAAACGCTCACCGCGCGTCGCCGAATCACCCAAGCGTTCCAACAGCCGATCGTCCAACGGTTTTTCGGCCACCGCGTCAAAGAACGGATGCCCCACATAGGTGTTGGGCACCCGGTGGTCGTCGAACCATCGCTGTTCCATTCGGAGCACCGACATCACGTGATCGACCGATCGGCGTAACTTGCGAACCCGCCAGCCACCCCAGGCCCAAAGCTGGGGGGGGAGATAGTAGTGAACGGGTAGGCCGTAACGCTTGGCCCGCTTGGCGATGTGCCAATTGAAGCCGGGGAAGTCCACAAGGAGCACGCCATCGACCGCGCCGCTGCGGAATAATTCCTCCGCCACGTCCGCTAACCGAAAGAATTCTCGAAGCTTGGGTAGGACCTCGACCAAGCCGACTACGGCCATCTCGGTCATGTCGTGGTCGATATGGCAGCCATGCTCTCGCATCTCGGGGCCGCCAAAACCGCGGAACCGCAGCGACGGATCATGCCGTCGCAACTCCCGAATCAGCCGTCCGGTGTGTTGGTCGCCGCTCGGTTCCCCAACCGACAAAAACAGCGTTTTCGGCCGGGGCGAAGTCGTTTCGACCAGACGAAATCCCGAACCGGACTTGTCGGCGCGATGATCGTTTGAGGTGTCCATGGTCGAGATGTATCGAGCCTCGTTGAACGGAGTCAAGAGAAGCCGGCTGATTGGGCAAGATTTGTGGTTAGGTTCCCGTTGCCCAGACGGAAGCATTCTGGCATACTCGTCCCTCGGTTCAGTTCCACCGTTTTTGCGGTGAGGGCTCCGACGGCAAAATAACGGGGTGTGGCGCAGCCTGGATAGCGCGTTTGACTGGGGGTCAAAAGGTCGCAGGTTCAAATCCTGTCACCCCGATTTTTGGCTTTGCCGAAAAGAATGAAAGAGCACTGACGCGGTATTGATGAGAACGCGGAGACGAATCGAGAACTGGCGTTCTGCAGCGTCGCTCCCCTCAGGCCCGAGTGCTCGGCTATACCCAAGCGTTCTCCTCGGCCAGCGGGGTTGAAGGTCGGCGCTGCCAACGTCCTGACAGCGAAGTTGGCGGCGTCGGAATTGCTGCCCGCGATCCATGGCGGTCATGAGGCCTGGCGATATACACCCATTTTCGGAGTGATCCCGGCGCTGCCGCCGGATCGTCATCTGGCCGTTTTTTCCCGAATCGCCCGCTTGGGAACGCAAGCGGCTGGTCGTTCAGTTGCGGCGGCCGAGCATCGCCGAACTGTTCGGGTCCGGGCTGCTGAAAACGACCGTGGTCACGATGCTGATGTTCGCGGCCAGTTACGGCATCGCGTTCGGTGCGATCCAGCATCTGCCCCAGATCCTCAGCGGGCACGCACAGATCGTCGCCGACGGCCAAACCGCAGTTGAACAGGTCGCCGAGGCCAGCGACGCACCGCTCTCCGACGGCCGGCGAAAGCAGATCACTGCCAATTCCCGTGACGAAACGGTCGCGAAGATTACGATCTGGCAGGAAATTGGTGGCCTGGTCGGTCGGGAACCTGCTAGCGGCCCTCGCGGTGCGAATCGTCAGTCGCCGGACGGTCCTGCGGATCTTCCAGCTCCCAGCCCTGATTTTTGTGCCACTGCTGTTCCGGTGGATCTCGACTTCGCTGGGAAATGCCGAGTCACTCGTCAACATCAAGACCGGCATCTTCATCGCGGGCTTGTTCACGGTGGCCCAATTCAGCTTTTGGGGCAACTAGATCCCGCGAGTTTTCCCATTGCACCTGCATGGGACCGGCAAAAGCTTTGCGGCGAACATCAGTGGCCCAATCATCGGCACCGCCGCCGCGTGGCTGACGTTGACCTTCTCGGCGGCCACCCCACCCGACCCAGGCAAGATCGCGTTGGTCGGCGCGGTGGTAGCGGGGCTCTATTGTCTCGTCGGCGCGGCGTTGTCGTTCATCATGATCGAACCGGAATCGGAGACGCTGGATGAGTAACCGCGCCGATCCACAATCTTCGATCCGTTGCTGGTGCTGTGCTGATACGGCTCGGCTCCTGAAGTTGGCAGGATTGGGCTCGCCAGCTGACGCGTTTCCGGGAAGACAGCGAAATCCTGGGGATCCTGGGGAGCGGATCGCGCCGAGCGAGTAGTCACAGCGGTTAGGGTAATAAGGGAATGGGGCTGGCGGGATCAGAGATTGGGGGCCGCGACCAATGGCCTGGTTGTGGTCATCCACACTGACTTTCCGCCCAGAGAGAGCAGGGGGATGTCTGCCGAATCAGGCTACTCGGCCGCAGACGCGATTCATCAAGCTGTGGGTTGGGATAGCCGGCGACTCGCCCATGCGAAAAACGGGACCTCGCCACCGGATCTGCGACAGCCTCCTCCACCAATCGTTGGCCAGGCTCCAGCTCCAAGGTTGTGAGTGGGGTAAGACTGGGTTAAAACCGACCCCGTGATCGCATCGAAGTGGTGTTGCGTTGCCTGGCCGTTGCCCCGGACAGGCATCTCGACCCACCGAGATTTTCTTCCCGCGCCCCAATGATTCTTCGCTCGAGACAGGAACCGCATTGCCATGATGCCACAAGAAAAAGCCGTCGCCGCTGGACTCAACTTCACCAAGCAAGAGCCCGGGTATTTGGCGATGGTGGTTCGTACCGGCAATTTGCTCATTACCTCCGGCCACGTCAGCGATCTGAAGGGGAAGTTAGGTGCTGATCTGAGTGTCGAGCAAGGCAAGCAGGCCGCGCGGGAATGCGCCGTGAAGGTGCTCAATTCGGTATGGAACTTTCACGGCACCTTGGATGGCCTCCGAGTCCTCAAGCTGCTCGGCTGTGTCAATTCGACCCTCGATTTCGATGAGCAACACCTGGTCATCAACGGATGCAGCGACCTGCTCCATGAAATTTACGGTAAAACGACGGACGGTTACCACGCTCGCAGCGCCTTGGGATTCGCACAGATCCCGACAGGCTCCGCCGTCGAAGTCGAGGCCATTTTCGAAATCAAGTCGGCCTGACCTCTGAGTGCGGATGACGTGTTGTAGCCCGTCCGTTCCGCTTCAGCAGTCGATCCGCCACTTCTTCTGTCGGTGCGGTACCGGGGGATGAGGGTGCCGTTCGAAACCTGTAACGCGATGCTCGCGCACGATGTGGGTCGCGGAACTGCCCTGTGGCAACTTGCCGTCGAGTACGAGTCTCTTCGCGGCCAGCTCCGTCAAGATGAGGTCATCGCGATGATGACTGAGATCGTCAGAATTCTGCGGCGGTCGATCGCCGCGGGGATCGCAGGCACCAGCTACGAAGATCGGGTACTTTCCTCTCAGGCTCCGGACTTCGAACGACGGATGGCGGCAGGCGGGTTGCTGGATGCCGGGGCACTGAACCAGATTGTCCTGGCGGTAACGGCACTGATGGAGGTGAAAAGTTCGATAGGTGTGATCGTCGCCATGCCGACGGCGGGGGCCTGCGCGGCTTTGCCCGGGTCGGTGATTGCGATGGCTGAGGCGATGGGGCTTGGCGAGCAAGAAATGGTGCGGGCCTTCCTTGCCAGTAGACTGATTGGTGTCTTCATCGCAGCTCAGTTTTCATTTGCGGCAGAAGTCGGTGGTTGCCAAGCCGAGGGCGGCTCGGCATCGGCAATGGCAGCCGCCGCGCTGGTGACACTGGCTGGAGGCACGCTTCCTCAAACCGTCGCGGCCGCCTCGATGGCACTGCAGAGCATGATCGGTTTGATCTGCGATCCGATCGCCAGCCGCGTCGAGGCGCCGTGTTTAGGAAAAAACGTGATGGCTGCCGCAAACGCGGTTTGTTGTGCGAACATGGCGCTCGCCGGATTCATGGAAGTTGTCCCGTTGGACGAAGTGATTCTCACCGCCAAACGCGTCGCCAGCCAAATGCCCCGAGAGCTTCGCTGCACGGCACTCGGTGGTCTATCGATCACCCCGGCCTCGATCGCGATACAGACCCGGTTGGAACAACTCGCCAGCACGCGACAAGCTGGCTGTGGTACAGGGACGTGCGGCTGCGGCTGACTCGATTCGTGGCCGGCGTCAATCTTCATCAGGTTTGGCCTGCCCCCACAGCTTCGTTAGCAGCGCGTGCATCTCCGGGTCGTGCCGCAGGAGCTGGTTCCGATCGAACGGGAAGAAGTCGTTACGGCTGAAATAGGCCTCGGTCGCTTCCGCGAAATATTCCATCGGGCTGGTGATGGCATAGGCGGATTCGAACGTATTGGGCTTGCGGTCACCGAACGAGCGCTCGACCCGTGAGTAAGTTCCGGCTCGAACGGCATTGGCATGCGCGGTTAGAATTTCAGGGTTGGCGAACGCTTCGGGCAGGAAGCGATGGTGGTAGGCATGGGCTAGCTCATGCAGCGTGAAGTTAGGCATCCGCTTCGACTCTTGCTCGAAGATTCGGATGTTGCTGAACTCAACGGCCTTAGCCATCTTCGGGTCGCGATCATTCGCCCGCAGCCAATCAACATCAGGATGGTATTCCGCCCTCGGTTGCTGGTTGGGATACTCGGATGAGAAGTAGAGCGGCACCTTCCGTAACTCCATCGCCGCGGCTGCCGGGACCGTCTGATCGATCTCTCGGAGCTGCTTTTCGAGTAGGTCAACGGCGACCGAAACGAGTCGTGATTCTCGTGCAAGCAGTTCCCGACTGATATGCAATTGCCATCCCAGCAGGTCGCGAGTTTCATGCCCCGCCGTCCCTTCCGTTCCGCCCTCGATCGACTCGCGCCCGGTGCCGTTACCGGCTAACTGAACCGCGCGAATCGATACGGGACCCTCGCTGCCGGGATTCATTCGCGGGATGCCAGTAGCGTCGGCCAATGGGGCCGCGGAGTCCCGTCCCTGGGTTACTGCTCGTCCCAGCAAAACTGCGGACGGTTCAAGGGTGGGAACAGACACCGCCATGGCTCCCAAGGCAACGCTCAGCGCGATGGGTATTCGCATATTTAGGGCTTCCCGCGTCCGACGGTCAAAGGATCGACGTCGCGAGCAGGCTGGCCTGCCGCTGTCGAACGGAAAAAATACCTGTTCGCTAGCAGATCGAGCTGGTGTAAGATGAAAACGTACCAGTTTGCTCGATAAGCGACTGCTCCTCACACGTCATTTCTGCCCTTCCTGCCTCCCGTCCCGTTGATCCGTGTCTCCGGGGCCGGTTGCCTCAGGCCAATACCTCTGGTAAGTCAGCCATGCGTCACCAAGATGGGCTCGCTAGCGAACCATCGCAGCGATCTCCCGAATGTGAGGACTCGGCCATCGAATGTTTATCGAGCATCGCCGATGGCTCTTTGATGACACGCCGTGTTCCCGTCTGTGTGATCGGTATTCTTCGTGGCTTGGGGCTTTGGATTGGTGTCGCCTTTTTCGTTGTCGCTGCCACAACCTTCGCAAGCGAAGGTGGGACAGAATTGGCCAATTCCTTTGCACAACAGGTGAAGCCATTTCTTGATCAGCACTGCTTGCGATGTCATAACCCCGAAAACTTGATGTCAGGTATTCGAGTCGATCATCTTGACGCCGGGCTCGATGATCGCCAACTCAAATTGTGGGAGGCAATCGAGAGACAACTCAGCAGCCAGGCCATGCCGCCCGAAGACGAGTCGCAGCCGACCGCGAATGAGCGGCAGATGGTGGCCCAGTGGATCCGCCAGGCCTTAACGATTGCCCGGTCGCGGCCAGCGCCGAAGAACGGTGGGGTCCGTCGTCTGACGGTCGCTCAGTATCGTAATACCCTGCGTGAATTGTTGCTTCTGGAGGACGATCTCGGGGAGATACTGCCCGCGGATGCCGTGTCCCGTGACGGGTTCGTGAATAACGAAGAAACACTGGTGTTATCGCCCCTATTGCTCGACGCCTACTTCGAGATCGCCGAAAAGGCATTGGATCGATGCATCGTGGATCCCAAGGCGAAACCGAAAATTCAGAACTTTCGTGTGGACTTGGGAGAGAAGATCAATCCCGAGCCCTTCCCCGACCAACTCGTTTTGGGTGCGGACAGTCACTTGCTGCAGAACGAAGATTTTGTCGTGACGCAATTGACGCCGAAAAAATCATTCGCCTTCGAACCGTTCATCATGAAGGCGCGGCATCGCTTCATCGAAGGCTATCAAGGTAACGACACCGTTCGTGATTGGCGGGATTTCGATAGTATCTATCACTCGGTCTTCGCCTGCATGCGTGGGGCCCATGGCTATCCGAAGGGGGAGCCTTATAGCTTGCACCCAAACGGGATGTTGCTTCGCCCGGCGATACCTAGTGAAGAGGTTTTTGGGGTTTCCAGTACATATGGACCCCACGCAAACTTTAAAGTTTCTCTGCGGGAATTGCCCGACCAAGGCCGTTTCCGTGTCACCGTGACAGCGGCGAAAGACCGCGATGGCCTGTTGCTGGATCCCGGGTCAAAGGAGCATCCGCCGGAGTCGCCGGGTGCCATCGTCGTGGACCACCCGATTTCGCCGCAGGTCGTCAATCTGCCGCAGGCGGGAATCTACCAGGTCGATCTGTATCCGGCTGGTTTTGAAATCGCATCGATTGCTCCTGATGACTCGAGACTTAGCGAAGGGCTCATCGGCGCGTGGGCGTTGGACGGTGATGCGTCGAGCATGTCAACAGGGGAGCATCTGTGGGGGCGGTTACAGGGGGACGCGGCCTTCGTCGACTCACCCTTCGGCAAGTCCGTGTCACTCGATGGACAAGGGGATGCGATCGTCGTCCCGCAGCATGTGGACCTGCGCGTGGCCGAAGGCGACTTCACGGTGGCCGCGTGGATCCACCCGAGGGAACTTCGTCAAGCCGGAATCGTCTGTCTCGGAAAATATGGTTGGATTCACGGATGGTATTTAGATATGCCCGATAACACGGGTGTGTTACGGATCGAAACGGCAGGCCCAAACAATCGAGCGAATGGTACGGTGTCGTCCCCGGCGAATTCGATTCAAAACAACGCCTGGCAGCATGTTGCTGCGGTGGTGCGTCGTGGGGAAGGTGAGACGCAGCTTTTCATCAATGGTTATCGCGTCGCCACGGGAACCGTCGGCAAGGCGGATTTGGGTAATCCCGCAGTCGACTTAAACATCGGTCGAATTCAGGACGCGAATGAGTTCGTTGGCGAGATCGACGATGTTCGCATTTATCGGCGGGCACTCAACGAAAATGAGATTCACGCCTTAGTCGTTCCTGGTCGCCAGTTTGCCACGATGCCGCCTCGCCAGGTGTCGCAGGCGGTGTCTCTCGCGCTTGGCAACCGTCAGTTCTCTGCGACCTGGCGGCA
>DITY01000210.1:43036-47891 GCA_002422955.1 Planctomycetaceae bacterium UBA6172
GGTCGCCAAGGATCGGAGTGCACCTCGGCCTACGGCGTGACTGTGGCAGTACACTCGCGCGAGTCGGTCCCGTTCAAACCGTTTCGGATAGCACGCTCTCCCAGTACGTCTTCGAAGGGGCGATCCATAATTTCCCTAACCCTGACGTTGAGGCGAATAACGTCAATTACCTCGCCGGTATCCGAGAGATTGGAGTACGAAGCGAGTACACCGACGGTCGTGATATGCCGCGACTCCTGATCCGGTCGGTCGAGTTCGAGGGTCCGTTTTTTGACAGTTGGCCACCTGACGCCCACCGAAACATTTTTGGCGATGCGGATGAAATCCAGGACCTGACAGCCGAATCGCGTCGGATCATTCAGCAGTTTGCCAGTCGCGCGTTTCGACGACCGGTCAGTCCGTCGGAAGAGGCGTCGCTGATCAGTGTTTTCCAGACCGCCTTTTTCGCCGGGGCAACTTTTCATGAGGCCATGAAGGATGCCTTATTGGTCGTCCTGACTTCTCCCCAATTTCTTTTTCTAGTCGAAACGAGCGCGTCTCCCGAACCCGAGCCGCTAGACGACTATGAGCTCGCTTCCAAATTGGCCTACTTCTTGTGGAACGGTCCCCCAGACCAGGCGACATTGAAGCTCGCTGCGAAAGGAATGCTCCGTGGCAGTTTGGATTCCGAGGTCAAGCGATTGATCGAGGATCATCGGTTCGAGCGATTTGTCGAAGAGTTCACCAGCCAGTGGTTGGCTTTGGATAAGTTTGCCGTGCTCGAACCCGATCTTGAGCGTTTTCCCAAGCTCACGCGAGATGTCCGCTCCCAGTTGTATCGAGAACCTCTGCAGTTCGTCCAGCACTTGATCCGCCATGATCTGCCGACCCGTAATCTGATCATGTCGGATTTTGTTGTGGCGAACGAAGTGGTTGCAAGCTTTTATGGACTTGCCGACAAGCCGGACAGCGGATTTCAATTCGTAGCCATCCCGCACCGCCGCGCGGACTTGGGGGGCGTGCTTACGCAACCCGCGATCATGGCCGGCTTGTCGGATGGTCGAGAGTCCAATCCCGTCAAGCGAGGTGCTTGGCTCGCGCGCAAGATCGTCGCCGAACCGCCCGATGATCCACCACCGAACGTCCCGACGTTGTCTCAAGACTTGCGGCTTTCCCTCCGCGAGCGTCTGGAGCAGCATCGCAATCAACCCGGGTGCGCGCAGTGTCACTCCAAGATCGATCCTTGGGGAATTCCGTTCGAGGAGTTCGATGCGGGAGGAGCGTTCAAGCTTCAAGCCAACGACGCACGATCCTCACTTCCCGATGGCACGCTTGTTTCCGGCGTGAATGACTTGCAACGATATCTGACCGATGATCGAATCGATCAGGTTGCGTTCAGTGTGCTCAAGCACCTAGCGACCTACGCGTGTGGCCGCAGCCTGTCCTATCATGAACTCGAGGTTTTGAAGGCTGACTGTCTGAAACTGCGAGGAAACGGCTATCGCATGCAAGAGATGTTACGCTCAATTGTCGAAAGTCCAATGTTCCTAGAAAAATAGAACCAAACATCCCCTTTTCAGGAGTCTTCCATGCGCTTGCGGCGAAAAATCGATCGTCGGGCCTTCCTTCAAGGGATTGGCGGAATGGCCTTGGCCCTGCCGGTTCTCGATGCGATGGGATCGGATGTGACGGGCGAAATCCCCCGTCGGTTCTGCGCGATTTACACCGCCAACGGAATGTCGCTCCCCAATCGCGATCACGGGATTGACGAGTGGAGTTGGTTTCCAACTGCCGAGCAGAATGGTCAGTTCGTGTTCGGGAAGTCAACTGAACCGCTCAGCCGATTTCGTGAAAAACTGAGTTTCTTGGGGGGGCTGTACCATCCGAGTGGGACCAAAGCCGACCCCCACGTCTGTTCTGACATGTGGCTTACCGGGGCGCCGCTGCATAATCCGAAGCCTGGGACTTACAACTCCGTCGGCCTGGATCAGATCGTTGCTCTGCATACCAAGCAGCATTGTCGCCAGCCCTCGCTCGTGCTGTCGATCGACGCCGGCACGGGGTTCTTGTCGCGAACCGGTACCATCTCTTACAGCCTCGAAGGGCGTCCGATTCCCGCGGAAAATAGCCCGCGTCGTATCTTTGATCGTCTATTTCGAGCCGATCAAGACTCCTTGCGGTCGGAACGAGCCGCCCTTCAACGTCGGATCAAGTTGGTGGATGCGGTTGTCGATAACGCAAAGACACTGCATCAACAACTCGGCGGTTCTGATCGTGAGCGGATGGATCAATACCTGACTTCACTGAATGAACTCGAGTCGAGGTTGATCGCGTCCGAACGCTGGATCGACATCCCTCTCAAGCAACAAGACCATTCACATTTGCATCTGGACGTGACAAACGAGGGTGAGCCTGCCGACTATTATCGGAACATGTTTGATTTGATCGCCCTGGCGTTCGACGCGGACATTACCCGATCGGTAACTTTCATGTTGAATCGCGAAGATGGCATGGGTATCAGCGATACCTTTCCNNGGTAGCGTGCTCGACAATACCATCGTACTTTTCGGCAGCGGAGCGAGCACTACGCATAATCCGCGCAATTTGCCAACGCTGATCGCCGGTGGGGCCAGCTTTGGCCTTCGGCACGGTAATTACTGGCGTCAGGGCGAGACGAGGATGTCCAATGTTTATCTTAGTGTTCTACGGTCATTAGGTGTCGAGCAAGAGACGTTTGCCGACAGCACAGGCACGCTCAGCAATTCGATCTTCGCGCGTTTGTAAACCGCTTGACAGCCTCGCCAAAACTCATCGCCCGAATGACTCGGTAAGCTTTGGCGGTTTTTAATTTCTCCCCAATCAGATTCCACATGGGATCGGAGGAGATCGTAATGGCTCCAACGCCGGGTAGTCAGGATGCGGCGATAGGTTGGTCTAACAGTTAATCGCAAGGGCAGTCGGCAGAACATGACGGCCGAACCTGTGGGGTTGGCTGGACTGCGGGTATTCAGGTCTTTCATTCCGCCGAAAAAATTCACCGAACCCTTTTTTTTGGGTGTAAATATGACGCGTCTTTGCTTTGTCAGCATGGTTCTAGGATGTTTGTTTCATTCATTTACGTTGTCCGCCGCGAGCGTGAATGCTCAAGATGCGGTTTTTTCTGGTCCACAAGTTGGTGAGCAACTCCCGCGATTCTCCGTGCGCGCCGTATTTGACGATGCCGGCAAGGACCTCGACTTCATCGAACTGGCGAACGGGCGTCCGATCGTGCTCGTGTTCGTGCATGACGTCAATCGTATGTCGATCAGCATGACTCGCATTCTGACTCAGTACACGGTAGGCCGTGCTGACAGTGGTCTTGCAACCGGAGTCATTTTCTTGAATTCGGATGTCACCGAGGCGGAGAATACTCTCCAGCGAATTCGTCATGCGATGGCGCCTGGGGCACCAACAGGCATTTCGATCGATGGTGCTGAGGGACCAGGCAATTATGGTTTAAATCGAAAAGTGATGTTGACGATTCTCGTTGGTAAGGGCGGTCAAGTCACAGCCAACCATGCGCTGATTCAGCCGAGCTTGCAGGTCGATTTGCCAAAGATTTTGGAAAGCATCGTTGCCGTTGCCGGCGGCCCGGTCCCAAAACTGAGCGACCTAGAGGGGATGCCGGAAATGAAAGGCCAGCAGCCCGGTGGTCGTTCGGCAGTCGAAATGAGACCACTGCTCGCGCCGCTCATCCGGAGGGATGCGACGCCTGAAGAGGTTGACCGCGCCGCAAAGATTTGTGAAGCAGCTGCCGACCGTGATATCGCCGTTCGCCAGGAGCTCGGTCGTATCGCGAAAACCATTGTCGATGCCGGAAAATTATCGAACTACGGCACTCCGCGGGCGCAAGAGTATCTCAGCAAGTGGGCAAAATCCGTCGAAACTCGCTCAGGGCTGCGGCCTGCCGTTGAAGGCGATGTCGGTGCTGGTAAGCCGACGGAGGATTCACCATGATCAGCTGGGTTGCGGTTTTGTTGGCGACGCTCCTTCCCGGTTCGACTGATGCGGTCAGTTTTGATACGGAGGTTGTCCCTGTCCTGACGAAAGCTGGTTGCAATGCGGGCGCGTGTCACGGTGCGGCAGCAGGGCGCGGTGGCTTTCGGCTATCGCTTTGGGGCGCGGATCCGGCAGCGGATTTCGACTCCATCGTGCATGAATTTGAGGGCAGACGCATCCATCGCGCGCAGCCCGCTGAAAGCTTATTACTCGCCAAAGCTACCGGTGAGATGGATCATGGTGGCGGAGTCGTCTTGGAGCGCGAGTGGCCAGGATTCCTGAAGTTATTTCAATGGATCTCGCAGGGGGCCCGACGCGTAACTGATCGAGAGATTCTCGCCTTAGAAGTATCGCCAAGTCATTTCCTAGCCGATCGGTTTCCAGATCGGGTCTCCATCAAGGCAATAGCCCGATTTGCCGATGGCTCTGAGCAGGATGTGACGGCCTGGACGGTTTTTCAGCCCTCCGATCCGTCCGCGCTCGAAATCGGAGTGAATGCAGATCTGAAAACTCTGCGGCGAGGGCAACATTTTGTCTTGGCCAGATTCATGAATTACGTGATTGCGATTCCGATTGTGGTTCCCTACCAGCATGAACCGGGCAGTTCCTCCCGCCAAGCTCCCGCAAGCTTCATCGATGATGAAGTTATGCGAAAGCTCGATGAGTTGCATCTGGACGCATCGCCTCCGGCATCGGATTCCGAATGGCTTCGTCGCGTAACTCTGGATCTGTCTGGTAGGCTGCCAACCCCTCAATTCGTCCGAGGCTTTTTGGACGACAGTTCCCCGCGGAGGCGCGAGGCGGTCGTGGATGCGTTGCTAGCCAGTGATGCGTTCAT
>DITY01000070.1:0-8276 GCA_002422955.1 Planctomycetaceae bacterium UBA6172
CACACAACCGCCTGATCTGTCACCCAGCCAAAAGCAAGGGTCAGCATGATTTCGGGTCGGCCATCCTTTGCGTCGTGTTCACCTTCGCGCGGTTGCCACGGCTCAGCAGTTGCGATTGCTTCGCGGACCAGGGCGGCCCCTTCTTGCTTGGCCAAAACATCACGAACATCGTCGCCATTCGTCGCGGTGATTTCGCCCGGCAATCTTACAACGCGCACCGATTCCGCGATGCCTTTAAGGTTTCCGCCTGATCGCTTCGCGCCATCCTGACCAACTTCGTCTAGGTCGGGAACTAAGACTACATGAACGCCACGGAATAGCCCCGCGTATTTCTCATGGAGATAGCTTGTCGGCAGCCCGCAAGCATTGAACCCCAACCCAACCAGCGCGGCCGCATCCTTGCAACCCTCAACGATGTGCCACAATTCACCCTCGGCGGGCAGACGGCCGGGAAAGAACATTCCCGACGCGCCTTTGCCACGCGCGAAGAATCCTTTTTGACCAGGCACAAAATCAAAATGCGAATGCCGTTCGCCGTCCGCATCGTAAACCGGCACCCTGGCGGCGTCTTGCTTACCCCGCCCACGCTTGACGGCCTCCGCGCCGAATTGCATGAACGCATCGACCGGCATTCTCTTATCGCGACACACTTCGGCGATTATGTCGCGCTCGGGCGGCCTGATCCCCACGGCTTGCGATACGGACAGCCCCAAGTGATTCGCAACCTTCCCAGCGGCTTCGCCTTGCTCGCATTCCGCGAACATGGCTACGGTCGCGATGCCGTCGCCGGTCGGCTTGTCGGCCGTGCATGTGCGGCAAGCAATTCGGCCGGTCGTCTCGGCGTCGTCGGCTGGCCAGATAGTTGACCGCCCGCCACAACGCGGGCAAGGGTGATCCGTGCCGGCCTTCCGCAGCACTTCCGCCGGTAGCGGCGTCAACGCGGGTAGGATCTCATGCCATCGCCCGGCGGCGGCCTCTTTGATTGCCGGAAAGTCGATTGATTTCGTGGGCGTCGTCGTCATAATGCGGTGAATCCCTTCGGGGGTTGCTTGCCAGATGTCGCGATGCCTTGCCGGGTCAGTCGCGATGAATTGAAGAATTGCGAACGGCTGCCGGTTGCCCTCTGGGGCGGCTGGCGGCCGTTCCGCGTTTACCGGCCGATAGACGTTTCGGTGCGGGCCGTGATGAAGCGGTTAAGCGCTTGCTTGCTGGTGAGTAGCTGCGTCCCGATGCGGACGGCTTCCAACCGGATGCCACCGGCCCCGCGATGAATCCAGCGCGTAAGCGTCGCCTTATCTGGCCGGCGGCGGGTGATCCGGCACAATTCGGCGCGGGCCTCGGTCAGCGTTAAAACATCCTCGGTGAGGATGCGAGAAACGGCGGTATCGGTCGCGGCGGACATAAAAAAACTCCCAGTGCGATGCGGTAAATGCAACGCAAGGGAGTATTCGTTTTCGCGCGTAAGCGTACGCGTAAGACTTCGCGTCTTATTTTAATTTTTTGAAAGTTGCTTTCACCAGCTTGATTTGATTGCCGCGTCGATTCGTTTCAATCTTCCATCCCAATTTTTGAAACTTGGTTGACCAGCCGCGAAGCATTGCCGCCACGCTATCGGGGTCGATCGACTCGGTTAGCCTGTGGCCGGTCCCCGGTATGCGGTATTCGCAAAACTCAGGAAAGGTTACTCCTGCCGGATTGCTTGCCAGATAGCGGAATATCGCCGGGCCTTTTGATCGCTTTGGTAATTTGCCAGCGACGGCTTCAATCTGTTGATCTGCTTTTTCTCGCTCGGCTTTCCGGTGCGATTGCATCTTGTCGACGGTTGACCGAACAACACTCGGTACAACACTGTCGACGATTTCGGTGATCAACGCATCTCGCTGGGCGGCTAACGCCTTTTCCACCCTGGCCTGGGCAAACTCTTCAAAGTGAAGCCCTACATACATAGCGGCGGCGTCAACATCTTCTTTTGACATTCCAGAATCCCGTAGTTGGTAGAAGTCGCTGCCGATCGCCCGGCCGGCTACGGGACCGGAACGGGACGATCGGCGCGGGGTGATCAGGCCCCTGGCGACGTTGACGAATTATAGACTTGGCGCAGCCATCGCGGCTTCAACCGCTCGGGCCTCTGACACTTGGGCGTAAATCTCGGTTGTCGACAGACGGCTATGCCCCAACAGCGCCTGCGTACACTCGGCCCCCGCTGCATCGCGGACCGCCTGCGCGGCCGTGTGGCGAAGGGCGTAGGGCGTCCAGTGGTCACACTTGGCCGCTTTGGCCGCTCGGGCGATCGCGATGCGGTAGGCGTCTTTGTTCCAGGGCGTTCCCTTGCAGGTCCGAAAACATAGGTCGTTCGGATCTCCGAACATGAACGGGGTCAGCGCTCGGAGCGCGTCGCCCAGAATCGGCACGGCTTTCGTTTTGCCCCGCGATGCCGTCTTGTGATCCTTCGGCCGGTAGAACCAGGTCGCCCCGGTGCGGTCGATCTGCGCCGGCGTCATCGTGAACAACTCACTCGGCCGCATCGCGGTCGCCAGTTGCAGCTTGACCATCGCGGCGGCGGTGTCGGTCAGATGCGGTAGCGTTGCCCTGACGGCCTCCAGTGCCACCCCGCCCCGCTTCGGGTTGTCCTTGGCCTGACCGGGTTTCAGCGGCGGTAGCGCCCGCAAAGCAACGATGCGATCAGGGGCCAACAATTCGCGCGCAACGCCATGCTCAAAGATTTTGACAATCTTTCGTGACTGATCGTTCGCATAGGACCGGCAGTTGCCTTTCGCGGTGAACGTGTCGCGGATCGCTTCCAGCTTCCTCGGTCCGAACTCGGCGGCCGGCTCGTTGCCGTGCCGTTTTTCGAGTAGCGACAGCAGCGCGACAAACCGCCCATGGTGGGCGTCGTTGCGGGCGTAATCCGGCAGCACCCTTTCGCGGAAGTCGGCGGTGATGTGCTTGACTCGGATAACGTCATCGGCAAGCCGAACCGCCGTTTCGGCTTCGGCCGGCTCGGGTGCGACCTTGCCGGCCGCGTTGTACTCTGCCAACAGGGCGTAATAACGGGCGTAGCTCTCGGGCGTCCCGTGCTTGCCCAAATAGAAGTCGCGGTGACCTAGCCTAACTTTGGCCTGACCGCTGACGTGAAATTGATACGCTGGCTGCGTGATCCTCGAACGTGACATTCGCGGGACTCCAAGACGAATCGGAGTAGTCGTCTACTCCGAAACCGTCCGATTGTGAGCCGCTCGCCAACGTTGGCGGTAACGCTAAGTCGCGTTCCAGCAGGGGTTTAGAAACAGTGGGCAATACTGGATTCGAACCGGTGACCTCTGCCGTGTGAAAGCAGCGCTCTAACCAACTGAGCTAATTGCCCGAATGCGGATGACCGTCCCTGCAGGGGGTGGCCATCGGGGACCCGAACGTCCCTCGTTGCGACTTTTCCAGAGTAGTCGTTCGCTGGCCGACGGGCAAGATGTGGCCAGCGTAGGTGTTGTGAGCCAATAGAAATGTCCCCGCGACTAACTCACGCGGGGGGGCGTGAAGGTGGTTTGGATGGGGGCTGGCGCAGGTTGGGCGGGAACATGGCCGGGACGGCCATGCCATGGGGAAGGTTGGGCGAGACGGGAGTGGGTTGGGGGTGGGCCTGGTGGTGACGCGGGATGGATGGGCGGATACCTGGCCTCGGTGCTGGGGGTTATGCTAGCGAGCCCGCCGTTGGGTCGCTCGGGCCGGATCGCTTGGCGTTCGAGTTGGGTGTCGCCAACGGGGCCTCGAATTCGACGAGCGGCGCGGTCCGACGCGTCGAGTAGCTTCGTTCCCTGGCGTTCTTTCGGAGTCGGTCGGTTGATGTCTCACAATCCGGATCAGGCTGACAGCGGCGAGGCGGTCGCGCGGCGGTACAACATGCGGCTGGCGATGAGCTTGTTCGTCGTCTACTTGGTGATGTACGTCGCCTACGTCCTGATCAATGCCTTCGCGCCGCACTGGATGGAATGGCGGCCGCTGGGTGGGCTCAACCTGGCGCTGCTGTCCGGCTTCGGGCTGATCATCGTCGCGATCGTGCTGGCGCTGGTCTACGGATTGCTCTCCCGTGTCTCCGCCGACGAGGCCTCGCGATGATGATGGAAGACGTTTCCGCGCTGTCGGTGGTGATTTTCCTGGCGCTGGTCGCGGGCACGATCGGACTCAGCTTTTTCCTGGGCCGCAAGACGCAGACCTCCGAAGGGTATTTCGCGGCGCACGGCCAGGTCCCGTGGGCGATCAACGGGATCGCCTTCGCCGGCGATTACCTGTCGGCCGCTTCGTTCCTGGGCATCTGCGGGATGATCGCGTTCTACGGTTACGACGGATTCCTGTATTCGATCGGCTACTTGGCGGGCTGGATCGTGGCGCTGTTCGTGATCGCCGAGCCGATGAAACGACTGGGGCGGTTCACGTTCGCCGATGCGCTGGATGCCCGCTTCGATTCACGCGGCATCAAGTTGGCCGCGGGGATCAGCACCTTGGCGGTGAGCCTGTTTTATTTGATCCCGCAGATGGTCGGCGCCGGCGTCCTGATTCAGCCGTTGTTGGGTTTGCCGCACTGGATGGGCGTGGTGCTAGTCGGCGCCGTGGTGATCGTGATCGTGGTCACGGCGGGGATGGTGTCGACGACTTGGGTGCAATTTCTCAAGGGTTCGATGTTGGTGGTCTTCAGTCTGATCTTGTCGGCAATGGTCTTGCAGCGTGGGTTCGAGGTCGGGGCGAGCGGTGCGGATGGCCATGTGTGGAAAAGTTTGGGACCCTTTTCGGCCGAGGAGTTGGCCAGCGCCGATTCGCTGGACGGGCGGCGCATCCTGCCGGCGGGCGACGGTTGGCTGGCCGACGAGTGGGTGCGGTTGGAGGATACCGAGCGAGGCGGGTTTGACGTGTTCTCCCCGCGAACTGACGGTGACCGGATCTGGCTCGACCAAGCCCAAGCGGTAACGGTCGCCGCCGACCGCTCGCAGCAGATCGACGGCGCCCCGCTGGGCCGAGGCGACGGGCAAAAGCGGCTGCGGTCGGTCGGGCATGTGTCGAAGTTGCCCGGCGATGAAGCCGCGACCGGGCCGCTGGGCCCCCTGCAGTTCTTTCGCACGTTGCAGGATAGCGAGGTGGTGTTGTGGCGGAATCGGAAGCTGGCCCATGCCGACGGCTCGGTCACGACGGTCCATTACCAGGTGCCGACCGCGGGGTCGCGGGTGCTGCGTCCTGGTGAGCATCCGACGTTCGCGGGGATTCGTACGGGGAAGACGAAGGATCGGTTGGAGTTTTTGTCGTTGATGTTGGCGCTGTTTTGCGGCACCGCGTCCTTGCCGCACATCCTGATCCGCTACTACACGGTCAAGGACGAGGCGGCGGCGCGAAAGAGCACGATCATCGGGATCGCCAGCATCGGCGTGTTCTACGTGTCGACGCTGTACCTGGGACTGGGCGCGATGACCAGCGGGGCGTTGGACGTCCAGGATACGAACATGGCGGCGCCGTTGTTGGCTCGCAGCCTGAGCCCGTTGTTGTTCGCGATCATTTCGGCCGTGGCGTTCACGACGGTTTTGGGGACGGTCAGCGGGTTGATTCTGGCGTCCAGCGGCGCGGTCGCTCACGATTTGATCACCGGGTTCTTACGAATCCCGTTGACCGGCCATCAGCAGGTACGCGTGGCCAAGATCGCGGCGGTGTTCGTCGGCGCGATCGCGATCGTGCTAGGGATTTTGTTCGCCGGGATGAACGTCAGTTTCCTGGTCGGCTGGGCCTTCAGCATCGCGGCGAGCGCCAACCTGCCGGCGTTGACGATGTTGTTGTTCTGGAAGGGGACAACTCGCCAGGGGATCATCGCCAGCGTGATCGTGGGGATGGTCAGTTCGCTGGGCTGGATTCTGCTCAGCGCCGACACGTTCACTCAGGTCTACGGGTTGCCGGCCGAGCAGGCTTGGGCGCCGCTAAGCCAACCGGGGATCGTGACGATCCCGTTGTCATTCGCGACGTTGGTCGTGGTCTCGCGGTTCACCCAGCCGCGGCCGCGGACGGTTTAGTCCAAATCGGTCGTGAAGCGGTTGGCCGACGCTGCCAACCGGTTCACGGCTTGGCGGGCGGAACTGCGGGCTGCGACGTGATGGATGGCGGGGCCGACGCCTGGGGCAGGTTGACTGCGGCACCGGTGGCGGGGGGTGAGAAGCCGAAGACGAAATAGACGGCGGCCACCAGGCAGGCGAAGCTGGCGATGTGATTCCAGCGGATGACCTCGCCCATGTAGAGGATCACGAACGCGCCGAACACGATCAGCGTGATCACCTCTTGGATCACCTTCAGCTGGATCGTCGAGAATTGCCCATGACCGATCCGGTTGGCCGGGACCATGAAGCAGTATTCGAAGAACGCGATCGCCCAGCTGACGAGAATCACGGTGATCAGCGGCGCGGATTTGAACTTCAGGTGCCCGTACCAGGCGAACGTCATGAAGACGTTGGAGATCAGCAGCAGGAGGATGGTACGCATGTCGCGATCAGCCGGGCCGGCGGTGGTAGCGAAGCCGTTGCCAGCTGTAGAAACCGCCCAGCACGAGGGCGAGCAGCAACGGTGAGGTGTAGGTGAATAGCAGGAAGACCAAGTGGGCGACGCGGTTGGGCGGCTGGGCGCCGCTGGTGGGGTTGCCGGTCAGCACCGCCATTTCGTCCCGGATTTCGCCGACTCGGCTGGCATAGAACAAGCCGGCCGACATGATCGCGAAGATGCTCATCATCAGCAGCATCAGCGAAATGCTGACCTGCGGCCGTTGCCAGGGTGGTTGAGGGGTCATGCGATGAAGCCCGAGCGGAGCGGAGGTTTCGGTTGGACGCGACGGATCGCCTGTTGGAGCGTATCCGAGCCGTCCACTCCGATCCAGCCGCGTCCGGCTGGGATCAGTTGTCCGCGTAGACCGTGGTGCTCTCTTCCTTGGTGACCGCCGTCGGCGCTTGGCTGCTGGTCACGATCGCTTTGACGATCTGCGTCCCGGGCTTGGTGCCTTTGACGCGGATGCGATGGACGACTTCGCCTTTGGCGGGGATGACCGCGTGCGGGGCGAAGACGACCAAGCCTTGTCCGTCCGTCGAGGCGTCGGTTTCGCTGCTGACCAATTCCAGTCCATCGGGCAGCTGGACCTTCAGATTGACGTCGCCGTCTTCACGGGCGCCGCGGTTGAGGATCCGAATCTCGTAGGTCGCCGTGCTGCCGATTTCGATCGGGTCGGCGTCATCGGTGATCGAGAACGTCAGTTCGGCTGGCGCATCGACCGTGACTTTCTTTTCGTGGCGCGAGACCAGATTGAGATCGCCACGGGCTTCGAGCCGAATGGCCCGCTCGCCCGCTTCGATCGGTAGCAGCGTCAACGGCACCGCCCCGCGAGCTTCCGGCGGCAGCTCGGCCAGCGACCAGTAAACGGCGTGCCGGTTCGGGTCGTATTGCCCTTGGAACTCGGTGCCCACGAAGGAGAATCCGCGATCGAGGTAGGCGATGATTTCGACATTGGTCGCATCCGCCGATCCGACGTTGGCCAAATGGATTTGGTAGGTCGCTTGGCGTTCCAGGTACCGTCGCGTTGGGCCTTCGACTTCGATCGCCAGTTCCGGCGCGATGATCTGGATCGCGGTCGTATCGATCGCCGACAGGCCATCGTCGCCCGTGATGCGAATCTCGCTGTTGACTTGACCGGGGGCGGTGGCGCGGAGTCGCAAGACTTGACGCCGCACTTCGCCGGGGCCGAGGGTACCGATCAGGTTGTCGAGTTGACGCCCCTTGGGGTGTTCGAGTCCCTCGGGGACGTCGGTCTGCAGGGTCACGCCGGTGGCGGCTCCGGTGCCGGGGTTGGAAACCTCGAGTTCGATTTCGAGCTGCTGGCCGATCAGCACTTGCGCGGGTGCTCGCTGCGTGACCTTGAGTGCGGGGCGGGTGCTGACCGTGCGGACTGATGCGGCGGCTTCGAAGGAGACTCGCGCGACGCTGCCCAGTTCCCCTTCGACGTCGGGAACCAACTGCAGCGAAACGGTCCGCTCACCACCCGGTTCCAGCGCGCCGAGTTGCCAGACCAAATGGTCTCCGTTGCGCTGTGCTTGAGGAGTCGATTCGATCAGGGTCATGCCCGCAGGGATGCGATCATGGATCTGGACATCGGCGGCTTCGACGACACCGACGTTTTGAACTTGGATCACGAAGGTGGCCGGCTTGCCGACTTGGACTTGATCGGGAGCTCGCTTGTGGATCACGACGCTCGGGGCTTGGATCCCCTCCAG
>DITY01000070.1:8369-11930 GCA_002422955.1 Planctomycetaceae bacterium UBA6172
GGGCCCGCGTCGAGTGGCGGTTGAGCCGAAAAGGGGGCGGGTGCCATGACCGAGGGTGCTTCGACGGGGACCATGACCTCGGGACTTGCCGATGCGACGGGCACCAGGAAGGCATTGGCGGCCGGGCCCGTGGGGGCGGCGGCAGCGTCGCCGAACGAATCGGGCTCCGCGGGCGAGCCGGAGAAAGTGGCGGGATCGGCTGACGGGTCGCTGAAACGGGCAGACTGTGGCACGGCGAACGTAGCTGCCGAGGGGGCGGTGGACGAAGGAACGGGGGACATGCCCGCGAAACCGGTTGGGCCACCCGCNNATCGTACTGGGCTGGATCGTACTGGCCGGGAGCGCTTTGGGCGGGACCGATCGCTGAGAAGGCATTGGGCGGCAGGCCGGGGTCGGCGGCGGGGGCGACCAATGCGACATCGGCGACCGGCCGCAGGGTGCTGCTGGCGACGGGAGGCGTCATCGCCGCGGGGGTGCCGCGGAGTTGATTGACGGGGAAGGCGGCGAAGTTTGCGGCGGGCATTTCGTCGCCGTTCGGTGACGTGGGGGGCGCGGCGGCCGGCATGTCGCCGGGGCTACCGTAGTTCACGGCCTGGGGCGCGGCTTCGGGGGCGGCGGGCTGGTCCGACCAGTTCGGCAGCGCGAATCCGGACGGGCCGCTGGCGGGGTCGTTCGGACCGGCCGCGGCGATCGAATCGTCGCTCGGTTCGGGCTGGTCGGCCGAGGTGATGTAGGTTTGGGGGGGCAGCGCGAAGGATTCTTCGTGAGCGACCTGCTGAACCGCGGCGGGATCGCCACCAAACGCCTGGGGCTGCGCATCGACGGCGGGGCGGGCGGCCAATTCCGCCAGGGGGACGAAGGCGGGGCTGTCGGCGGCGATCGGCATCGGCGGCCCCATGGCGGGCGGCGGCGAGATGTCCAGCAGATGGGTGTCGGCCGGCCGGGAATCGTGTTGGTACTGGGTGTATCCCAAGCCTCCGAGCACGGCCACGAGACCACTACCAGCTAACGGGACACCTAGGCGTTTGATCATGATCGCTTCCTCGATTCGCGGGCTTTTCGGGTCCGTCCTTTCGCCTCGCCGTCAACGCTTTACCATAGACTTCTCAAGTCGGTCGATAGCAACTTGCGACCGCCGGGCGCAAAATCAGAGGGGTCCGGAGCAGATTTCATTTTCAACGGAGAAGCGGTTGTGGCACGAGTCGGGGTTGGCATCGTGGGCGTCGGGTTCATGGGCTGGATTCACTATCTGGCCTATCGCCAGTGTCGATCCGCCGAGTTGGTCGCGTTCTGCAGTCGCGAGCCGAAAAAGCGGGCTGGGGATTGGCGTGGCATTCAGGGCAATTTCGGGCCTCCGGGCGAAGTGATCGATGTCAGCGGGTTGTCGGCCTACGAGTCGCTCGACCAATTGCTGGCGGACCCGCGGGTCGAGTTGGTCGACATCTGCCTGCCGCCCCATCTGCACGGCGAGGCCGTCGCCAAGTCGCTGGCCGCTGACAAGCATGTGATCTGTGAAAAACCGCTCGCGCTGACTTCGGCGGAGGCGGCCGCGCTGGCCGCCGGTTCNNGACGGTCGGTTTGGCAAGCTGTTGGGTGGGCATTTCAAGCGGGTGATCGGGCCGCCCGACTGGGTCCCCGATTTCTATGACCCGCAGCGAGTCGGTGGGCCGTTGATCGATTTGCACGTCCATGACGCGCACCTGATTCGGATGCTGATGGGGATGCCGCTGGAAGCCCATTCGGTCTGCCGGATGAAGGATGGCATTCCCAAGTACGTGGAGACGGTCTTCCGGTTCGCGGACCCCGAATTGGTGGTCGGGGCGACATCGGGCGTCATCGATCAGGCGTCGCGGGGCTTCACGCACGGGTTTGACGTGCAGTTCGAGCGGGCGAATGTGCAGTTCGAAGGGGCCTCGTTCGGCGATGGGAGCGGCGCGTCGATCCCGCTGACCGTCGCCCATTCCGATGGCCGTGTCGAGCGACCGACGGAAGATCCGGCCGCGGCGGGCGACCCGTTCGTCGCGGAACTGGATGCGGCGGCGGAGGCGGTTCGCAGCGGTCGTCCCCATCCGGCCTTGCAAGCCGCGGTGGCGGTCGATGCGATCAAGATTTGCGAGATGCAGGTTCCCGGGTAGGACTTCATGGACAAGCTCAGCCCGTTAGCCCAATCGTCATTGACGGCGGCCCAGCCGTTTCATGGGGAGATGGCCGCCAGTTGGGAGGCGCTCGGTTCGGGCGGGCCGACCCTGGCCGCGTTGGCGGCGGTTTGCGCCCGCGCGATCATCGATCCGCCGGCTGCGGATCCGGCCCAGCCGCTGAGCCGCGAAGCGTTGGCGATCTTGTTCGCCGCGCGGGAGCGGGGGGTGATCGAGGTCCGCGGGGTACGCACGGCGTTCGAAGCGCCGGGGCGGTTGTTGGCGGTCTACGTGGAAGAGGATGGCAGCCGGACGGTCGCTTTTCGCAGCCAGGAACGGCCGGAAGTCACCGTGCGGTTTTTGGAAGGATTCTGTCAGCTCTGCCGGGCCGGGATGATCGTGCATCATCTGCAACGTGATTTCACGCTCTCGGTCGCCGGGTTCGCCCGAGCCAGAGAGGTCGACCGGCAAGATGTCGCCGAGGAATTGGCCGAAGCGACCGAGTTTGGCCTGCACGAGCGGTAAGGCGACTGACGCGAGCGGAATGGCAGGTCGTTGCCTCGCCTGCCGCCCGGTTATTTCCGCTGCAGGTCCCAGGCCTTGAGCCAGGTGATCGGACCGCGTGACATCTCGAAGTCGGATTCGAGGCGGCTGGCCATGTCTTCCATGTGGCCGGCACCGTAGAACACGGCGATCTCTTTCTTACCGGCGGCCAATTCTTTCTCCAGGACCCGGAAGGCCTTGCGATTGCGGCCCTTGATCAGGGTGTTTTCGCCGTAGGAATCATCCAGGCCGGACAGGTCCATCGTGATCAACTGTTTGGCCAGCGACTGACGCAGGCCCATGGTCCGGTCGCCGCTCAGGATCGCCGCGAGGACGCCGAGGTCGCCGCCGTTGGAGTTCTGTGCCACTAGCCCCGCCCCCATCAATCGCGCGGCCATCTTCCAGAGCCCGTCACCTCGGCTGGCCATGTCCTCGGTGAACTCTTCAGGCGACATGTCGGCGTGGACGAAGTTCTCGGCGAGATAATCGATGTGCTCCAGCTGATATTCCAGCTCCAGCATGTCTTTCATGCCGGTTTGCATCGAAGCCAACACGGACCGGCGAGCCTGCAGGTCGGCGGGCTGGATGCGAGTCCCGTCGGGAGCGACCAATTCGTACAGGACCGCGTCGTAACCGGCCAAGCGGCGATCCAGCTCTTGGTAATAGTCCTTCTGGCCGATGTGGACGACGCCGACCAGATCGACGATTCGACCCGCGTGCCGGGTGCCGGGGCGGCCTTCGAAACGAATGATGGAAGTTTCGAGGGCTTCCGGCTTCTTCTTGTCGTTCCTCAGAATCCGGATGTAGTCGTTTTCTTTCGCGACCTTCGCCGCCTTGGATGGCTTTGCCGGCTTTGCCGTGGGCTCGGCGGCCTCCGCTTGGG
>DITY01000061.1:0-4728 GCA_002422955.1 Planctomycetaceae bacterium UBA6172
CAGGCGTAGGCGCTGGCTCAGGCGTTGGTGCTGCAGCGGGGGTATCTCCTCCGACGGGGGCGGTTGCGGCGTCTCCTTCCGCTGCCTCGGGCGACGCTTCTTCGGGGAGCTCAGCAGGCCATGGTGGGATCACATTCCCTTCGGCACCCTTTGGCTTGGCGGGGGTCGAACCTCGGAGTGACGCGACGTAGCTGGAAACGAGGATCTGTTCGTTGAGCAGCAAACGGTTTTGCCAGGCCGGCATCGCGCCGGCCCCGGCACCGACCTGCACGATCCGCAGGATGTCGCCGATTTCCTGAACGTTTTTGTAGTGCTCATCGGTCAGGTTGGGACCGACAGCCCCTCCGCCATCGGTGCCGTGGCACGACGCGCAGTTAGCGCGGAAGACCGATTCGCCGACCTTCACCCATCCCTTGTCGTTCATCATGCGGACCAGGGTCGGCGCATCAGCCTTCAGCTCGCCGATTTGGGCGAATTGCAACCGCATGTTTTCGGCTTGCGCGAGCGCGAACCGTTCCGAGACAGTCCGGCCGGGAGCCCCGAGATGGCGATAGGGCAGGTACAACAAGCTGAAGATGACGGAGCCGACGAACAACCACTTCCACCAGCCCGGCAGCGGATTGTCGTATTCCTGGATGCCATCGAACGCGTGCCCGACCAAAGGTGGTTCGTTCGTGGAGAAATTCGAAGCTTCAGTTTTCATTGTCGGGGGTCCTCCACGCGATCACTCAACGGGATCGAGGCGAAACGATCGGTCGTGCGGCGACTGAGCCGCATAGTTCCATAAGCCATGCAGGCGAACGCCAAGACGAATAAGCCGAGTGCGATTTCGGCACAGCGGCTGTAGTCGAGCGATTGAATGACGTCGCGGAGCATGGTAACCGGTAAGGAAGGGGGATCAACAACAGGCGACCGGAGCGGCAATTCGCCCCGGTTACGAACGGGCTCAGTTCGTCGCGGCGTCGCTCACAGGCTGAGCTTCCGCCGGCGGTGCGGCTTGACCATCGGCAGTCGCCGGTTGGCCATCAACAGGCGGCACGGGTTGGCCATCAACAGGCGGCACGGGTTGGNNCGTCGGTGGCTGCCGCAGGCGCCGGACGGTTCAGGTCGACCCCGAGCCGCTGCAGGTAGGCGATCAGCGCCACGGCTTGCGTGTTCATGACGAGCACATCTCCGCGTTTGACCGGTCCGCCCTGCTTGACGATCTCCGCCGCCACCGCCTCGGCTTGCTGACGCGCCATCTCGGGGGCTTCGTCCAACTCACGGTCATACGGGGCGCCGAGCAGGTGCGCGGCTCTCACCCGGTCGGTGATCTTCTTGAAATCGATCTCCGTCGACAACAAATGTTCATAGGACGGCATCACCGAGCCGGTCGACACCTGTTCNNGGGTCTTCGAAGTGGACCCAGTGCCAAACGCTGCTCTGCTTGCCCCCTTCGCGGGCCAAGTCAGGGCCGATCCGGCGACTGCCCCATTGGAACGGGCGGTCGTAGATCGATTCGCCCGGTTTGCTGTATTCGCCATNNATCATCTGCGAGTGGCAGTTGTAGCATCCTTCGGCGACATAAATGTCGCGTCCGGCGAGTTCCAACGGCGTGTAGGGTTTGACCGAAGCGATCGTTGGCACGTTGCTGCGGATCAGGAACGTGGGGATCATTTCGAACAGGCTGGCGATGACCACGGCGGCCAGCGTCAGAACCGTGAACTTGACGGGCAACCGTTCCCACGAGCGGTGCCAATCCATCCGAGCGAACAGATCGACTTTCTTGCCGAGCTCCAGGACCGGTTTGTCCGCCAGCGGGCTCGGCTTGATCTTCGTCTTAGTCTCGGGGTACGGCAGCAATCGGGCGGCCGTGTAGGTCGGGTTGGCGTAGGTCGCGGGGCGTCCCATCCAAGTCATCAGCGTGTTCACGGCCAGCATCAACATGCCAGAGATGAACAGCCCACCGCCAGCCACCCGCACCCACCAGTGGGGCCGGATCGTCTGGACCGTTTCGATGAAGTCGGGGTAGACCAGCCTGCCCGTCGCGTCCATTTCACGCCACATCAAGCCTTGCGTCAGCCCGGCGGCGTAGATGGGGACGATGTACAGCAGGATGCCGATCGTGCCGACCCAGAAGTGCCAGGTCGCCAGCTTGACACTCCAGAGCGGAGTCTGGAACAAGCGCGGCAGCATCCAATAAATCATGCCGAAGGTCATCATCCCGTTCCACCCGAGCGCACCGGAGTGGACGTGGGCGATGGTCCAGTCGGTGTAGTGCGATAGGGAGTTGACGATCTTGATGCTCAGCAGCGGACCTTCGAAGGTCGACATCCCGTAAAACGTGATCCCGACGACGAAGAACTTGAGCACCGGGTCGGTGGCCACCTTGTGCCACGCCCCGCGGAGCGTCAGCAGGCCGTTGATCATCCCGCCCCATGACGGCATCCACAGCATCAGGCTGAACAGCATCCCCAAGGTGCTCGCCCATTCCGGCAGGGCGGTGTAGTGCAGGTGGTGCGGACCTGCCCAAATGTAGATGAAGACCAACGACCAAAAGTGCAGGATGCTGAGCTTGTAGCTGAACACCGGACGCTCGGCGGCCTTGGGGAGGAAGTAATACATCAACCCCAAGAACGGCGTCGTTAAGAAGAACGCGACCGCGTTGTGGCCATACCACCACTGCATGAACGCGTCTTGCACGCCGGCATAAATCGAGTAACTCTTGAACCAGCCGATCGGGACGACGAGGTTGTTGAAGACGTGCAACAGCGCCACGGTGACGATCGTGGCGATGTAAAACCACAACGCCACGTACATATGGCGTTCGCGGCGAGTGACCAGCGTCATCAGGAAATTGAGGCCGAAAAAGGCGACCCACACGACCGCGATCGCGATGTCGATCGGCCATTCCAGCTCGGCGTACTCTTTGCTTTGCGTGATCCCCAGCGGCAGGGTGATCGCCGCCGCGACAATGATCAACTGCCAACCCCAAAAGTGCAGCAACCCCAGCGTGTCGCTCCACATCCGGCACTTACAGAGCCGCTGAGTGCTGTAATAGATCGCGGCGAAAATCGCATTGCCGGCGAAAGCGAAAATCGCGGCGTTGGTGTGCAGCGGCCGCAACCGACCGAACGTCAAGTACTCGCCAAGCGGCCCGAGCTCATAAAACAGCTTCGGCATGACCATCAACGTGGCGACGATCATTCCGACCAACATCGCCACGACGCCCCATACGACGGTCGCGATGACGAACATCCGACTGATCGATTCGTTGTACTGGTAGGTCTCCAGCTCGCCAACGGTCGGGTCGACCGATGTCGACGCTTCACTTGCCTGAGAGACGGCTACAGCCATCGCGATGAATCTCCGATTAAACCAATGAGCGACCCGCAACCGAAAAGCGTCGAACGGGCGATGACGGCCACGGCAGTAATATATCGCGTGCGAAGCCGAATGAAACATCATCATACCGATTTACGCCACGGGTGGGACGAGCGGTTTCCAGCGGTAACTTGACGCAGGCCGGAAGGTTCTGAAGCGGCTGGCAGCCTGCTGCCCTTTGCCGAGACGGCGGTGCCACCGAGCGCGGCCGAACGGCAGCGGGCGGGGGCCGCAACCGTCAGTCGCGCGGCACTTCGATCGCCTGAATCAGGCTCCGCAGCTCCTGATCCGCCGTCCGGCCTTCGACTTCGGCCTCGGCGGTGAGCTGCACCCGGTGCCGCAGCGCCGGCAAGACGATCCGCACGACGTCGTCGGGGACCGCGAAATCACGCCCGGAAAAGGCGGCCAGCGTCCGCGCGGCCTGCATGAGCGCGATCCCGGCCCGGGGCGACGCGCCCAAGTGAAAGGCGGGCCAAGTCCGGGTGGCGCGGACGATCCGGTTGATGTAGCCCAGCAGCGAATCGGCGATCAACACCTGACCACAGGTCTCGATCATCGAACGCACGTGGGCCGGGTCGGTGATGACCGAAACCTCCGCTTCCAAACGGCGGCTGAAATCGATCTGCCGGCTGTGCATCCGCAGGATCTCGGCTTCCTGCTCCGCGCTGGGATAGTCGACCAACAGCTTGAACATGAAGCGATCGAGCTGGGCTTCGGGGAGGTTGTAGGTCCCTTCGCTTTCGAGCGGGTTTTGGGTCGCCAACACCAAGAACGGCAGCGGCACGGGATGGCTGGTGCCGTCGATCGTGACCCGATATTCCTGCATGATCTCCAGCAACGCCGCGTGCGTCTTGGCCGGCGAGCGGTTGATCTCGTCCGCCAGCAACAATTGGGTGAACACCGGGCCGGGGCGGAAACGGAACTCCGACCGCTGCATGTCAAAAACCGGGGCACCGGTGATGTCCGACGGCATCAGGTCAGCGGTGAACTGGATCCGGCCGAACTGGCATCCCAAAATGCGGCAGAGCGTTCGGACGAACAACGTCTTGCCGAGCCCCGGGACCGATTCGATCAAGACGTGCCCGCCGCTGAACAACGCCGTCAGCGTCCCCAGCACCAGTTCGTCTTGACCCACATACAGCTTGGCGATTTCGGCCACGATCGCGTCGTACGTCTGGCGAATACCGCTGACGTCAATCGTGGGCCGGTCCTGAGGCGCTGGCGACGGTTGGTCCAAGGCAAAGCTCGTGGGTCGAAGGGGATGGATTCAGCAACAGTCTACTCGAGGTTCGCCCCCGGCCCACGGGACCGATTTCCCAAACCCAACGCCCCGCTGGGACTCCCGGGCGCGAAGTCCGCGCCGCT
>DITY01000061.1:4757-16443 GCA_002422955.1 Planctomycetaceae bacterium UBA6172
GCGGGACGGCTTGCGGCAGTGTCGGCACTGCGGGTGTGGCCAGCATCGCGGGTGCGGCCAGCACCGCGGGTGTCGTCGGTGTGGTCGGCGGCGAACCGGGCGGCGGTTCGGCGATCACCCATGGCCCCGTGGTCTCGCCGCGAACTTTGCGGAAGTATTCGCTGATCCGTTCACGGGCCACCGCCTCGCCCCCGGTCCGCTTCATCAACTGGGCGACCGCGTGGATGTGGTCAGCGAAATCCCCAGAACTCGCTTCGCGAAGTCGACGCGGCCGGCCAAAAATCGGCAGCATGATCAGGCACGCGATGATGCCGATCAGCGCCAGGTGCAGGGTGATCAGGCTGAGCGGCCAGACCGTCAGCCATTCCGAACCCGACCCGGTCGACGGCTTCTCATCACCCGACTGGATGATCGGAACACCCTGGGGGCCGGTGACCAAAAAACCGACCCGCGGCGGATCCGAATTCGGGTTCTGGCCCAGCTCTTGGATCAATTGCCGCACCAGTCGACGGCCTTGGGGCTGCTCGTGTTGGCCGACGGCGAAATTGTTGATCAACGACCCGCCGGCGACCACGATCACGCGTGACGGGGCGAAACCGACCGGCGGCCTGACATAGATGCCGTCTTCGGTTGGCTCGTAGGGGCCGGCGGGTTGCGAGTCGATCCGTACGGCCAGCGGCGTGCCGTCCGACGCCTGGGCGAGCGGCGTCATCCGCAGCAGATCGATGTCGACCGGCGCGGTCGGCGGCTCGTCGCCAAAAAAACTCTCGGACGAATCGCCGGTAAAGGGATTGAACGCGGGCTCCGCGGCGGTGGCGGAACTGCCAGCCGCCGGGACAGTGCCAGCCGGGACACTGGCGGCAGGGTTACTGGCGGCCGGGGCCTGCGGAACGATCTCCCAGGCCGGCGTCCCTTCGCCACGCCACCGCGCCGCGAACCACGTCAGGTCAAGGTAATGGTCGTCACCGTGCGTCCCCCAATGCTTATCCGTCATCTCCTCAGCCAACCGCGCGGCCGCCCGACGACGAAACTCCAACCGCTGGGCCGGGGTCGCCAACGACGCGATGCTCTCCCAGTACTCGCTCTCGCTCCCCGGGTCGGCGAGCACGTACACCAGTGTGCGCGGCTGACGCCGCAACCACTCGGCGAACCAGTCGAGCGTGGCGCGATTGGGGGGCGTGGCGGTGGTCGGAATCCAGACGATCGCATCGAGCTGCTGCAGCCGATCGCTCAATTGGCGAACGTCGCGGGTCTTCCAGCCATTCAACTCCAAACTCTGCCGCAGCGTCCCGAAGCCGTTGATGCTTTTCAGCCCCTCGGTCCCCGAACTCTTGCCATATTCCGTCGACAATTCTCGGCCGCAGCCCAGCAGGCTGACCAGTACCGCGAACGCGACCGCGAAGCCGCCATGCCGCGTCAAGCCGCCGAGCCACGAATCACCGTCGACGCGTAAAAAGAGGCGCTTCATGCGACCGCCTCCCGGGCCTGGCTCACGGCCGCTTCCAGCTTCGCGTTGTCGGCCCACAATCCCGCGAACCGCTCGGCGGTGGGCGTGAGCTTGCCGAAATAAGAAGCTTCGAACGCCGTGACGGTCCGAGCCAGCAGCTGTTCGCCCGTCGTGGAATGGACCCGCGTCTCTCCGACATAGCGTTGATTGGTTTTTCCTCGCGACAGCCGCAGCCAACCGCAGCGATCGAGCAGGATCAATTGGTGAGCGAACAGCGCGGCGATCGCTTCGTCCCACCGGCCGAGTCGCATCAGCCTTTCGGCCTCGCTCCGCGGATCGAGCGTTTCCACGCGGAGCTCGGCGGGCAACTGCTCCAAACGACGCTGCGTCTGGTCATCCTTCGCCCACTCCTCCCGCGCCTCCGCGGCGGCCTTGCCTCCGAGCACCGTCGGTTCGAACCGCGAAAACAAAAACAGCAGCACCGCCACCGCGAAGAAAATAGCCAACACCATACCGACCCAACCGATCACGTTCCGCAACGGAAATCCGCTGGGCAGCGTCGGGGCGGAGATGTTCCAGGGCTGAGGCTGATTTTCCCAATCACTCCGCCGGTTCGGATTGTCGACATCCTGTGAGCGCAGTTCGATCGGAATTACCCGCCCCGCGGCGCGATCGAACCAACTCGAATCGGGCGGCAACTCCAGCGGAACCGATTCCGCCGATTCCGTCGCGACCGCCCCGGTCCCAGCATCGCTCGCCGCTCGCGCTGGGTGGCTCACCGCGATGCTCACCCACAGGATCAAACCGCCCAGTCCGATGCGGGTCGCCAACGCGCCGACGCCGCTGGCCGTTGCACCACCGCTAATGCCACCGCCAAGCCCGCCACCGCTCGGCGTCGAGTCGACCACCAACCCCGATCGCTCGTCGGTACCGGCCAAACGTTCGGCTTCGGCGCGTACGGCCAAGTCGACTTCCCAACCTTCCAAGCGGATTCGCGAATCGAGGTAGCTAAGAAACCGCACCAAAACGCTCAGCCCGGCGACCGCCCACAGCGCCAACGGGAACAACACCAACTGCACCAAGGGGCTCGGTTCCCAGTGACCGAACATCACGCCGCGGAACCAGACGATGGCATAGTAAAACCCAAGCCCGATCACGGTCAGCGTCAACGAGACGAGCATGAAGCGGCCGATCAGTTCACTGGTCAACGGGTCGTGCAGCGCTGAGTTGCGTCGCCGCAAGGTGATCGCGGCGGGGTCTCGGCTGCGAGACGGACAGCGTTCTAACAATAAGATTTCTGGCAGGAACGGCCGGCGACCGCGAATGAATCCGGCCCACATCAGAAAGCCGAGCGGCAGCAAGACTTCGCGGACCCAATCGAAGGGCTGGCCCCAGCCGCTGGCCAGGATCAACATCAGCGGCAGCGGTCCACGGACCACGCCGAGCGTCCAAAACAGCCGCCAGGCACTTCGCCTCCAATCCTGCCAGGCGGCCCGCAGGTTGACGCGCGGCTCGAACACCGCCCGCCCGACCCAGATCGTGGTCAACGCCCCGGCGATCGGGGCCTGCAACATCACCAGCGTGATCATCAGGAACGTGTAGCGCGAGATCTCCATCTGCGTCTGATAATCCCGCAACGATTCGGCAAACTCCCGCAGCGGAATCCAGCCGATCAGCAGCGCATTGGCGATCGCCCAGGGCAGGGCACCCAACAGGCTGCCCAGGATCGTCGCGGCCGGGAAACGATGGATCACCATCATCGCCAAGTCGCCGATCTCGGTCATCGAGCGGGCGCGGATCACGATCTGCGTTCGGTCAAGCTGCACCGCCAGCCTCCGTTTGCGGCTCGTCCTCGGCCAACGGGTCATACCACTCGGGCTCAGCCAAGACGGTACCGTGGCGGACGAAATCGCGAGGGAAGCCGAGCACGACGAAGTAGAAGCTGATCAGCCCCGACGAAAGGATCGCCCACAACGCCTTGATCGTGTAGGGCAGCGGGCTCGGCGACACGAACCCTTCGGTCAACGCGGCCAAAAAAAACAGCATCGCCGAAGCGACCATGATCGGTACCGCCAACTGCGCCGAACGAAACAGCGAATCGATCCGCGACAAGCCGCCCGTCGCGAACAACCCGACCCCCAGACGCAGCCCCGCGCCGCCCGCCAAAGCGATCGCCGTCAACTCGAAGGGGCCGTGCGCCGTGACGAAATGCAAGAAATTGTCGGCACCGGCGGTATCGGGCCGAGACATGTAGCCGAAGACCGTCCCCAAACTGACGGCATTGAACGCCAGCGTGAACAGGCAGGGGATCAGCAGCACCCCGAAGGCGAAACATTGCAAGCCGATGCCGGTGTTGTGCCGGATGTAAAAGCCCGCCATCGTCACGTAATGATCGAGCGATCCGACCAGCGGACGATCGTACATTTCCGAGACACTCTCGATCTGCTCTTTGCCCAGCACCGACTCCGCGAAGTCGGGAAAGGCCGCTTCCTGAAATCCCAAGACCATCGACAAAGCGAACAACCCGAAGAACAGCAGCGTCGCCACCCGCACGCAGGGATCGGCAAAAATCTGCCGCGGGGCCGCGACAAAAATCGTCTCGATCCACGAGGTCGGATCGAGCCGATCGGCGCGATACAAATTGTTGTGCGCCCGCGCGACCAACCGGTGCAAATAAGTCACCGTCGCCGGCGGCAATCGGTAGGAATCGGCCAAGGCCAAGTCGGCGCAGGCGGAACGATAAAGCGCGGCGAAACGCAGGATCGAAGACGCCTCGCCCCGCGCCGCCCGACCGCGAACCTCGAGCTGGTCACACAGCACTTCCAGCTCCACCCATTGCTGACGCCGATCTTCCAGCAACGAAGCGATGTTCATGGCGTTCCCTCCGTATTGACGGCGATCGAATCAGGAGCCGTCGCCAAGGTCCCCGCTAACCCTGCTGGCGAGCCCATCGCCGTCGGCAAGCCACCCACCGGCGCTGGCAAGCCCGCGGCCGGGGGCACCGCCAAGTCACGCAGCAGCGGACTCGGCCCCGACACCCGCGCCGAGGGCAGACCTGTCGGTCGCGAATCGGACAAAAAGGTCGCGTGATACATCGCCATCATCAGCAGATCCGGATCGACGTCGGGGCGGAAACCGAATCGCTGCAGCAGCGGTTCGGCCAACACCCGCGACACCTCGCGCCGCCGCGGTGGCGTCAGGTAGGCGCGGCGCTCGACGTAGGTCGCCAGCGTTCTCGCCAAGGTCCGCGAAACGCGATAATCCGCCGGCACGAACGACGCCAACGCCGCCGCCCGCGGATCGTCGATGTGCGTGACCGGCAATTGCCACGACCGCTCGTCGACCACCACCATCGTCCCCGCCGCCAAGTCGCCCAACCGCTGCATCCGCCGCGTGCAAATCATGCACACCAGCCCGACCATCCCGGTCGGGATCAAGAAGACGGGCGGCAAATCCGCGTTCAGCTGGCTGAGCGCTGCCATCGGTGCGAAGTCGGCGATCCGCAACAGGTTCCGAATCACCGCCCGGGTCCCGTCCAGCGGCCGACCGTCGACCCCGATCACCCGCAACCCCAACGCCCACTTGCCGATCGTCCGGCCGTTGAAATAAGTCTCCAACAGCGTGCCGTAGAACCAGCTGATCAAGAAATATCCGACCAGCAGCGCGGCGAACAGGAACGAACCGGGGATCAGCATCTGACTGCCGAGTCCCAACATCATCAGGATCACGGCAAAGCCGACGATCAAACCGCAGCGGACCAAAACGTCGATCGCGTAGGCCGGAATCCGCCGAAAAGGCCCCGCCAACTGGTACTCGAACGCGATGTTCTCCGGTGTCACCACCGCGATCGTCGTGTCCAAGGGGGCGGCGGTAATCATGCGACTCGGGCCGAAACGGGAGCGGCCCGATGCGACGGGCCGCGTGAAACCAGGATCACAGTATCGTTCGCCGACAACCAAGCCGGCAACTACCACTCCAGCAGGATCGCGCCAGGAGCGATCTCGATCCACCCCGCCACATCCGGCTCGCCGTACTTCGCCCCCGCCGTGAAGACGCTCAAACGTTCTCCCAGGTTGGCGACCCCGGCGTTGTGCGTGTGGCCACAGAGCACCGATAACCGACAAGCGGGATGCCGCTCCACCGCCTCACGCAGCACGTCACCGACCTGGCCACAGACGAAAAACGGCGCCCAAAAGTCGTCGGTCGTCCGCCCCTCGTACCAACAAGCCTCGCGAAAGGGCGGCACGTGTGTCACGACTAGGACCCGGCTGTGCGTGGCCATCGCCGCAGCCAACTTCAGCCGCAGACGTTCCGCCGAAAGCCGCCCCTGCTCTTGCAGAATCGCCTTCCAGTCGGCGGTCCGCGCGTCGCGAAAATCATCGATCGCCAAAAAATCGGCCAACCGAACCGGCGATCGTTCGAAATCGCCGACCGTCGCGTCGCCCCAACCGTCCTCCCCGATCAAGGCGACCTGGTCGCTGAGCGTGATCGTGGGCAGGGCAGTCAAATAATGCAGCAGCGGATGTTCGCGACCGAGACCCGCCGCCGCGGTGCGGGTCGCGGCGATCCCGCCTTGGTAAAAGTCATGGTTGCCGAGTACGAAGTAGATCGGCTTGGCCAGCGCGTCGGCCAACCGTTTCAGCTGGAACGCCACGTCCTCGCCTTCCGAGATGTCGCCCGAGATCAAGACCGCATCCGCGCCGCCTCGGCGCAGGCTTTCGACGAGGCCATCCCAGGCGTCGAGCGCACAGAAATTGAAATGGGGGTCGGTGATCCAAGCCAGTCGCATCCGCTCGCTCTTCATGTCTTGTGTCAGCCCCGCGATTCGTACCACCGCTCATCGCCGGCGTGATACCAGACGCGGCCGCCGATCGTGGGGTCGATCTCCGGCTGGGCCGCACAGCCCAACGCATGATAGATCAAAGCGGCGCCGGTTTTCGTTTTGTAATCCGATTTCTCGGCCGGCGGCACGAGCATGTGCAGCGCCTGGCGGGCCCGCGTGACGGCGACGTAGAGCAAACACAACGCCTCGGTCGTCAGCCCCGCCGCGTGCTGGCCGAATGCCTGCTGCCAAGCTTGCGGCAGGAAATGCCAATTGTCGGCACCGGTATACCGCAACATCCCGTCGGGCTGCGCGCAGGCGTCCCGCTTCATCGCGATCGTTTGGCGACTCTGCCGCGTCAAGATGCCGTCCAGTTCCGGCAGGACCACGCAATCGAACTCCAATCCCTTCGATTGATGCACCGTCATCACACGGACTTGCGCCGGACGAGGCTTTTCGATTCGCTCGACCCGCACCCGAGCGACGAAATCGCGCAGCCGCGGTTGTCGATTCAACTCCTGGTTGTGGGCCAGCGTCACCAATTGACGCAGCCGCGCCCGATCCTGCTCGTCACAGACCGGGGCCAAGCGATCGGCGATCTCGATCACCGCCCCCGCCACCCCATGGTTTTCGACCAACCGCCGCACCCGCTGCGACGCGGCATGAGTCTTGTCCTCGGGACCGGTTTCGAGCCACGAGGCCAACGGCGAATGGGCGACATGAAACCACCACCGACGATCGGCAGGATGCTCCGCCAACATCAACGTCGACAACACCAAGTCGACGGCCGGCGAATCGGTCAGCGGATTGCCACCCTCCTGACTGACATCGACGCCAGCCCGCCGCAGCAAATGGATCAGCCACGCCACCGTGCGGTTGGTCCGGGTCAACACGCCGATCGACCGTCCCGGAATCTGCGCCGCGAGTTCCGCGATCCGCTGGGCGACATCGCCGTAATGCCGCGCCTGCCTAGTCTGACTGTCCTCGCCGCCCCCCCGACCCGAACCACCGCGTCCCGAACCGCCTCGTCCCGCGCGTCCTGCGGGCCGCGCACCACTCGCCGCCGCGGGCTGGTCGTCCCCTTCGCTCCCCGAGTCTGCCGCTACGGAGTCTTCAGCAGCGGACGTGCAGGCGAGCGTCACGTGCCCGGGAAGCTGAGCCTTTCTCGCGGAGTGGTTCGGAAAATGTTCCGCAAAGTGCGCGATCGCCCACGCTTCGTAAGCCGCGCGGTCATGAGTGGCCTCCGACGGGCTCGGGGCATCGGCGTATTCGGGGTGCTGAGTCAAATTTTTGAAGATCGCGTTGACCGTCGCGATCACCACCGGGCTGCTGCGAAAGCTCTCGTTCTGCTCGCGCTGGTGAACCCCCGGGATCTGGTCGACCACCGCGTCGAAAATCCCAGCCACGCCGCCACGCCACCCGTAGATCGCCTGCTTGATGTCGCCGACGCAAAAGAAGCTGCCGTCTCCCAGAGGTTTCGCAGCCGCCACCGACAGCGGCTTGAGCACCGTCCACTGCGCGGGGGACGTGTCCTGGAACTCGTCCAGCATCACGTGCTCCATCGCGCCGTCCAACCGCAAGCCGGTCCGGTCGGGACGCACGATACCGAACAGCTCGGACAGCCGGTGGGCGATGTCGTCGAACGCGAACGCCCGCATCGCCCGCTTCATCGCCATCAGATGCACTTCGTAAGCCGCGATCACCTCGCCCGTCGCTTCGGTCTGCGCCCGCAGCAACCCCAGGAAGTGCGTTTGGCAGGCCTGCGCGATGATGTCGAGGGCGTCCAGCACCGCCGGCGGCATCGGCTTGCGATAGTATTCGAACCCCTGGCCCGGGCCAGCCCGATGGGCCATCGAAATCAGCGTGTGCCCCGCCGCGATATCCCACGCGGCGGTTTCGACCAGCTCGGCGATCTTGACCAGTTGGGCATCGGCCGACTTGTGTCCGACCTTGGCCGCGTGGAGAACTCCCGCCGCCGCCGCGATCTGCTCCGGGGAAGGACCCTTGGGAACCTGCAGCCGTTGCCAAGCCTCCAGCGGACAGGCTCGGGCCTCGGCGTAACCGTCGTTGACGACGCTCAGCATCTCGCGACGCACCGAACGCCGCGTTTCGCCTTTGCCCAGCATCGCCAGCAGCGCCGTGACCTTGTCCCGTTCCAGGCCACCGAGCATTTCGTCGATCGCCTGCTCGCGCACCGATGCGTCCTCGACCTGATCGGTCAGTCGCCATCCGGGAGGCAAGCCCAGTTCATAACCGAAGGTGCGGGCGAGTTGCGAGAACAGGCTGTCGAGCGTCAGAATCCGCAAGCGATGGATATCGCGGATCAGCCGATGGACCAGCGTCTGCGCGTTCTGGCGCGTCAGGTCCGCGACGCCGGTTTGGCTCCGCAGCGCGGCCAATCGCTGCTCGGTCGGATCGATCGCCGCTTCGGCCAACGACACCAACACTCGCGTCAGGATTTCGCCCGCGGCCTTGCGGGTGAACGTCGTCGCCAAGATCGATTCGATCGGCACACCGTCGGCCAATAGCGCCAGCAACCGTCCGGTCAATTGATAAGTCTTGCCCGTCCCCGCCGACGCGCGGATCAACAACGGATCGCGCAGGCCCACCGCATTGGCATCCATCGACTCGGTGGCACTCCGTTGGGACACTGTTTAACCGCTCATTCCTTACTTCTCGAGGATCAACACCAGGTAGGTCCCTGCCTTGGCGGACTTTGCCGTCACCAACGTCGGCTTCCCCGGTTCGACGATCAGCTTCGTCTTGACCTGCGTGGTGGTCATCTCGGCGGCGCCGCTGTCCGCTCCATCGCCTGGGCGGGCGGCATCATAACCGAGTTCCACGCCGACCGTGTCGCCGATCGCCTTGGCCACCAAGTTCACGATGGTACCGAATTCCCGCCGTTCCCGAATTTGCTTTTGTCCCTCGCGCGTCTGCGACTCACCCGTCACCACCGCGACCGAGCGACCGAACTGGGCGAGCGACTTCTGGTCCTCGACGACCGTCATCCGCACGGTTTCCAGAAACTCGATCTGCCCCGATTTCTGCGCCTCCTCGAGCCACTTCAGGACCTCAGCGCTGGTCAGCACGCCCGGCGCGGCTACGGCGGTGCGGATCTCGGCGATTTGAAAGACGTACGATCGCGGCCGGACCGTCTCGACCGCGGTCGGTTGCTCTGACCTGGCCCGTCCCAGATCCTGCGCCCCAGCCACCGCCGGAGCGAGTAGCCAGCAACCGATCAGCACCGCGAAATACCGCATGATCCGTCCGCAAAAAGGAGAGTGAGAACAGTTGCCCAAACGCACAGTTTAACCGAATCGATCGCCCGCGTCCCCGCCACCAGCCGCCGGTCGAATCCTAACGCACTAGCTCCCCTCGCCCCCAAACTTGTTTGGAGGAGAGGGGCGGGGGTCAGGGGGGACCCGCGCGCCGCTGCTTGAGGCATCCATTCTCACCGGTCCCGCCCCGCATTTTTCGCAGGTCGACGGTCTTGCGGTTGCCGATTTGCTGGCCGACCGGCTTCCCAGTGTGAAATGACGCGGATCGCTTCGTCCGTCGCTGCTGCCAACGACATCAGGGACACGGCTCAGCCGCGGCGCTCGCTCGGTAGCGCCCGACATGGTTGACAGATGGTGCGTTGCTATGCCGGCGATCCATCGAAGGATCGGAAGATCAATAGGTGGCGTCATCTTAGACATTGGGTTTCAAAGCGCGTGGGTTAGTGGACGATAAATCGCGCCAGTAAATGATCGGCCGCTCCTAGGCAGCGATGTCGTTTGATCACGCCGTCGCGACCAGCGCCACGATCCCGATAACGAACACCACAACCAGCAACGCCACTCCGACCAGAACCCAGATCGAAGTCCGGTACTTGATGTGAGGCGTCGCCGCGCGAACCCGGGCGTATTCTTCGGAGAAGACGTAGGTCCCTTTTTGGCTGAGCAGCAAGTACAAGAAGTAGGCGCTGATCAGCGTCCCGATCGGGATCCCCAGCAGCCCGATAACGGAGAAAATACTCGCCACGACCCGCGCCGGGGACTGGAGCGCGCGCAGTCCTGTGCCGACCCAATACTGCAATCCGGCGATCGCCAACAGCATCACCGTTGTGATGACAGACGCAATGGTATCGGGCGTGGCATCGCCACCGTTCGCCCCGTTCACCACCCCAGCGATCAAACTGATGATCATCACCACGGCCGCAAAAAGGAGCATCGCCACGCCGAGGAGATAGAGCGTGCCGATCGATTGGACCGAAGCCTCATGCTTCAGGAACTTCCGCCGCACCTCTTCCGCGGACGCCTGCGAACCGAAATCGCCTGCCGGCGCGGTCGAGGAAAAAGCGGTGGCCGCGTAGGGATTCGCGGCAGGAAAATCCTTGTCCGTGAGAGGCCAATCACGATCGTTCATTCGGAATCCGATGTTCGGGATAAGATGAGGAACCGAGATCGAATCCCGGCGGCGGAGCATTCGACACTATTAACCGCCATCGACCCGCGCCCGTCAAGAGATTTGTCAAGCGATTTGTCAAGCGGTTCAGCGCCAGTTCCTACCCAAGCCNNACAAGACTGTCGACACAGGTTGCCCCGCCCCCTCGGATGTCGGTATCGCTCTCTTCCCGGCGGGGAGAGTTCAGGGCGATGGTGCTGGAAAGGCGTCAATTATTTCCCGCACGATGCTTACCGGCACCGGTAGCGTTTCCAACTTGTTTCGCCGTGCCCAGCAGCAGTCCAAAAGATCCGCCAATTGCCGAATGATGGCCAGCGAAATCGAGGCGACGCTCCAACTGAACGCCGAACACAAGGTCTGACCCCGGCGAAGCNNCCCCGTCCCCTTTTCTTCCCCCGTCCCCTTTTCTTCCCCAGCAGACCAGTTGGCTTCGGAAATGGGCTGGCGCTAACCCAAGGGGCCTATTCTGGTCAATCTTCCCGGAAAGGGATTGGCCGAGGCCCAGCATCCTGAATTTTAGCAACCTGCATCTCGGATCGGCGATATCCGGGCACGGATTCTCGCGTGGCTCGGCGCGGCGTTACATCGTGAGACAAAACCAAGCCTTGCCCAATAAAGTAAGTTCGTTGATTGAGCACTTTCAAATTGTAGGTACTTTGCTTTCCAGACGCCTTCTTGCCGGTGACCTGCACCGGCTCGGAGGCACCGTGCAGCCAATCAGACGCCTCGATCTCAGCGGCCTTCTTCCATCCTTCACCGGATACCCAGAAAAGGTGACCCGGTGTGCACGTCAACTCTTCATCGCCAAGCACCAACGTAACCGTCTCCTTGGGCGGTTGCGATGTAACCTGAAGCACCGGTTCCCAGCCCAGTCGACCGGTAGGAATGTCTCGACTCAGAACCAGGTCACCAACCGCAACCTGCTCGATCGGTCGCCTTCCCTGCTGTGTCATTACCGGTGTTCCGGCTAC
>DITY01000016.1 GCA_002422955.1 Planctomycetaceae bacterium UBA6172
GATTATGAGTCCCCAGCTCTAACCACTGAGCTACAGCCCCCCAAAAGCTCTTCAAAATCAAGTGCTTCGCTGTTGGCCAGATCGACTTGCGAATGTTGGCCATGGGGGAACACGACGATTTCGCCTGTCCCAGGGTCAGTCTAGCCCATGCGGCCGCCGCGTCGAAGGCCCTGGCGACCGTCCGTCGGCGCAGCGCACGGAATACGCACTTAGCGGCGTCGTAGGAAAAAGTCGGCATGACAGTGCAGCAAGCCCTGGTTGCAGGATGCCCGACCGTTCGGCAATCCGCCGCTGCCGAAGGACCTGACTGGATCACAGCCGGCCCAGAGACGCGAGTCGCCTCGGCCAACGATTGGCGGGCGGATCGCCCTTCAAGCCGGGGCGCTCATCGGGCAGCGGACAGGCGGGCGAAAAGCCCTCGGTCCTTAGGCGAGGATCGGTTGGATAACTTCACCGGCGACATCGGTCAGGCGGAATTCACGTCCCTGATATCGGTAGGTCAACCGCTCGTGATCCATGCCGAGCAGATGCAGGATCGTGGCATGCAGATCGTTCAAATGGACTCGGTTGACGGCGGCCTTGTAGCCGATCTCGTCCGACTCGCCATAACTGACACCTCCTCGCACGCCGCCCCCGGCCAGCCAAGCGCTGAAGCAGTGCGGGTTGTGGTCTCGCCCCGGGTTGGCCGCGATCTGCGCGACCGGTAAGCGGCCGAACTCGCCACACCAGATCACGAGCGTGTCCTGCAGCAAGCCTCGTTGCGCCAAGTCGGCCAATAATCCGGCGACCGGCTTGTCGGTCTCGTCGGCGAACTGCTGGTGGTTCCCCTTGATGTCGTTGTGACCGTCCCAGGAACGCTGGTTTTCCATCCCGCCGGAATAGATCTGCACGAACCGCACGCCCCGCTCGACCAGTCGCCGGGCCATCAGACATTGCCGCGCGAAATGATCGCATTTCTCGTCACCCACGCCATACAGCTGATGAATGCTCGCCGGCTCGCTGTCGATGTCGAGCGTTTCCGGCGCCGATTGCTGCATCCGATAGGCCAGTTCGAAGCTTTCGATCCGCGCCGCCAAATCCGATTCCGCGCCATAACGCTCCCGGTGCGGTCGGTTCAATCGCCCCAGCAGATCGAGCTGCCGGCGCTGCGACTCGTTCGTGACCGTGGCTGGGCGATGGAGGTTGTCGATCGGGTCGCCCGTCGGTCGCAGGTGGGTCCCCTGATAAACGCCGGGCAGAAAACCGGCACTCCAATTCGCCGCATGCCCCTTGGGCAATCCTCGGCCCTTGGGATCACTCATCACGACGAAACCGGGCAGGTCGCGGCTTTCGCTGCCCAGCCCATAGGTGACCCACGAACCGACACACGGGAAACCCATTCGGGCAAGCCCGGTATTCATGGCGAATAATGCGGGTGAATGATTGTTCGATTCGGTGTAGCCCGAATGGATGAACGCCATCTTGTCGACATGTTCGCCCAGGTGCGGGAAGATCGACGAAACCATCTTGCCGCATTCACCGCGGGCTGAAAATTCGAACGGCGACTTCATCAGATTGCCGACGGAATCCTTGAAGAAACCGGTGGTATTGCTGAACTCCGGCGCGAACTCGCGGATCGTCTTGCCGTCCCATTTCTCGAGTTCGGGTTTGTAGTCCCATGTATCCACGTGGCTGGGACCACCGTTGACGAAGATCCAAATCACCCGCTTCGCCTTCGCNNGGCCGAACCGAGTCGCCCCTCGTCGCGCAGCAGGCTGGCCAGACCGAGTAGTCCAAAGCCACAACCGGCGCGTCCGAGCCAGTCTCGCCGCGACATCCCACCCCAACCTAGCATCGGATCGTTCGTCATCGCTGAATCCCTGGCCTGTTCCGTTGGTCTCGATCAATCGACATAGATGAACTCATTCATGCTTAGCAACATTTGGCACAGGTCAGCCATCGCCAGCCCCGCGGCCTGGTCGCCGCTGACCTCACGATGTGCCTGCGTTTGTTGCTCGAGGAACTCGTGTGCCGATCGGAGTTCAGCCTCGTCCACCGGGCGGCCGAAGGCCTCGGCGTAGGCGCGGCGGATCGCATCGCCCGGCGCCAAGCCGCGGAGCCGGCCAGCCCACGCTTCCGCGGAACTCCTGGCTTGCGGGCTATTGATGAAATGCAGCGCCTGCGGTGCGGTCGTGGTGCTGGAACGCTGGCCGATACTGACAAGGTGTTCTGGCCAATCGAACAGCATCATCATCGGAATCAGTTGGCTCCGCTTGATGAAGAAGTAAACGCTCCGCCGCCGCATGTTCGCATCCAAGCTTCCCGGACCATACGGCGTCGGATCGAGCTGGCCGGAGACGGCCAACATCGCATCGCGAATCGCCTCGGCTTCCAACCGTCGGGGAACCCTTCGCCAAAGGAGCCGATTGTCGGGGTCGAGTTCGCTCCGCACCGGATCGAACTCGGACGACTGCATGTAGACGCTACTCGTCATGATCTGTTTGTGCATCCGCTTGAGTCGCCAATCGCCGGCGATCAGATCCGCAGCCAACCAGTCGAGCAACTCGGGATGCGAAGGCAGTTCGCCCGAGCCGCCGAAGTCATTCGGTGTCGGGACGATGCCGGATCCGAAGTGATGTTGCCACAGGCGATTGACGATCACCCGAGCCGCCAAATGCCCCGCGCCATGCTCGACATCGGTCATCCACTTCGCCAGCGAGGCGCGACGGAAACTGCTCGGCGCGTCCTCACCGGCAGGGTCGGCTTGCCAGTGCGATTCGTCATGGCCATCCCGCAGCAGCACCTGCAAGAAGCCGGGCGCGGCGATATCCCCTTTCTGATGCACATCGCCCCGCCGCAAAAAATGCGTCTGCGGATAGAAGTGCGGGAAGCCGCGCCCATCGGCGTGGTGTGACAGCGGCGGCAAACCTTCGCTGGTGACCAGCACCTTGGCCAGGCCGAGCGGCGGCCCCTGCTGTTGATGCTCGGCCAAGGCCTGTCGCAGTTGCTGCCACTCCGGAGTGGTCGCCTGGAACCAAGCGAGACCGATCGGCCAGTCGGCCGAGGCGGCATCGGACTGTGTCGCCAGCCGTTCGATCGCTCCCACGATCCGAGCGTCCGGACCCGAGTTGCCGACGGCTGGCTCCAGGCCTGCCCGCGAAGTGATCGAAAGGCGAAAACGTCCGACCACGTGCTTTTGATTCGGGTGCTCAAAAGCCATCGTCACGACCAACTCTTCGCCCGCCTTCAGGTCGAAGGGCTGCTCGGCGAAGAAGATCGCCGCGGCATCCTGTCCGATCTTGCCGTCGATCGCCCAGCCGCTAACCGGGTCGTCGTCGATGGAAGCGGCGACCGACAGGGAGCTGTCATTCTGTTGATGGGTCGCGCGGGCGGTGGTCAGCTTGAGTTCGCGAACGGCCCCATCCTGCGGCGACTGTCCTGCGGCAGCGGGCGGGCGCGAAGCGACGCCAACTCGGAAATCGCCGAGCGCGAAGTTGCCATTGCCCGCCCGGCCGGGGCCTTTGCCCGGCAAGGATTCGTCGGCGAGCGCTTCCAGCCTGACCGCCAAGATCCCCGTCCGCTCGGCACGTGCTCGCAGCGTGATCACTTCCTTCGGCGGCGCTTCGCCGGTGGCCAAATACGAACCGTCTTGCTGTGCGACATAGCGAGTGCCACCGGTCGATGTGACTTCACCTTGCAACACTTCCCAGTCCGCCGCCGCGAGCGAACCGGCACGGTACTCGGCCAGCCACTTCCGAAATTGGACCGGCAGAACCTCGCGCTCGTGAAGTTGCAACGCGTCTTGCAACTCCCGCGCGCGATCTTCGTAGGCCTGTCGGCGCATCGCATTCCCCGTCGGATCGAGATCCAACTCCTTCTCGGTCCGAATCGCCGTCGTGAAGCAGGCGGCTAAGCGGTAATAGTCGCTGCTGGGAATCGGCGAAAACTTATGATCGTGACAACGGGCACACCCGGTCGACAAACCGAGGAAAGCGACGCCTGTGGTCGCAACCATGTCGTCCAATTCGTCATAACGGGCGGACTCGAACTCGGTCTCGGTCAATTGAGTCGGGAAGGCTCCGCCACCCAGAAAACCGGTCGCCATCCATGCCATCGGTTGCTGCGGTGCCAATTCGTCGCCGGCCAACTGCCAGCGGACGAAGTCGTTATAAGGCAAATCTTGATTGAAGGCTTGGATCAGAAAATCGCGGTAATGATAAGCGTTGGGCCGATCGTAATCCTGCTCATAGCCATGGCTTTCGGCGAAGCGAGCCACGTCCATCCAGTGCCGAGCCCAGCGGTGGCCATAATGCGGGCTAGCGAGCAAGTGATCGATCAACTCGCCCCAAGCTTGGGCGTCGATGCCATTTCCGGCGGACAGGGTCGCCGCATCCGAATTCTCGTTGCCTGCCAGTCGCACCACCCAACTTTCCAGCTCCTCGGGCGTCGGGGGCAAGCCGAGCAGGTCGAACCAGGCTCGCCGAACGAGGAGACGCGCCGTCGCGGAGGGATTGGGATGCGAACCCGCTCTCTTCTGAGCCGCAATCACGAATTGATCGATCGGGGTCCGCGACCAACCGGTCTCATCCACCGGCGGGAGGGCCTGTTGCAGCGGCCGGAATGACCAAAAACTCCGGCCCGCTTCGACATCGATCGTCAACCCTTTGCGAGCGGCTTGCGAATCACGTGGGTCAGGTGCTCCGAGTTCGATCCACTTCGCAAAGTCAGCGATGATTTCGTCCGACAACTTCCCTTTCGGCGGCATCTCGAACCCGTCGTGGCGGAGAGCGCTGAGCAGCAAGCTCTCGTCAGGCTTGCCCGGCACGACTGCCGGGCCGCTCTCACCCCCGCTGCGCGACGCATCGCGCGAATCGAGCCACAACTCCCCGCGCAGCTTGCCCGCCTGCTCGGCCTCGACCGAGTGACATCCGTAACAGTGTTCGACCAACACCGGACGAATCTTCGTTTCGAACCAATCCAGACCCTCACGCTCCGGCGATTGGGCGGATGCGGCCTGCGACGAGCCGATTAGCAACAGTATCGCCATGCCGATTCGGCTACAGCAGCGTCTCTCACCCGATGCTTGAGGAGCCGCGCGACCGACGGGCGAATTGCCCCCATTCCGGGCTGAACGGCTAAGGATGTTCATTTCGATACGGCTGCGGCTCGTCATGGAATCGTCAAACCCATCTTTTCAAAAAAACGCCAAAAGACTTTCCGAAAGTGATGCGCCCAAGCGGCCGTGAATCACGACAAGAGCGAGTGGGCAACATTTCCGTGAATGTCGGTCAGACGAAAATCTCGACCCTGATAACGATAAGTCAGCCGTTCGTGATCGATCCCCAGCAGATGCATGATCGTGGCATTGAGGTCATGCACGTGAACCGCGCCATCGACGATGTTGTAACAGTACTCGTCGGTCTCGCCGTGCGTGTAACCGCCTCGGACCCCGGCCCCCGCCAACAAGACCGTAAAACATCTCGGATGATGATCGCGTCCATAATCCGCGGCGGTAACCGACCCTTGCGAGTAGATGGTCCGGCCGAACTCACCACCCCAAACGATCAACGTGTCATCCAATAGGCCGCGTTGTTCTAAGTCCTTGATCAACGCCGTCGTCGCTTGATCGGTGTCGCGACATTGCCCGCGGATCGCAGCAGGCAATCCGCCGTGGTGATCCCAGCCCATGTGAAAGAGTTGGATAAATCGCACATCGCGTTCGGCCAAGCGTCGGGCTAGCAAGCAGTTCGAGGCATACGATCCCGGGCGTTTGACATCGGGGCCATAGGAATCGAGCACGTGCTGCGATTCCGCCGAGACGTCCAACAAGCCGGGCACGCTCGACTGCATCCGAAACGCCAACTCGTACTGAGCGATCCGCGTTTGAATCTCGGGGTCACCGACTTGTTCGTACCGCTGCGCGTTCAGGGCCGCGATGCGGTCCAGCGTGCCGCGTCGCGCCGAGGCGTCGACGCCGGGCGGGTTGGATAAATACAGGACCGGGTCACCCGAGTTGCGAAACTTCACGCCCTGATGCTGGGAGGGGAGAAAGCCCGCGCCCCACAGTCGGTCGTAGAGCGGCTGATCATCGGGCCGCCCGCTGCCGAACGAGGTCAACACCACGTAGGCCGGTAAATCCTGATTGATGGTGCCCAAGCCGTACGCAACCCACGAGCCGATGCTGGGGCGACCCGCCAATTGCGAACCGGTCTGACAAAACGTGATGGCGGGGTCGTGATTGATCGCCTCGGTATGCACGGTTCGAACCATGCACCAACGATCGGCGAGCGTGGACATCTGCGGCAGCAATTCGCTCATCCACATCCCGCTTTCGCCATGCTGCCCGAACTTGAAGATCGACGGGGCGATGGGAAAGTTTTTCTGACCCGAAGTCATCGTCGTCAAACGCTGCCCCTGACGGATCGAATCCGGAAGATCTTGACCCCGCTTGGACTCGAGCTGCGGTTTGGGATCGAACAGGTCCATCTGCGACGGCGCGCCGGACTGAAACAGATAGATAACTCGCTTCGCCTTGGGCCTGAAATTGGGGAACCCCGCGATCCCCGGCAATTCCTCCGCCGCACGCACCGGCGACCCGCCATCAGCCAGCAATGACGCCAGCGCGGCCGTGCCGAGAGACGCCGCCGAACCGCGCAAGAACACTCGCCGATTCAGCGCATCCTGAAGCTCCATCGCAGACAACACTCGATTCATCCGACATCACTCGCGGGTTACAAACTCATCAAGATTCAGCAGAACATTCGCGGCAAGCGTGTAAGCCGCACGCTCCGCCACATCGATCGAATCCGAACTGGGGGCATCACCGACCAGCAGCAATTGCTCGGCGGCTGCGCGGTCCTGATCGAAGCGTTTCAAATCGGCTTGCAAACCTTCGCTCAAAACGGACAACTCCTGTTCGCTCGGTTCCCGCGCGATCGCAACGCGGAAGCCGTAGGCCAATCGCTCGACCGCGGATTGGCCACCCTCCAAGATCATTCGCTCGCCGAGCTTGCGGGCCGACTCGACAAAGGTGACTTCGTTCAACAGCGACAGCGCCTGCAGCGGCGTGTTGGTCCGCGACCGCTTGACCGTGCAAACTTCACGATTCGGCGCATCGAAAAGCAACATCGTCGGCGGCGCGGCCGTCCGCTTCCAAATCGTGTACAGCGACCGGCGGTACAAGCCTTCGCCGCGATCGTGCCGATAGTTTCGCAGGTTGCCGTAGCGTGACGTCTCGTCCCACACCCCCTCGGGCATGTAAGGCCGAACGCTCGGCCCGCCGACCTTCGGCGCGAGCAGACCGCTGACCATCAAGGCCTGATCGCGGATCGTCTCGCCGGTCAGACGATATCGCGGGGCACGGCCGAGCAGTCGATTTTCGGGATCACGGGCCAGCAGAGCAGGTGAAACGGCAGAGGCTTGCCGATAGGTCGCGCTGGTCACGATCAACTTGATCAACGCCTTCATGTCCCAGCGAGCGGGAGCGCCGCCAGCGACTGGCGGCGAATGCTGTGGCTCCATGAACTCGACCGCCAACCAATCGAGCAGTTCGGGATGGCTCGGGAAGTCGGCTTGCGAACCGAAGTTCTCGCTCGTTTTGACGATCCCGGTGCCGAAGAACAATTCCCAGGTCCGGTTGACCCAAACCCGCGCGGTCAGCGGGTTGCCGCGGTCAACGAGCCAGCGTGCCAGGCCGAGACGGTCATTCGTGGCCCCGGCGGGCAGCGGCGGAAGGACCGCGGGCAAACCTCGCGTGACCTTCTCCCCCGGCTTGTCATATTCGCCGCGCAGCAACACGAACGCGTCGCGCGGCTGGACCTCCTTCATCACCATCGTCGTCGGCAATCCGGCCTCAAAATCGCTCACCCGCTTGCGAGCCGCCGCGACCGCGCGCTCCGCCTCACCGACGGGATTGGCGACCCGTTCGCGATAGAACTTGGTCAATTGCTGCCGCTGCGCATCGGTCCGCGCGGAGGCATCGAGAGGGAGGATTGCGAGAATCTCCGGCGGCACCTGGGCCGCTGCCGAATCGATTGCGAGCAATTCGCTCGGTTGGGTGCTGCCGGACAATCGAAAGCGCCCCACGTTGTGGCCGCCGATCGCTTCGTGGTGCATCCGGATCGTCAACGTGCCCGCGGTAGCCGCCTGCAGCGGTTGTTCCAATACGAACATGGCTTGGCTCAGCTCTCGCCTCGTCGGCCCATCGACGGCCCAACCCTTGCTCGGATTGCCCTGATTCACGAATGCGATCTCCCAGCCGGCCTGTGAGAAGTTCGCTTCCGCGCGAGCCACCTTCAACGGACGCGGTTCGGACGAATCGGCGGCGGCCCACTCGGCCTCCCAACGCGTCAAGACGAAGTTGCCATTGGCGTAGCGGCCAAGACTCTGGTTGGGCAACCGCTCGTCGGGAAAACATTCCAATAAGACCGCGGTCAGTTGTCCCGGTTGCAGAGGGATCTGGATCTCATAAGTGTCGTTCGTCGGGTTCGTCCCGGTTGCCAAGTACGAACCGTCTGGTTGAGGTTCGAAGGACGCCCCACCGAGCGACTTCACCGCCGCGGGCTTGAGCAGCGTCCAAATCGGCTCCTGGCTGGCGAGCGACTCCGCGAATCCGGGTTCCCACTGCGCGATCAGCTCGGGCAGTTGTTGCTCCGCCGCGGCGAGTCGGGACTCCGCCGCTTCGGCCGCCGACTTGAGCTTTGCCAGCTCCGCCGTTTGTTCAGCGGTCGCGACCGACAATAGCGGCTTCGTGTTGGCATCGTTCTCCAGCACACCACTCTCGTCGACCGAATTGAAGTATGCGAAGAGTTGATAAAATTCCTTTTGCGAAATCGGATCGTACTTGTGGTCATGGCAGCGGGAACAGCCGAGCGTCAGGCCGAGCCAGGTCAGCCCGGTGGTCTCGACCCGGTCGATCACCGTTTCGACAAACCATTCCTCTGCGATCCGGCCGCCTTCACCGTTGAGTCGGTGATTGCGATTGAAACCGCTGGCGATCCATTGGTCGTGCGTCGCGTCAGGGAGCATGTCGCCGGCGAGTTGTTCGATCGTGAATTGATCGAACGGCAAGTTGCGGTTGTAAGCGTTGATCAGCCAATCCCGCCAAGCCCACATGTCACGACTGCCATCGGCTTGAAAACCGTTGCTATCGGCGTAGCGAGCCAGGTCCAACCATCGCTGCGCCATCTGTTCCCCGTAGTGGGGCGAAGCGAGCAGGCGTTCGACCAAGTTCTCATACGCGTCCGAGGACTCGTCCTGCAGGAACGCTTGGGACTCGGCGGGCGTTGGCGGCAGGCCCGTCAGGTCGAGCGACAACCGGCGGATCAAGGTCGCGCGGTCGGCCTCGGGAGCCGGTGCTAAACCCTCGCGTTCCAGACGGGCCAGGACGAAATGATCGATCGGGTTCCGCGGCCAGGAACGCTGCAGAATTTCGGGGAGCGTGGCCCGCTGCGGGGGAATGAACGCCCAGTGCTCCTGATACTCGGCACCCTGGGTAATCCAGTTTCGCAGCAATTCGATCTGCGTCGCGTTGAGTCGTTTGCCCGTCTCCGGAGGTGGCATCCGCTCGCCATCCTCGTCGCTCGCAACCCGCCGCAACAACTCGCTCCCGGCGGGGTCCCCCGGCACGATCGCGTGCGCGCCGGACTCCGCCGCGCCGATCGCCGAATCGCGGACATCGAGTCGCAATCCGGCCGTGAGCTGGTTGAGGTCGGGACCGTGACAAGTGAAACAGGCATCCGACAGGATCGGCCGAATGTCCCGATTGAACGACACGCGTTGCTGGGCATTGCTCGTTTCGGGCAAAAGCACCAGGCACATGGCCGACGCGACGGCGATGCCAAACCGGACCGGCGTGGTGACAAAAAACTGACCGAACATAGGCGAGCGATCGGAAGGGAAGTGGGCGGGACGGCAATGGTCGGGAGGGAATGAAGCTCCGACGCACCGCTGCGGGTTGAAAACGAAATCACATCCCGATGGTCAATCCATTGTAACAAGACCGACCTGGGGGACGGGACGATTCCCAAAAGGCTCACAACGGAAATTTCGCCGCCGTTCTGACGAATCCGTCATCGCCATGCAGGCAGACCGTTCCGCGGGCGTTCACCCACGGCTAAGTGCTGGCACCGCGTCGCGATTCCGACCCGCCGGCATCGCGTCGCGATTGGGAAAGATTGCCGCGGCATTAGCTTGGGGACAGCGTTGACTTGGGGTAGGGGTCGGCGAAGGCCCCGAAGGCGCCCAGGCCGCCGTCCACTTCGATATCGGTCGCGGTGATGAAGGAGGCATCGTCGCTCGAGAGCCACAACACCGCCGAGGCGATTTCCTCCGGTCGGCCGATCCTCCCCAGCGGATGCCGGTTGGCCAATTCCTCGCCACCCCCTTGCTCGGCGAGCGTTGCCCGGACCAACGGCGTATCGATCGCGCCAGGTGAAACGGAGAGGACGCGAATGCCATCACGGGCATACTCCACCCCCCACTGCCGCGCCTGCATCCGATTGGCCGCCTTGATCGGGCCATAGGCGGCGACTTGCCGCGCGGTACGACCTCCTTGGCCACTCGACAGGTTGATGATCACACCGCTGCCTTGCCGCAACATCACTGGGATCGCCTGTTTAGCCAACAGCGTGTAGCCGGTGAAGTTGACATCGACCATCCGCTGCCAAACTTGGGTCTCGAGTTCATGCAGCGGGCGATAAGACTCTTTGGGCTGGATCGCCGCGTTGTTGACCAAGACATCGAGCCCGCCAAAGGTTTCGACCGCGAATTCGACAGCCCGGTGGCAATCCTCTTCGCGGGAGGTATCGCCGAACACAGCCGCAACCTCCGCCGTCAAGCTGTCGATCTCCGGTTGGAAGATATCCAGACAGACGACCGACGCGCCCGAGTCGACGAACGCCTGGCAAATCGCATGTCCAATGCCGCTGGCCCCGCCGCTGACCAACACTACCCGCCCCCGATTCTCGTACCGAACCCCGCCGGTCGGCCGTTCACTTCGACTCATCTGCACGCCGCTTCAAAAAGTGGTCAAAGAATTGATAGACCTGCTCGTTCGACTCCGCGGTCGGGGTATGTCCCGACCGATTGGTCATGCCCACGCGATTTTCATAGCCGAGCAAGCGGTTGACGGCAATCGAGTGATTGAGTGCCCGCCAACGCTCTGGCGGATCTTCCGAACCCCCGGAAACGAGAAAGGGCCGCGGCGCCATCAGGGCGTGCAGTTCGTGCAAGTCATGCCCCGCTTCGACCATCTGGCGGTAGGCGCCGGTGCGCGGGTTTTCCTCGGACGGAATGCCCGGTTTACGCTGTCGCTGGGGATCGAAACCCAGATACCAGGGCTCCCAATAATTGACGTTGCCGCGACGTTCGTCGAAAACCACACCCCCGTCGGACCATGCCGCGCAGGCGAATCGGTCCGACAGACAGGACGCGAACATCGCCCACTTGCCGCCATAGGAGTGGCCCACAATGCCGATCCGCCGCGGGTCGACTTGGGGCAGACTCGCCACGGCGTTGCCACACTGGGTCGCGGCAAATGCCAAAAAGGAAAGCGGCTGTAAACGGACGTCTTGATCGCTCGGATACTGCGTCCGTGAGGGGGTTCCGATCGAGAGTGTGACGAACCCGCGCTTGGCCAACTGATAGCCGAAGTCACGCAGTTCCTTGTCCAGCCCCGCCCCGGTGGCCGCATCGTAGTAGACGACCAAAACCGCCGGAAATGGGCCGTCGCCATCGGGCACCAGCAGGTACGCATCGCCGGTCGAAACCTCCGGAGCGACCTCGATCCGTACCTTGTGCTGGGTCAGATCTTCGCGGCGGGTCGTCTCCAGATATTGAACCGCGGGCTGCGGGTTCGACTCGGGCCAAGCTCCCATCAGCGTGTGCCAGGATTGCAAAATCTCGTCGCGGCGAAGTTGCCAATCGTCTGGTGTTCGGACCTCCCGACCGTCCGCGAACAACAAAGGCGAGCGGTAATTTCCCAAGTCTGCCTGAAGGTCGGGCGGGGGCTCAAAGAACTGTGAAATTGCTGACCATGAGCCATCGGTGGTCGGCGCGACTTCCTGTGCCTCGTCCTCAGGGGCTTGGGATCGGACGCGGATCGATCCGAGTTCCAGCCGGAACGCACCCGGCCGCTTGTCGCCAAGGAGGACGCCCACACCCTGAACGTTGCCGGGGACGAGCGGTTGACCGGATACGACTCGTCCGAACGAGGTCGCTTCGAATCGATCGAGCGGCAACTCGACCTCGACCCACTGGTCTTTCTCGGTCCGAAATGTCGTGCGATAGGAGAAGGCGACCGTCCGGCTGGGAACGTACAAGTTGAAGGTGTACTCGCGACCGTCCCCGCGAGCTCGGATGACGAGCGTGTCACCCGCATTCAGCCCGATCGGTTTCAATCGCGACCGAACCGAAGCGAACCCGCCGTTGTTCTCGAGCGACAACGTGCCGCTAAACTCCAACGTCCCCTCGTTCGTGATCTTGAACCGCCCGGACGAGCGGCCACCCATCACGCCGTCGTTGACCGTTTGCCACTCTCGCTCGGCACCCGGCGCAGCGAAATCGAATAAGGTACGCTCGACATTCCGTGGTTGTGCCAAGGCTGTGCTGACCCCAAGACCGCAGATACATAACCAGATCACAACGAATTTCATCATCGATTAGCCCAGGTATTGGTGAAGGCGACCCGATCCTGTGACGGGCGTTAGCGCTGCGCAAAGGTCGATTCGCGTGGTGCCTGATAGCGAATCGCCAAGTGAGGCGTCTCGAGTCGCTGCTGGCCGGTCCCCAGCGACCGCACCCCGGCTTCGACCAGGCCCGATGTCAACAGGGTTCGCTCGATCGGATAGGGCGAATTGCCGGTGAGGAACGTCTCCTCCGCCTTGGACATCAACGCGGCCGAATAGACGACGTTGGGATTGGGCGGTAGTTGAAAGAGCGTGGACAGCGGCTCGGCTTCCCCTTTCAATCTCGCCGCAAACGTGAAGTCGCCGACCAAGCCGTTCAGCAGCAGCATCGTAGCCTTGACCCCATCCGCGTACTCGAAGCGATAGGCGACCGGATCCTTGACCCACTCTCGAATCTGCTCGTGCGTCGGATAGCGATGACTGAAGCTCTCGGGCTGTGCCAGCGTGTGACTGCGTGACAGGCAGGCCTCCATCAACCGCGGATCCCAACCGCCACTCGCCCAATCCTCGGCGGCCATCGCCTTCCAGACCGCTTCGCCGCGCAAGCCCTGTAGCGCGACAACTCCCGTTTCACCTCCGCGACGTCGCTCGGCCATGCACTGGATCACCTCCAACGCATGAAAGTCGTAGCTATCGACACCGCCCATGGCGACGCACAGCATTTCCTCCACATCCGCGCCATAGGGCATGTCGATGGCGGGCATTCGCCAGGTCACCGGCAACGATGAACCAGCGGTAAACGGGAAGTTGAGTTCTCGAGAGATGTCGTACATCTCTTTCGCCCACTCCCATTTCCAAGACAGATGCTTGTCATTGAACACCGGCACCGTCCTACCATCCTGGCGAAAGACGTCGGTCACCTGCTTGAAGAACTCATAGCGTGGATACTTCGTTTGACCATATTCACTTTTCTCATATTTACCGTGCTCCCCGATGATCAGCACCGCATCGACAGCCATCCGATCGCCGCCGCAGCGGAGGGCCTCGGCGATGTTCGGATAAAGCGGGAACTTGAACTCCTCGGACCGCCGGACGCTCAGATCGTTCTCCGGCCGTTGGTCGACGTAAGCGCTGACCACCTCGATCGGAGGCCGATGCCAATGCCCCTGCATCGGATAGCCAACTAAAAATCGTTCGGCCATGTGCCAGGCGTGGGAGTGATAACGCCACTCGGTTGTGACCACCGCCAGTCGCTTGCGTGGCATCGCCTCCGATTCTCCGCCCCACGCGTTGAGCGGGCCGATAGCCGGGTGAAGGGCCGGCAGCGCGACGGCCCCAGCACCGACAGCATGCAAAAAGGTTCGCCGATCCAACATGTTGATAACTCTTAGGTTAAGGGGGTCGCAAAACGTCGTAGGCAACTATTTCGTCACGATGCCGATGGTGGTCAGCCAATGCGCCGCATGCTCCGGCCAGGTCGAAATCAGCGAACCCTCCACCGGCCGTAGCCCATAGCCGTGTCCGCCGTTGCCGAACACGTGCAGTTCCGCAGGCAAGTTGTGGCGCTTTAGCCCCGCGTAAAACAGGACGGTGCCCAAAGCACTCGACCGGTCGTCGTGGGTGTGAACCAAGAAGGTGGGTGGACAATCGCTGGGAACGACCAACCGATCGACCAGCGTCTCGGTGGCGGGATCATAAAGGTTCCAAGGATAGACCAGGACCGCGAAGTCGGGTCGATGCGACGTATCATCCAGCGCGTCGATCCGGTCGTAGGTCAAACGCCCCACGTCACACAGCAGCCGCGCGCCGACCTGACCGCCGGCGGAGAACGCGACGATGCCGATCCGCTCCGGATTCAAATTCCATTGGTCGGCTCGCGAGCGAATCACCGCCATGGCGCGCTGTACGTCTTGCAGCGGCTTGACCCAACCCTTGGCCGTGGAATCTTCGGTCGTGCGGTAGCTCAAGACGAACGCGGTGACGCCATGGCGGGTAAGCCACTGGGCCGCTTCCGTCCCTTCCTTGTCTGGGACCACGCGCGAAAAGCCACCACCGGGCAGGATGATCGCGGCGGCGCCGTTGGGATGTTCCGGAATGTGTACCGAAAGCGTCGGGCGGGTGATGTTCACCATCCGTGTCACTGTCGGTTGCTCCTCGGATCGCGCCGGTAACGCCTCGCCTACCGATCGAGCCGACTCGCCGGGAGCAAGGTTGGGCCAAACGTCGAGCGGCTCAGTCGCCTGCGCCGTGGCGATCAACAGCGTGGCCATCAGCGACCACAAAATCGGGCGGGTCATTCGCATTGCCTTTACCTCGGCGAACCACAGGGGCCAATCGACCGGCCTCCATGATAGCGGCAACC
>DITY01000277.1:0-9144 GCA_002422955.1 Planctomycetaceae bacterium UBA6172
CGTCGGCGGGCACGACCCCCACCAGCGCCCCGCAACGTCAGCCGGCTTGGCGGCAAGGCACTCAGCCGATTATGCCACTACCCCGAAGATATTGCGAGGAATTTTGTTGAACTGAACCTCGAAAACAAATAATCTGCGTTTCTGGTCCGATTTCCTGGCGCGTTCCGCAACGAACGGCCATTGAAACTACGGGCGACTTATCGAGGGTTCCTTTTTTTACTCGTGGATTTCGCGTGATGAGATTTGATGCTGTTGGCAAATTTTTCGGCTGGGCGATAACGGTATCGATTCTGTGCGGAGTGTTCGCAATCAATGCCATAGCTCAGCCTGGTCCACCACCGACACCACCGGCACCGTTTCACGCCGTTCTCAATCAGCCGCGATTGATGGGAGGTAAGCCTTGGTTATGGAGAGGCCAGAAAAACCAGCCGCCTGGAAATGGCTCCGAAGCTTTCGTCGCCTATGTTCGTCAAGCCTCGCTTACATCGACTCCGGAAATGGTGATTCGGTTATACGAGGCCCCAAGTGTCAGCGGGGGAAAGCTGATTCTTACCGAAACCTATAACCTAGTCTTGAACGCCAACAACGAGGCGAATAGCAAAAATAAAAAAAGGCGAACGTTTCATTATATATTGCGATCAGAGGTAACCAATCCTGCGGGCGAATCGCTGCAGAACGGCAAGACCCGACTCTTTTTCATTACTGGGACGGGCCTCAAAAGTCGGCCTGTAAACCCTAATATGCCAGAGGGGCCACAGACGCAAAATTCCGATCGCACGCTACGCATAACGACGTTGGTCATTAACGGCTCTGCCTCAAGCGGCGGTGATCAGGAGATCGACTGTAGCGACTATCCTGACGATGCCGTACTGGAAGAGGAAGAGTACTATCAATCGACAGAATACCCTGCAACCCATGACGAGAACGATACTTGGCTTACCTATAGCTGGCAATGATCGGATAAGGGACGCCTAATCAATCGGTAGCGAGGTGGAGGAGACTCGGCGTCCTGCCGAGGCGGGATTCGGAGGCCCAGCCACTGCGAGATCCGCACGCAATGCAATTCACCTACCCTTCCTAGGAGCCTGATTTGATTTGTTCGTGAAATGATTTGATTTGAGCGATACTCCTTGGAGATTTTTATAAGTAGGTCATCCGTCTTTAGCTTCTCTTTTTTTCACCTAGAGCGTTTTCGATGAGATTAGAAGTCGTTAGAAGTTCCGTATGGTTTATTTTCTCACGAGTCCTTCCTTTTGGCTTGCTCGCAAGCGTTGCCATAGCTCAGATTCCGGGTGGCCCGCCGGATCCACCGAGAAATTTGTCGGTTCTCAATAAGCCGTTTAAGCCGATGGGCACGGATCGGGGATCGTGGGTGTGGAGAGATCGGAAAATCCAACCACCGGGGGATGGGTTTGAAGGGATCGTCGCGCATGTGACGGAAAGAAAAGTGCAGGGTGGGGGCAGCAATCCCGATCAAGCCACTTTAAGGGTTTGGCTCTACGATGCGGTTGATCACCCGACGGCAGCCAACACCGCCAAGCTGCAGCTCAGTGAAAAATATATCGTTCACCTTACCGAATTGAATGAAACGAACAGTGCGAGTAAAGGAAACCGCAGCTTTCATTTCATGGTGTCCACCTCCATCAAAGACGCAGATGGCGCTGACAATCAGGAACGACCAGGGACGCGGACGTTTCTGATCACGGGGACACGGGAACGGGGGCAGAATGGCTCCCGTACCCTACGGATCACGACTTTTACATCGACTCCTGTACCCGCGGTGCTGCCAGCCCCTGCGCCTGACGCGGAGTCGACGCCTCCACCAGGCGTTGAGCTAATGTTCGATTCTCGCTCTGTTTTTTACGCTGTGGGCTGCAGTGACTATCCCGACGACGCCGTGCTCGAAGAGGAGCAGTACTCGACTAGCGAACCAGTTCCCACTGAGGAGCCTAACCCAGACGATACCTGGATGACCTATTCCTGGCCGGTACCTTAGTAGGGTTGTAGTTGTACCTTACTAGTGTTGCTAACTCGGGTCGGTCGCTGTCGACGCGCGGGTAGGCGAGTTGTCCGCTTCTCGCAGCAAGCGGGTTTTGAAGAATGAAAGCTTGATCGTTGGGCCTTGGCCGCGGCGATCATTTGGGGCCGAGGAGGGAAGTTCGTGGATGCGAATCCGCGTCCGGCCCTCGTCGCCTTGGCTAGACGAGCCGATGGGCTGAAATTGCTCGCCGTCAAACGAAACCGGCAGGATCGATTCGCCCTCGCCGAGCGGGTGCGCCAGTTCGATCTCGAGCGGTTGATCACGGAGCACTTCACTGTTCCGGATATCGGTCAACTCCAACACGCTTTGGTCCGGGCCTCGGGGCGGGCCGAATGACAGCCGCTGCAGCCCTTCCCGTTCTAACATCCGATCGGCGGCGGTCGTGGCGGAGCAGGCGCCCGTTTTGACCGATCCCAGGCCGACGCCGGCCTGCAGTGACGGATGAGCTTTGATCGTGATTTGGCCGCCGACAAGGACCAGATCCGTTTTGCCGACATGGCCCAAACGACGCACCAACCGAATCGTCATGTCCTGGGTAAACCATTCGTTGCGGTGATACAGCCTGTCTCGCGTCGCTCCGGCATTCAAACCTTTCGCGCCGCGTGATCCCCGACCGTCGTGGACCAGTCCGATCTCGATCGGATCTTGCTGCATCAGGAAATCGTCGATCGGCTCAGTGGCGACGATCAGCTTGAAGCGATGGATCGCCTGGTCCCCTTCGTCGTCTTCGAGCGTGATGTGGAACTCGGATTCGCCCTCCAAGGTGATCGTGACCGGCGCAGCGGACGGTTCGATCGGCTCACTGAATTGCGGCAGGATGCCGTACTGTTCCGACAGATAAACCAGCAGCAGGTAGAGCGGTTGTTGGCTGTGATTCTCCGCGCGAAAGGTCCCCTCCACCACCTGCCACTCGCCGTCGATCTGCTCGATATCGATCGTCAGTTCATTCGCATCGATTCGCTGGTATTCGTCGCCGACCCGCTGATAGAAATGGAACGGCACGTCCTCCCGATGCATCTGGGTCGTTGGGTTTTGCAGCCGTGTCGCCCGCTCCCAAGTCGCGATCCGCTTCAGTACTTCAAACAGATACTCGGCCGACGCTTGGGAATGCCCGATCGATGCCTGCAGCAACTGGTCCGTTTCGCGAATCGTCAATTCGTAGCGATCGGGTAGCACCCGCAGGGCGTAGCGGCAAGCGGAGGAATCCTCGCTGACCAACGCGATCCCGTGCGACTGGTCGCGCATCCCGGCCAACCGTTCCTGCAGCGTACGACACGCATCCGCGGGACCATCGACGAACACGCAAAGCGGCGGCACCGGGAGCGTCGTCAACTCGCCTTGGAACCGCTCGCCCTCCGCGGGGGGCGTGGCGAAGTCGAGCAATGCGACGCCGCTCTTCTGGGCACCGATATGGGTGGTCACCGCGCGACCCACGGGTTGTTCGACCTCGCCCTCTTTCTCCGGGGACGGGGGATGCTCGGGGTACAGGGCGAACTCGACGCGTTGTTCCTTGTCGGTCGGCAACCCCTGCATCGCGCCGCAGGCGACCCGCCAGCCGCGGCCTTCGAATTGGACGCTGTAACGCCGTGGGGCTCGCGCGGCGGCCACGCCCAGGAAACCGCTGTAGGCGGGAAACCCACGGAACGTTTCGAACTGGGGGTCTTGGTGATCAGCCCGCTTGCGGACCGCGGCCCGGCAGCGAACGAATAGATCGGCGTAGGAGATCCCCGGGCCCGACTTTTCCAAGACCTCCAGCATCGTGCTGGTGAAGACACCGGCATGATCTTTGCTTTCAAACGCCTTTTGATACCGCTGGCAGGCGGCGAGCAAGACATGTCGGCCCTGAGGAATTTCGAGCGGGACCTTGCGCTGCAGCAGCCGCGCGTAGTAGCCGTCGAGGTACGTTTCCAGCGGCCGTTCGTCGTAAACGGTGTGTGTCTGCCGGGCTTGCAGGTTGGTGAAGTCATCCGCCGATCGAGTCGCTGAACCGCTGTGGCAGCAATCGAAGATCGCGGCCAGGTGCGGCCCCGGCTCGGCCAGCTCCGCGAATAGGATCGCCAATTCCTTATCGGCCAGATCAAATCCGCCGGGACGTCGGCTATCGAAGCAGACGAGTCCCTCGTCCATCCCGTCAGGGAAGTACGGCGCGAACGCCGCGGCCGATTTGCACCGCGCGCCGTGTCCGGAATAGTGCAGGACCGCCACATCCCCTGCCTTGGCCCGCCCTAGATGGCCACGCATCCCGGCGATGATATTTGCCCGAGTCGCATCGGCATTCTTCAGCACTTCAACGGCGAGCGTTTCCACGCCGCGGACGGCTTTCAAATAGTCGTGAACATGATCGACATCATTCGAACACCCCGTCAAAGGGCCCACGTCCGCGGGGTAGTCATTGATTCCGATCAACAAGGCATAAACGGTACCCGGCATCAGCAAACCTCATCGCCTCAAGGAGTCACGGCCCGCGCGCGGGCCGACATCAAGCCTGCCGATCTGGCGCGGCGGGCAAATCGCTTCGTGATTCTAAACCCACCGGACCGGGGCTTTATGCAGAGTCGCGTCAATTTTGTTAGCGAAAGGCCATTTGCCGTCTGCTCGCTGCCGAGCGACCTGTTGATTATTGGGCTTCGTAAGAATGCGGTGCTGATGGGTCGGCTTAAGGCCGGCGACCATTGCCTGCTCGATCAACACGGCATGACTTGGCCCCGGGTAGGTCCATTGGCAAGTGCTGAAGCGGTGGTGATTGGTCGCAGCCCGCCGCCGCATTCCCCAACCGCATCGGTGCGGTGCTCAGGTTGCTTCCCGGCAGAGCCAATTTCTCCGATCGAAGAGCCTCAGCAAAACTTGCCGAGCGAGCCTTCGCCCTGATCACAGGTGAGGAACCTCAGGGCGATGAACGACGACGTGGTTATGAAGTCGTACTTACCACTGACCGCGTACATCGGGCGAAGCGTGCCATCCGACGTTGTTGGCAGCCGCGCGGAGTGATCCCGCAGGCGGATTTCACGTTCCAACGCGCCAGGTTCAGATCGCACCGCCTCAATCGGGAGCTTGCGAATCGTCCGCGTCGACTCGCCGCGGACAAATCACCTGCCCACTGCCGCAGGTCGAACAGCACACCCGATGCGGTTGCGGCCGAGCGTACAGAAACACCTGCTTTTCGTCCCGCTCCCTATTCGTGACCTGGTAGCCAAACAACTCCAAAACCTGGTCCAAAGGCTGCTGGGCCATGTCGGTGATCCAAGGGTAAGGTGTGGTAACCCCCTTTTAAAGAAACGCATGTCCAACTTTCTTGCCACGCACCTATCGCACGCTGCATTCGGACAAGCAAAAAACGAACTAGGCCAACCTAGAAAAGGGTGGCACTTGACTCGCGTCTCGCTGGCGATTATCAAATTCGTCGAGGGCTCGTTCTAACAAAGAGTTCCGTCTAAATAGAGCTCCGTCGGGGTAGGAATGCCAATCTCGCGATCTGCGTGTGAGCCGCCTGCTGCTTTTCTGACCGACTTCGACTGCTGTTTTAACTCGATGGGTGTCATCCGCGGCCCAATCGACATTCCATGAACAAATTGGCGTTGAAATAACGCAACGCCTGGGAGGCACTCTTCATGAGTAACCAATCGCCAGCGACAGGTCCAACAGGGGTGCCCTTCGTTTCGACCGGAAATCTGCCAGAGCCCGGTGAAATCCAGAAGCTTATTGAGCAAGCCTACGCCCAGTTCAAGTCTGGGACCGAGGGGCAGAACTCGCAGGTCTATCCTGCGCTTGCGAGGGTGCCGAGCGAGCTGTTTGGCATCTGCCTGGTTGGCACTTCGGGCAAGGTCTACGCCGTCGGAGAGTTCGACTATCCGTTCACGATCATGAGCGTGTCGAAGCCGTTTGTGTTCGCCTTGGTGGCAGAAGTGCTGGGGACCGACGAGCTGCGCGACAAGATTGGCGTGAACGCTACGGGGCGAGCCTTTAACTCGCTCGAAGGGGTCGAGCGTGGGGACAGCGGACGGACCAATCCGATGGTCAACTCGGGAGCCATCGCCACGACAAGCCTCGTGCCCGGCGCGAACATGGACGAAAAATGGCAGTTCATTCACCAAGGCCTTTCCCGATTTGCGGGACGGGAATTGGCGTTGAACGAGGAAGTGTATGAGTCAGCCTCGGCAACCAACTTTCGCAATCAGAGCCTCGCGCGGATGTTGCAAAGTTTTGGTCGCATTTACATGGACCCGGCCGAGGCGGTGGAACTGTATACCAAGCAGTGTTCCTTGAACGTGACTGCCAAGGATCTGGCCGTGATGGGAGCGACGCTGGCCGATGGTGGCGTCAATCCGCTAACCCGGGAGCGGGTCGTCGAGCCGATGGTTTGTCACTACGTGCTGGCGGTAATGGCGACGGCCGGCCTCTACGAAACGTCCGGCGACTGGCTCTACAGCATTGGCATGCCGGGTAAGAGCGGCATTGGTGGCGGCATCGTGGCGGTGTCGCCTGGGAAGGGGGGCGTGGGGACATTCTCGCCGCTGCTCGACCAGGCTGGCAACAGTGTGAAGGGCCAGCAAGTGGCAAAGTTCGTCTCCCAGTATTTGGGCATGGATCTATTTGTCTCCCAACCCGAGGTATGATTGTTATGGGTTCGAAAGCACTATCCGCTAGTCCTGAGCTGGAAGAAACTCGCGACTCGTGGATCCCTATGATCGTCATTGCCATGGGGCAAATGTTGATGTCATTCAACGTTGCCTCGCTACCCGTATCCATGGGAGGCATGGTCGAAAGTTTCGGCGTTCCGCCGACGACCATCGGCACCGCTGTGGTGCTGTATTCGCTCGGAGTGTCGGGCTTTATCATGCTTGGGGCCAAGCTCGGTCAGCGATTCGGATCGAAGATTTTCTTCCAAGCGGCGGTGGGACTGTTTCTGTTGGCGATGGTGACCATGGTAGTAAGTCCCACCGCCGAAATCATGCTAGCCGGCCAAGGGCTCGCGGGCTTCGCGGGGGCCGCGCTGGTTCCAACGCTAGTGGTACTTATCGCCGATCACTATCGCGGCAAACAGCAGGCAGAAGCGGTGGGCTGGTTGGGTTCGGCCCGCGCGATCGCGGGCGTGCTAGCGTTCGTCATCGTCGGCACGGTTGCCACGTTCCTGAGCTGGCGGTGGGCGTTTGGCCTGCTGATTGTGCACTCTGCGGCCATCCTGTTGCTCAGCACCCGGTTGAAGACTTCGGTGGGTAAACCCCACGTAGGTATCGACGTGTTCGGCGTGGTGCTCTCCGCGGTGGGCATTATTTTTATCACGTTTGGATTTAACAATCTGCGTAACTGGGGCGTGCTGCTGCCCCGGCCAGCGGCGCCCTTCGACTTGGCTGGCATTTCGCCGGCGCCGGTACTGATTGTCATCGGCATTGCCTTTGTGGCAGCGTTTCTCGCCTGGTCGCAGCGGCAGTCGAGTCGTGGTAAGACTCCGCTTATGGCCCTCGAGGTCGTGGACTCGCCGCGAGAATGGATGACGGCCCTTGCGCTGTTCCTCATAGTGGGCGTGGAAGGGGCCATCAACTTTGCGGTGCCGCTTTACATCCAGATCGTCCAGGGACGCCCCGCGTTTCAAACGTCGATCGCCATGATGCCGTTCATGCTCACGGTGTTTTTCACTGCCATTCTCATTGTTCGGCTGTACAACCGGTTCACTCCTCGGCAGATTGCGTCTGCGGCGTTTGTACTGGTTGCGATCGGGACCGCATGGCTGGCCTACACGGTTCGCAACGATTGGAGCGTGCCGCCGGTGGTTGTGGGTTTAGTCATCGTCGGCCTGGGACAGGGGGCCTTGGTAACCCTGCTGTTCAATGTGCTCGTTACCGCTGCGCCCAAGGAACTGGCAGGTGATGTCGGCTCGCTTCGCGGAGTGACGCAGAACCTGGCCGCGGCAGTGGGCACGGCTTTGGTCGGCGCCCTGTTGGTGGGAATATTGAGCATGTCGATCGTGGCCAATGCCACCAACAATCCCGTCATCACCGCCGAGCTAAAAAATGAGGTCGACCTGACGAACCTCAACTTCTTCAGCGATGTGCAATTGAAGGACCGCTTGGGCAACACCTCGGCAACAAGTAGTCAAATGGAGGAAGCGCTCATCATTAACGCCGAAGCCCGGATCCGCGCCCTCAAAATTGGCTTTATGTGCCTGTCATGCCTAGCGGTTTTGGCTCTCCTGCCCTGCCGCTGGCTACCTGCGTATCGGCCGGGGGAAATCCCGACGAGCTAGGGTGGTCGGATGGGCGTTGGACGCCTGAAACCATTGCCAGTTGCCGACAGGAACTGGCCCAGCACGTGACGAATCGCAACCCGAACTAGTCAGAACGACTACTGAAGGCCGTTTGTTGATCTGAGTCGGATGAGTTGGTCGCGGGTGTGGGTATTTTCTACGAAATCTTGCTTTCAGGGCGCAGTTCCCTCAGCCCCTGAGGCGGATTTCTCGATCATGGGCGCGCTACCAGCANNGCGCCGAAGTGATTCGACGGCATTCTGAAAAACAAAGATGTCGTTCCTTGAACGATGGCGGTAGGCTATCGCCGCTGGCGGTTTCATCGGGGTTTCTCCTCTCGTTTCAATGCGTTCGTTTCGTCGTCCCCTTCAAACGTTTCGGGAGGTCACCTGCCTGTCAAAATTTGCAGAGGACTGGTCCAAGGCCAAAGCCGATTTCCAAACTGCGACCAAGGCCAAGAAACCAACCGCCACCTTTCTGGGGATTTTTGAAAAAGGTACAGGAATCTCGACGGCGCTGAAAAAGGCCGACAAGGCGAAGACGATTGGCGAACTGAAGGAGGCGATGAAGGAGTTCCGCTCCGCCGCTGTCGACTACGTCAAGACGCTGGACAAGGCCATCGCCGAGCCCAAGATCACGCCCGGGGCGGATAAGCCCGCCTATGCCACGGCAGTCAAAAAGCTGAAGGCGGAACTGGACTACCTTTACAAGTCGGCCGAGAACCTGCTGCCGATGCTCGAGTCGAACAGTAAGAAGAACATGGTCGATCCTGCCGCCGCGAAAGAGCGGGCTGAAAAGGAGCGGAAAGCCGTCAAGATCAAAGCCGGTGGCCGGCAGATGCGAAAAATCCGCCGCCTCGGCT
>DITY01000277.1:9211-10916 GCA_002422955.1 Planctomycetaceae bacterium UBA6172
TAGCCAGATAAATCCTTCGCGCTAGAAGACCATTCACCACCCAGGTGGCGGGTTGACCGATCCGCTTTTGATGCAAACCTGGAAACTATGTCAACTGTCGACGCGGGAATGTCTTTAAGGGACCACGCCGGCTGATTTCATATTGTAAGCGACCCCAACCTGTCGCTGGGCGCGAGATGGCAATTTCTGTCACCTGCGTCGATAGGCGGTCTAAGTTTTGGAGATTTACCATGCAGAATCGAATGTTCGGAATCGGGATGATGGCGTTGGCACTCACCCTTGCTTTTGTCGGCGTGGATGCGGGCGCCCAACAGGGCCTAAAGGCTGACGCGAAGGTCGATTCCAAGCTGCAGGCGTGTGCGAAAGCCTGCTCGGATTGCCAGCGGGCATGTGACCTCTGCGCCACCCACTGTGCGAACCTGTTGGCCGATGGCAAGAAGGAACACCTTTCGGCCCTGATGCATTGCAGGGATTGTGCGACCTGCTGTGCAGCCTGTTCCCAAGTCTGTGCGAGCAACGGACCGCTCTCGGCAACGATGGCCGATTGCTGTGCGAAGAGTTGCGACCAGTGTGCCGAGGCTTGCGAGGCGTTCCCGGACGATGAGCACATGAAGGCGTGTGCCGAAGAATGCCGCAAGTGCGCGAAGGCATGCAAGGCGATTGCCAAGTAGTTTCCCATTCCGTGGAAGAGTATCGGTGAAAGAGACCACGTCCCGCTGTGGAAGCGGGACGTGGTCTCTTCGCTTCAGAGATGCGGGGCGGCGAGCGAACCGAGAACCAGCAGCAGGCGGTCTCACACTTAACTGTTAGACTGGGGGGCTGGGACTTCTCGTTTGATTTAGGTTTCTTAGTATGGTCCCGTGATCTTCATTCACAGGAGCGACAGATGTTAAGGTTGAATGATCATGGCAATTGACCCCATTTGCGGCATGACCGTGGATGAAGCGACCGGCCGGAGTGCCGAGCGTGACGGGCAGACCGTCTACTTTTGCAGCGAACATTGCCGACAGAAGTTTCTTGGCGGCCAATCACGAGAAAAATCAAACACGGCCGCCGATCACGAGGGCCACAGTCAAACGCCCACTTCCGAAGGAAAGGCATCGGCAGCATACACCTGCCCCATGCACCCGGAAGTGCAGAGCGATAAGCCGGGGAGTTGCCCGAAGTGCGGCATGGCCCTGGAACGGTCCCGGCCCGCGGCCCCAACGTCGAAGACGATCTACACCTGCCCGATGCACCCGCAGATCGAACAAGACGGACCGGGGCAATGCCCGATCTGCGGCATGGCTCTGGAGCCGAAAACGGTCCAGCCCGATGCGGAGGAAGACGATTCCGAACTCCGCGACATGACCCTGCGGTTTTGGGTGTCCACCGCCTTGAGCGTACCGGTGCTGCTGATATCGATGCTGCCGATGATCGGCGTCCCGGTCGACCGTTGGCTGGGAAGCACCCTATTCCTGTGGCTCCAACTCCTGCTCAGTACGCCGGTGGTGCTGTGGGGCGGCTGGCCGTTCTTCGAGCGAGGATGGCGGTCGGTTGTCACCCGCAATCTGAATATGTTCACGCTGATCGCCATCGGCACGGGGGCGGCTTACCTGTACAGTCTCGTGGCCGTTCTGTTCCCGTCCTTGATCCCGGACGCGTTCCGACATCACGGGACGGTTCATGTCTACTTCGAAGCGGCCGCCGTGATCGTCACGCTGGT
>DITY01000277.1:11021-13375 GCA_002422955.1 Planctomycetaceae bacterium UBA6172
GAGGGCGACATCCTGCGGGTGCGACCCGGCGAAAAAATTGCCGTGGATGGTCGACTGACGGAAGGCCGCAGTACGGTCGATGAGGCGATGATCACCGGCGAACCGATGCCGGTTGAGAAACAGAAGGACGATTCCGTGATCGGCGGGACGGTCAACCAGACCGGCTCGTTCCTGATGTTGGCCGAGAAGGTCGGCGGGGATACGGTGCTGTCGCGAATCGTGAACATGGTCGCCGACGCCCAGCGGAGTCGAGCGCCGATCCAAAAGGTCGCCGATACCGTGGCGGGCTACTTCGTGCCGGTCGTCCTGCTGAGCGCCATCGCCACGTTCGTCGTGTGGGCCGTCGTTCAACCGGCGCAACCCGCCCTGGCTTACGCCTTTGTCAACGCCGTGGCGGTCCTGATCATCGCTTGCCCATGCGCCTTGGGGCTCGCCACGCCCATGTCGATCATGGTTGGCATCGGACGGGGAGCGACAGAGGGCGTCCTGATCAAGAACGCGGAAGTGCTGGAGACGCTCGAGAAGGTCGATACGGTCGTGGTGGACAAAACGGGGACGTTGACGGAAGGACGACCGAAGCTGACCGAATGCATTCCCACCAGCCCCTTCACGGAAGAAGATCTGCTCCGTTTTACCGCCAGCGTGGAACAGAATAGCGAGCACCCCTTGGCGCATGCCATTGTGGTCGGAGCCAAGGACAGGAAGCTGTCCGTACCGACTGTGGAGCAGTTCAACTCGGTGACGGGCGGCGGCGTTCACGGAATGGTTGAAGGCAAGGCGATTCTCATCGGCAAGCGATCACTGCTTGAAGAACAGGACGTGCAACAACTCGCTGCTTTGGATGACCGGGCCGACGAGTTGCAGCGGCAGGGTCGGACGGTGATGTATGTCGCCGTGGATAAGCAGTTCGCCGGTCTGGTCGCCGTTTCCGACCCGATCAAGGACTCGACCGCCGAGGCAGTACAAAGCCTGCATGACCTGGGATTGCGGATCATCATGCTCACCGGCGACAACGAGAAGACGGCCAGAACCGTGGCCGAGCAATTGGGGATTGACGAATTCCACGCCGGGGTGCGTCCCGAAGACAAGCATGAACGGATCAAAGTCTTGAAGGCGGAAGGTCATAAGGTTGCCATGGCAGGCGACGGCATCAATGATGCTCCGGCCCTGGCCGAAGCCGATGTGGGGATCGCCATGGGGACCGGAACCGATGTGGCGATCGAATCGGCAGGGGTCACGCTGGTCAAGGGCGATTTGCGGGGCATCGTCCGAGCCATCCAACTCAGTCGTCACACGATGCGGAACATTCGCCAAAATTTGTTCTTCGCGCTGATCTACAACGCCCTGGGGGTGCCGATCGCGGCGGGTGTGTTGTATCCGATCTCGGCCCACCTTCTGCTCAACCCGATGATCGCCGCCGCCGCCATGAGTTTCAGTTCCGTTTCGGTCATCGCCAATGCGCTACGGCTGCGGGTCAGCAAGCTGACGTAACCGCAACGGAGTAGAGGGCATCGACTGCGTGTCCCGCTGTATTTCGTTTCAGCGGGCGGCGGCCAATCGCGGTGAGCCTCTGCAAGGCGAGATAGCTCGCCGTGGTAGCATGCTCAGGTTAGGAAAATGCCAGCCCTCGTGCTCGCGCTCAGCGTAGCGGTGCCGCGGCGAAGAGCTTTGGAAATGATCGAAGATAATCTTGGGAGCAGAACTCTTGATTCGTAGGCAACTTCTTTATCGCTTCGAATTCCTGACAGTCTGTCTGGCGTTCCTCGCGGCTGCGGCTTCTGCCGGCGATGAGCCGGCGACGGTCGTCCCGTCGGATATTCGGGTGGTGATCGAAGTGCGACTCAGTGAGGCTGCCGAGAACGCTTCGGCAAAGTCGATCGACATTTTCGTGGCGGGAAATCTGAAAGCCCTAGGGCAGTGGAAACCCGATTGCGGTAGGTGCCAGCCATCTTCGGCAATCTTCAGCCATCTTCGGCACGATGATCTGGGTTGCGTGATGGGGCCGTCGGATTGCGGGCGAGCGGCTCGAAAAGTATGCTTTCCAGGGTAGCTGGTCATGACGACGGCCCCCCGATAAGGCACACGAACTCGATGAGTACCCCCAGTGCGACCGCAAGCACCTTGCTGAAGTCGTCGCTGTCGGCGTCGCAAATCGATGAGCTGCTCTCGGCACAACTGATCATCGCCTGGGCAGGCGAATCCGGCGGGGATGATGAACGCCGATTGGGCTGGTGGCGATCGGATTTGGTCAGCGAATTCGGCGGCCAGGATCTCCTGGAACGGTTGTTGCCCCACACCTGGCGCTGGGCGATGTTCCAAGCCGTCCGCGAAGCCGCCCGCCGCCATGACGAAAA
>DITY01000277.1:13448-14590 GCA_002422955.1 Planctomycetaceae bacterium UBA6172
TGCCCGAATCGCTCAGCGATGCGACTTCACGCCTGATCGCCGCCTTGGCCCCGATCGATGAGGCATACCCCATGCCTCACTTTCGGAGAGAGCCATGAGCCCCGCGTCCGTCGAGAAGCCGGTCAGCGAAACCACCGAACCGCACACGCGGATGATGAAGGCGACGCTGGAGGTGGAGCCATCGCGGGCCTATTGGGCGGAGTGCGGTTTGGCCGGCGGGCCGATTACCAAGCAGCACGCCTTCGAACGAGCGATCTTTGGCTCCAAGAGTTTCTTGCGCGTGGAGCGGCTGATCGCCGACTTTCGCCACCGCTACGACAGCGTCCCCGGCGCGCTGGCCGTGCTCGGGCATTGGCGCGACATGGACCCCGCCGACCGCGTGTTGATCTGCCATTGGCACACCCAATTGGCCGACCCGATCTACCGCAAGTTCACCGGCGAGTTCCTTGTCGCTCGCTCCCAAGGTCCGCGTCCCGTCATCGACAGCGACATGGCGATCGCGTGGCTGGAAGCTCAACAGCCGGATCGTTGGCAATACGCCACCAAAAGCAAGATCGTCAGCAAGATGATGACCTCGGCGCTGACCGCGGGCATCCTGGCGTCCAAACGCGACCCGCGGACGATCCCGTTTCCCCGAGTCAGCGATCTCGCGCTGACCTACCTGATGTATCTGCTGCGACAAGTTCACTTCGCCGGCACGTTGGTCGCCAATCCCTACGTCGCCTCCGTCGGCCTGGATGACGACACGGTGACCCGGCGACTGCGAGCGATCCCGGCCGTCGGCCTACGCCGGCAAGGCGATCTGCTCGAGTTCCAATGGAAGTATGACGGCTTGGAGCAGTGGGCCGACGCGGTTGGCCTGCTGGATACCGTGGGCTCCGATCGAGGTGCCCCATGAGCATGCCGTTGTTCAATCAGTCGTCGATTTCGGAAGCGATCGCGGCCCTGCGCCAGGACCTGATTCAAGACGACGGGCCCCGGATCAGCACGATGCGGAATTATCGCTTCGCGATCCTCTGTTACCCCCCCGCCGAAGAGTTCCAACTCCGCCGAGAGATCGGGTTGCTGAGCGACGACCTGCGAAACTCGGGATGGTTCGTGCTTTCGATCAACCTGCAGAAATTGCTGCTGGACCGGATTCG